>JAQVOB010000049.1:0-6046 GCA_028702835.1 Candidatus Methanomethylophilaceae archaeon
AAGCCGTCTTCAATATCACCGTGTTGCCGGTCACCAGTGCCGGGCAGACCTTCCATGCCATTATCAGTGCCGGCATGTTCCACGGGATTATCGCGCCGCATACTCCCAGCGGGCTCTTCTTCGTGAATGCATAGCCGTAATCCGCCCTCGGCAGAGTACGGCCGCTGATCGTCCCCGCTATGGAAGCGTAGAATTCCATGACCGCTGCGGCCCCCAGTATCTCATTCCTTGCCTCATGCAGAGGCTTGCCCTGCTCGGCCGTCAGGATCGATGCCAATCTGTCCTTTTCCTGTCTCACGATCTCCGCGGCCTTGAAAATGATCCTGCTTCTTGCCGCGGAACTGCATCCGGACCATCCGGCGAATCCTTTCTCGAGGGTTCCGACGGTATCGTGCACCATCTCCTCTGTGAATTCCTGCACCTCTCCTATCTTCCTGTTGTTGGCGGGGTTGATAACGTCCATGATCTAACCTCCTCAGCTGAGCCTGTCCATCAAGGCGTTGGTGAATGATACGGTATCCGCTGTTCCCCCCAGGTCCCTTGTCTTCATGCCCGATGATATGACCGCGGCTATGGCTTCCTCTATCTCCTCGCGACATCTTATCCCGTTATGCTCGAGCAGCATGCCCGCGCTCCTCACAGCCGCAATAGGATTGGCGATGCCCTTACCGGCGATATCGGGCGCACTGCCATGCACAGGCTCGAAGAGCGCATGTCTCTCGCCTATGTTCGCGCTGGGGAGCATCCCCAGTCCGCCAACGAGATGACCCAGGGCATCGCTGAGTATATCTCCGAAGAGATTCGTGGTGACTATCACATCGTACCGTTGAGGATTCTGTATGGCATCGAAGGTCAGGGCATCTATGTATGCCGTTCTGTAAGGAACTCCCATTTCCTCAGCTACTCTTATGCATGTATCGCGGAAGAGCACATCCGACTTCATGACATTGGCTTTGTTCCCTATGGTCAGGGTTCCGTTCTCAAAATCTTTCAATAATACGCCGCATGCGCATCTTGCGATGCGCTCGCTCGCTTTCTTTGTGACCACCCGAAGGGTCGTGGACCTTTCCTCGCCTATCTCCTCTATCCCGGAATACAGGCCCTCAGAATTCTCGCGCACCACCATTATATTGAAGTCTTCCCCGTGCACCGGTCTGAGATTGGCATAAAGACCCAGGTCCTTTCTTATTTTCAGCATGACGCTCTTGTACTTCGGGTCCGGAGGAGTGGTTATGGCGCCGAAGAGGATCGAGTCCGCCTTTCTGAGGGATTCGATATCCCCGTCATCGCATCCGGTCCCGCACCTCTCCCATTTGCCGTATCCGATCTCCACTTCGAAGTATTCGGAATCGGGCGCATAGTGCTCAAGGACCCTGACGGCCTGAGGTATCACCTCTTTGCCTATGCCGTCGCCCCTGACCACGGCGATCTTCATTTCTCCCTTCTCCTAAGCTCTATGATGCCGCCCGCATCTATTATCTCCTTCATCTTGTCAGACAGTTTCAGCGCCCGGTATCTGCGTCCGTCGATCTCCACGGACGATTCCTCAAGGGAGATCGAGATCCCGTCACCGTCTTCGCATGTGAAGCCTTCCGGTATCTCGAACATGGGTATGCCCCGGTTGATGGCATTCCTGAAGAATATCCTGGCGAAGCTCTCTGCGACCACCGCGATGACACCCGCCTCCTTGAGCGCTATGGCCGCCTGCTCCCGAGATGAGCCGCACCCCATGTTCTTTCCAGCTACGATTACACTGCCCTTCAGGCGGGAGGCCAGGCTCGGATCGAGATCCTCGAATGCATGCTCGGCCCAGACGGATTTGTCTTTAGTTCTGAGATATCTGCCGGCGATTATCTGATCCGTATCGACATCGTCGCCGAGCCTTATCGCGACGCCTTTCATTGAAGGTCCCCCGGTAAGGCTATCTCTCCCTTCAATGCGGAGAATGCCGCGGTGGTAGGCGACGAAAGGAAATACTTAGCGCCCACGCCCATGCGGTTCTTGAAATTCCTGTTGGCAGAGGATAGCCCTGTCTCACCTTCTCCCAGAACACCTTGATGCGCTCCGAGGCAGGGGCCGCATCCGGGGTTGCCGATTACGGCCCCGGACTCTATGATATCTCTCAGAATGCCCGTATCCACTGCTCTGAGGAGAACAGCCCGTGAGGCGGGGACCACGATCGTCCTTACCTTCACCTTCTTCCCCCTCACGATGTCCGCGAAGCGTTTCAGGTCTCCGTATCTGCCGTTCGTGCATGTACCTACGAATACCTGGTCCAACGGAGTCCCTTCGAAATCGGATACGGGTCTGACATCATCCACTCTGTGAGGCACCGCGAGCAGAGGTTCCATATCATCAAGCTGTATGATCTCCTCTCTTACGTAATCGCAATCCTCCCTTTTCTGCGGGGTTGCGTTCCTTCCGTGGTTTCGAAGATATCTGCAGGTAACGTCGTCAGCGTAGAACAGCCCTGCCTTCGCACCTGATTCCACGGACATGTTGGATATGGTCAGCCTGTCATCCATCCCAAGGTCGTTGTCGCCCGTGAACTCTATTGCCTTGTAGGTTGCCCCTCCGGCCCCCAACAAACCTACGTAACGGAGGGCCGCGTCCTTCGCCTCAACGTATCTGGGAAGCTCACCCTCTAGTCTGATGTTGATGGTCTCCGGTATCTTGAACCAGGTATCGCCGGTGGCCCAGATCGATGCCATGTCGGATGCCCCGACCCCTGTGGCGAAGGCTCCGAAAGCGCCCATGGTACAGGTGTGCGAATCCGCCCCCACGACGATCTCGCCCGGAGTGACGATGCCCTCGCTCATCACCTGATGGCATATCCCCTCGCCGATATCATGCAGATCTATACCACTATCGAGGGCGAATCTTCTCAGCTCGGCCTGCAGATCCGCCGTAGTGGAATTGTTGGCCGGCACTATGTGATCGTAGACTATCGATATCCTGTCCGGTCTCGATACTATGCCGACGCCCATCTCCCTGAATGCCATCAGGGCCTGGACGCCCGTCCCGTCATGTGCCAGAGCACGGTCCACAGCCACATCGACGAAGCTTCCCGCGTCGCCCTTCAGTATCTTCTCGGATAATGTGCTCAATCACTTCGTCCCCCTGGCATTGCGAATGAGCTCCTTGAGAACATCAGAGGTTATGGCGCATTTCCCCTCGCTTCTCTCTTTTACATCATGCAGGACCCTATCTATCTGAGAATCATCGAGCTCGCACCCGAAGGTTCTGGCTATGTGCTCCAGGGCTCTTCTTCCGGTGTGCTTCCCCAACACGAACCTCTGTTCGCCGCCCACCATCTTCGGTGGGAAGTATTCGTAGGTATTGCTGTCGACCAGCAACGCTGCGATATGTATGCCGCTCTCATGGGAGAATGCATTGTCGCCCACCACAGCCTTGGTCCTGGAGACAGAAAGGCCGGAGTACTTGGAGACCATTTTGGAAAGGCCAGTAAGATGTGTCAGATCATATCTGTCCACTCCGCCCTTCATCCTCAGCGCCACTAAGAGCTCCTCAAGGCTCGCATTGCCTGCACGTTCGCCTATCCCGTTCACGGTGGTGTGGAGCTGGAATGCTCCGCATTCGGCTGCGGTGAAAGCGTTGGCGGTGGCCATTCCCATGTCGTTATGGAAATGCACGCATAGTCTGTTCTTCAGGTCCTTTGTCAGCTCTCTGACCATGTCGGCGGTTTGCAGGGGAGTGAGGCAACCCACTGTATCAGCCAGGCTGCTGTACGTGGCCTTGTGCTCGTATCCCTGTCTGAACATCTCCTTCAGGAATGAGATATCTGTCCTTGAACCGTCTTCGGCCGAGAATCTGACCTGCAACCCGTGATCCACCGCGTGATCCACCGCAGCCAGCGCCTGTGCGAGCATCTCCTCTCTTGTCTTCTTGTATTTGACCTTTATATGCAGGTCGGATGTGGCGAAGAAGATGCTCACCAGATCCACGTCGCAGCCTATGGCCGCATCCACGTCGGATATGATCGATCTGGAGAGGCAGCATATGCGGGCATCCAGTCCGGCGTGGGAGATTTTCTTTATGCATTCTCTCTCGCTATCGCTGACGCTGGGGAATCCCGCTTCGATCACCTCAATGCCTATTGCGTCAAGACTGTGGGCGATGTCAAGTTTCTCCTGACACGTGAATGATACCCCGGGAGTCTGCTCCCCGTCTCTGAGTGTTACATCGCATATCTCAATATCTAATGATTTCATGTTTTTCATCCTCCGGACACTTTGCTTCGAAAATGAATGTGATAGGTCTGGTGACTGGCTCTTTGAGAACTCTCAAATCGTCTAATTCCCGCGGGTCCGCCCATTGTATGTATTTCGCAACATCAGCTATATCCCCGCCCGTCATCCCCATCCTGCAGTTCTTCAGCACGATCGTTAGAAGAGGCAGCCTCTTCTCGTATACGTCTGCCAGGGCATTCATGCCAGAATGCAACAATGCGTAATCCCCGGTTATCGCTATACCGACGGAACGTGCGGCGACGGCAATGGAGGACCCCAATCCGTAATTCGCCATTCCTATGCTATAAGGGTCCTTCATAGCCAGTAAGACACAACCGGTATCCAATATGACATCTATCTTCTCTTTGGAGATATACTCGAGCAGAGGCTTGTAGGGGCAGTTCTTGCAGAATGTCTTGCTGTATCCCTTGCTTTGGAAGGTCTCCGGTTCTTTATATTCCCCTTTGAGAAGATTGTCCGCATGTTCGGAACGGCCCTTCATGGTGAGGTCCCTGTCTGTCAGCCTTCCGTATCCCCTGGCCTTCGATACTGCGGGGATACGCCGGTCGCCGATCACCTTTCTCAGCTGTAGATCGGTCACTCTCAGGAGTGCCACTCTTGAATATCTCTCTGATTCTTCGAATGCTTTCTCAAGGCTGCCGTAGGCATCTCCTGTGCACAATTCAATCAAGGGAATCGAGGCCACTTCCGAGTAAGGCCGGGTATCCTGGCGGTTCTGCGAGCCCTCTGCCGTGGTATCATCGCCTGATATCAGGACCACACCCCCGATCAAACCCTGGGTGGTGGCATTCACCAGCGGGTCCGCGAGAGCGTTTACACCCACGTTCTTCACGATCACAACGGATCTTTTACCCGTCAGGGAATCGCCCAACGCATACTCCATGGCTGTTTTCTCGTTGATGGCGAAGACAGCATCAGAATACTCGGCAAGCTCGGTTATGGGATATCCTGGCACAGAATACGATGTGTCGCTCAGCGCTCTTATGCAATCGGCCAATAATCTTCTCATAATGGGTCGATTCTCGTACGGGATGTCTCTGCATCACTATAGCCGTATATTGATTTTCATATCGCAGCACCACTTGCACGCAGGGCAATCAAGAGACCTCATCCGCCGTCGCTGCAGCTCTGTCGTCCGAGATCTTCAGCAGGAACACCAAGACAAAAGCCGCAGCGCACGCGATCGCAGATATGACGAACGCAGGAGTGAGGTCCGAGTCCGAAACCAAAGTGGACAGGAACGGGAACAGCAACGCAGAGGCCCCGAATCCCAGGGTCACCATGCCGTAGTTCGTTCCCATATACTTGGTGCCGAAGTGGTCCGCCGTCACCGCTGCGAATGTGCCAGAAGCACCTCCGAAAGCCAGGGATATCAGAGCGACGCACACCAGGAAGAGGATTCCGTGTGCGAAGATCATGGCGAGCACACCCACGGCGGTCATGAGTATTATCAGGAACAGGGCCTGTGTGCGCCCTATCCTGTCGGACAACCACGTTATCAGAAGGCGCCCGGATGCGCTGAACAGGCCTGTGATAATGACTCCGGAGACCGCGTAGCTTCCGAGCCCTCTTTCTGCGGCAAGGGTGACAAGATGGGGATTCAGCACGAAGAATGCCGGGAGGGTGAAGAACATCGCGAGGGTGATGAGATGGAATGTGCGCATCCTCAGCACCTCTCTCGGCATATACTGCCTCTGTTCCATGTTCCTTTTAGCTGTTATGCCTGGCACAGTATATCCTACGGGGGGATTCCTGAGCACCATGGACGCGGCCAC
>JAQVOB010000050.1:0-5873 GCA_028702835.1 Candidatus Methanomethylophilaceae archaeon
CCGCCGGAACGGCGGCCTCCGGGCACTGACCCCGCCGGGGGTATGTATCGGATCCTACGTTGGCTCCCGGTCACGGCAACGATGTCACATCGCAGCTCCCGCGAGGTCCCAATTAAGGTATAGGACCACTGTGCGCCGGGCCGTACTCGGAGGGATCACTGGATCACCCTCATACGTCAGCCGGGCAGGGCTCAGTAACAACCTCCCTTAATAAAACAATTACCCAGCCTCCCCGGGCCCTATGTCGTTTTCGGCTAAGGTCGGGCGAGGATCATATGGGCCCTTCGATAATGTTTTTCAGTTGAAATCGAAAACGCACAATGATCATCCGAGTAAGGTTATATCTCAAAGAAAGGAGTTACGGTAGACGATGGAGAATTTCTTCACCCCCGGCTCTGTTGCCGTGATAGGCGCGTCGTCCAATAAGGACAAGGTCGGGGGCATGGTCATAAGCAACCTCATTAGCTCAGGGTTCGGGGGAGAGATATATCCGATCAACCCGAAGGGAGGTCTGATCCAAGGACTCAAAGCATACGAATCCGCGGAAAGGATAGGTAAAATACCTGACTTGGCTGTGATATGCATAAAGGCCGAGCATGTTCTCGAGGAGATAGAGAAGCTCGGTTCGGTTGGAGTCCGCCGTGTGATAATAATAACCGCCGGGTTCCGGGAGGAGAGCGACGAGGGTCGGATCATGGAAGAGAGGATCCGTGCTGCGGTTAGGAAGCACGGTATCAGGGCCATAGGTCCCAACTGCTTCGGTGTGATGAACACCTCCGCAGGTCTGAATACGACATTCTCGTCCCTTTTCCCAGTGGTGGGCAATATAGCCCTCACGTCCCAATCCGGTGCTGTAGGGGCATCCATGTTGGATTGGTCCCTTCATTCAGGCATAGGGATATCAAAATTCGCGTCCTTGGGGAACAAGATGGATGTTGGGGAGCCGGAGCTCCTGGACTATCTAAGGACGGATGACGAGACCAAGGTCATCGGGATGTATGCTGAGAGCATATCCGACGGGCCCGGATTTATCAGGGCGGTAACTGCGATGGAGGACTCCAAACCGCTGGTGATCCTTAAGTCGGGCAGGACAGGGGCCGGGTCCAAGGCGGCTTCGTCCCACACGGGCGCTCTGGCAGGGGCGGACTCCGTATTCAATGTGCTTTTCAAGAAACTGAATATAACCCGGGTGTACGACATGGATGAGATGTTCGACGCGCTCTCGGTATTCTCCCTATGCGGCAGGATGGAGAGGGACGGCGTGGCCATAATCACCAACGCAGGCGGGCTGGGTGTCATGGCCGCCGATGCATGCAGCTCCTATCCCCACATAAGCATGGCCGAGCTATCATCAGATACGATAAAGGCGGTGGAACAGGCGCTTCCCACGGTGGCATCCGCGATGAATCCGATAGATGTGAGGGGCGACGCTCCCGCGGATGCTGCGGTGAAGGCCCTGGATATAGTATCCAAGGATCCCTCTGTGGGAGGTGTTGTCATACTGTCCGCACCTTTGGACACCGCTGATCTAGATTCCATGGCGGAGATGATATCCGAAGCCAACGCCCGCACAAAAATCCCAGTCACCGTATCGTTCACGGGAGGAGCGGTAAGCGAGAGGGCATCCGCCGTCATGAGGAGGAACGGTGTTCCCACATTCAGCGATCCGGACAGGGCCGTCAGAGCCTTGGAGATCCTGAGGGCCAGGGAGAAAGAGGTCACGGAAGAGAGCACGCCTCTGATCTTCCCGAGGGCGAACGGAAAGGCGAAGGCGCAGGCCGTGCTTACGAAGGCCCGGGAGGAGGGCAGAGTCTCGCTCTCCGAGGAAGAAGGTAAGGCGATACTCTCAGCTTACGGCATACCGGTTCCCAAGGAGAGCTTCGCAACCAGCGCCCCGGAGGCCGTGAAGGCGGCGGAGGCCATAGGATATCCTGTGGTCATGAAGATCCAATCCCCGGATATCCATCACAAGACTGATGTGGGCGGGGTCAAAGTAGGGATAAGGAACGAGGAGGATGTAAGGAACGCCTATGAATCCATAATGGCCTCCTGCTGTGCCGGCATCCCGGACGCGCAGATAGACGGTGTCAGCCTGGAGCAGATGGTCTCGGGCCAGGAGGTCATCCTGTCCATGATAAGGGATGATCAGTTCGGCCCGATAATCTCCTTCGGATTGGGAGGGATATATGTGGAGATAATAGGCGAGATATCCCAGGCCATGCTGCCAATGAACGAGCAGGATCTCGACCGTCTGATAATGTCCACGAAAGCATATCGCATGCTGTCAGGTGCGAGGGGCAGGCCTCCTGCAGACATAGACTCTCTGAAAGACCTAATACTCAGGCTGATAGAGATCGCCGAGGACAATGAAGAGATATATGAACTTGAAATCAATCCTGTAATGGTAGGTAAGAAGAACGAAGGGAGCTGGGCCGTGGATGCTCTGGCTACGTTGAGGTGGAAATGACAAGAAAGGTGTATTTGGCGTCCGTCGGCACAAGATCCGGGAAATCGGTCCTATCTCTGGGTCTGGCCATGAACTACCCCGGTAAAGTGGGATTCTACAAGCCCTTCAGGGAGAGCATTGTGGTGAAAGACGGGCAACCTATGGATCAGGATGCTATACTGATGGCCTCTGTGCTGCAATTGCCGGCGGCTGAGAAGCTCTCCCCCTTCGTTTATGATATGTACGACCCGATTCCCATCGATCGCATCGTGGAAGGATACGATGAGGTCAGAGAGGGGAAGGAATTCATGATAGTCGAGGGCAGCAGGGACCTGGCAAATGGCTATTCCTGCGGGATATCCAGTTTCGACATCGCCAAGGCCGTGGATGCGCCCATAGTGCTGGTATCTTCAACGACCCAACAGTCCCTGGAGTCTGCTTTCCTTTTCAAAGAGATATGTGAGAAGAGAGGCCTGGAGCTCAAAGGCGTAGTGATCAACAGATGCGACGGTAACAAGGAAAGGGATTTCCTGGAGAGCAAGGGGATGACCGTCATAGGCGGGATACCCAATATACCTCAGATATCGACCTTCCACGTCATAGAGATAACAGAGATGATACCCTCCAAGATATTGGCCGGAAGGGCGGGGTTGAACAAGATCGTCGAGGATGTTCTGGTCGGGGCCATGTCCCCTCAGGTGGCCATGCGCTACATGAGGCGCTCGAAGCAGAAGGCGGTCATAACGGGAGGGGACAGAACCGAGATAATGCTGGCCGCTCTTTCCACCAATACTTCATGCATAGTCGTCACCGGAGGAATAACCCCCTCCCGCATGGTCACTTCCAGGGCCGAGGAGATAGGCGTTCCGATAATAATGACTGAAGAGGATACCTTGACCGTGGTCGAGGCCCTCGAGCATCTGATAGCCCGTATCAATCCCGATGATAAGGAGAAGATAGAGCTGATAACCCGGGGCATCAGGAAGGGACTGGATCTGGACTTGATCTGGTGATCAGTGCTCAGGCTGGTCCTTCAGTATCTCCTCGGGAGCGCCGGCGAAGAACACCAGTGCGTGCGCTTCCATGAAATGCAGGTTCCCTGGAAGCACTATCGTGGACAGAGGTTCTCCCAGGTCCATCTTGAGAAGGTCGCGTGGATATCCGGCCACCAGCTTCTGATCCTTCGAACCCAGTTTCGATGCGACGCACAGCAAAGTACGGTCATTGATGAGACCGCCCTGCCACTTCTCCTCTCCTTTGAGCAGCCACTCTATGCCTTCCTTGGCGGTCATGTACTTCAGCTGCTCCGCCTGTATGTCCAGCAGGATCATGCTGTGCAGACCTCTTATCTTGTTCTCCATTATGTTGTCGTAAGGGGACTGAGGGTGATAGTCCCCTTCCAGGAACGGGAGGGTGACGGTCCTGCCGAACTTGTACGGCTGCAGTCCCAGGGATGAAGGGCATGCGGAGAAAACGGATATCCCGTGGAAAAGGCGCACGGGGATCTTCTCGATAGCGGCCTGTATCCTCAGGTCAACGTGGGTGGTCGCGGCCATGGTGTCCCCAGCGGTTATGAAGCCTATGCGCTTATTCCTCGCTTCGCAGACCAGCTCCTCACCGCCTTCCTCCACCTGGTGCCTGTGTATGACCTCTATCTTCTTCCCGATCGCCTTCTCCAGATCATCCACATCCGTGCCGATGAGGGTGGATGTGTAGAATTCTGCGTATATCTTGTCGCATTCCCTGAGGGCGGCCAAGGCATCCACGGTCATCCCTCCGGTGCCGCTGAGCCCCAAGCCGACGAAAACAATCTCTGAAGTCATGCACGGCCTATCACGATACCGCTTAAAACGTTGTTTGGCCCCGGCAACGGTTAATAATCCTGCTTCGCATGCCAAAGGCATGGCGAGATGCTTGCGCGTGCCGAAGGAGCTCGGAGAGAGCGTACGCTCCGCTCTTATGGACGCGGGCCTGTTGGACCCGGATCACAGGATAGGCCGGGAGGGTGACCACATCTTGATCCCGGTGCTGTGCGATCGCTTCGACGGTTATGAGGCGGAGAACGCAGTTCTGGCAGAGACCGAAAGGAAGATCACCGATTACAGAGAACTCCTTCCTGAGGGCATCAGGGATTCCCTTCCCACGTCCTTCGATGTGATCGGTGATGTGGTAATAGTGAAGCTGAAGGAAGACGTCCTCAAACACAAGAGGAAGATAGGTGATGCCATAGGCAGGACCACGGATGCGAGGATGGTGCTCTTGGACAGCGGCGTCAAAGGCGACATGAGGGTGCGGGACCTTACCTCCATATACGGGAAGGGGAGCACCGAGACCCTTCACAGGGAGTCCGGTGTCTCCATGTTAGTGGACCCCGCGACGGTCTATTTCAACCCCAGGCTCGCCACCGAGAGATTGAGGGTCGCGTCCCTTGTGGAAGACGGGGAGACCGTGATCGATATGTTCGCAGGGGTGGCGCCATTCCCTCTGGTGATATGCAGGCACGCTAAGCCCAAAGCCGTCTATGCTATCGATATGAACCCGGAGGCGAAGAGGCTGATGGATATTAACATAAGGAAGAGCGGATGCGACCGCATATTCCCTATATTGGGGGACGCCAGAGCGGAGATAGCGAAGTTGCCTCTGGCCGACAGGGTGATAATGAACCTGCCCCAAAGCGCGGAGGATTTCCTTCCAGATGCTTTGAGCCATGCGAAGAAGGGCGGTACGGTGCATCTTTATTCGATACACGAGAGGTCCGAGGCAGAAAGGGAGATCGGCGAGCTTGCAGAACGTATGCTCGCTGCCGGTCTTCTCTGCGAGATAAGCGGGATAAGGGAGATGAAATCGTACTCTCCCACATCCGCCGTCTACTCCACTGATATATTGAGGAGATGAATCATTTTTTAGGATCCAGCGTCACGCCGTTCTGGTCCTGGTAATTCCCGCTGCGCTCGGAATAGCCCTTTCCGGCAGGGGACTGCAGGGATTCAATCACCATCTGGCAGAATCTTTCTCCTACAGGTATCTCCACGGCGGAGTCGGATGCGTTGTATGCTCCCAGCGTCAGGGTCCCGTTGAATCCTGCGTCTATCTTGCCGAAAGCGCTTATCACGCCCTTCCTGATCCACGTTGTCCTGAGCCAAAGCTCTGCGCAGAAGTAGTTGTTCATGCGAACCGTTTCCACAGTCGAAACGTAGAACATGGTCCTCGGGGGGACGGAGACAGTGCCTTCTCTGTGCACTTCATCCTTGCCGAGTATCTTTATCTCCGCTATTCTCAGATCGTATCCGTTGGGTGTCAGGCCCCTCTTGTCGAAATCCGAGATGCCTATGTGCCCTGTCATCATGCTCTCCACTATGTCCCTGTCGGAAAGTATGCCCATGAGGCCGTCATGCGCGGATGCGGTAATATCGTTTGCTTTTCTCAG
>JAQVOB010000051.1:0-5866 GCA_028702835.1 Candidatus Methanomethylophilaceae archaeon
CTAAAAAGAGAAAGCGAACCAAGCCGAAGGAGGAGGAATACGAATTCGTACCTCCGGACTTTGACGAGAGAGAATACATTCTCAAGGACATCTACGGAACGAAGATCCTGTTGGTGGTTTCGCTACTCGCGGTCCTTATCGGGATCGCCGCATCTTTCATAGACAAGGCGTGGGAATGGTACGGCGGCATGTTGCTGTTGGTTCTTGTGATCGCAGGCATGAAGGAGCTTCTGAAACTGCTCAGGTTCGATATGGATCTTGTAGAGACGAAGACGATGCTGGGGAATTATGTCCTGTTCTTCTTCCTGTCGTTGGGCGTCTGGATACTTCTGATAAATCCGCCTTTCGTCTGATTCAGATCTCCCAGGGCAGCTTAGGGTCAAGAAGTTCCGTCAGCAGGCCCGCGTCGGCCATTGATAATGTGTCATCGTGGTCCAGGATCCTCATCGTGCCCGGGTCGATCTCCCTACCTATGCCGGAGAATACAGCCTCTTCCGCAAGCATCTCCGCTGCGGTGAAGTACATCCTCTCAGCTATCACCTTCCAGACCCCGTCTTCAATGAAGGGTTCTCCGAATTCGTTCGTTCTCCATTTCTCGAGGAACGATTCCGCGGATCCGACCCATACAGGGGGACCCACGTGTTTGAAGGTCTTAGACAGCAGGTCTCTCTCCAGTTCGAATATGAACGTAAGCTCCTCGCCTCCCAGGTCATGGACCGTCCTTAACACATTGAAAGAGAACGCATCAAGCTTCTTCGAAAGCGCATACCTGGTCTTCCACATCTGAGAATGCAGATTGTCCTCGTTTATGTCGGGTCTTTTGAATGTTGCGGTAAGCAGACGGCTTCCGTGCACTTTGACCAGCCTTCTGAGTTCGGCCGCAGGCAGGGAGGCTCTGGTATTCGGGAAGAAGAATTTTTCTGACGGGTTGTTCAGATATGCTTTGCATGCTGTTATGAAAAGAGCGAATGTGTCCACGTGGACTGCGGATGCAACATTCCTTCGCGGGTCCACAGGATCGTAGAATACCAGGGGTGCCACCATAGGCGGGCCCTTTTTGTCTATGGTTATAGAAACGCCCTCTTTCCAAGCGGTCCCCGCCTCCAGGACGGCTCTGAAACTGCCGTAGCGTATGACGAGAAGCTCGCACAGGTATCCGGAGAACCCCCTGTTGTTGGGCTCGGCTCCGTAGGCCCATATGCCCTTCATGAAGACCTTCAGAAGACGTATCTGATCCCTCATGGCAGCATTAGTGTTCGAGAGCACATAATCCGTGTGGAATGGGGTCCTGTCGACGGCGGACAGCATCTTCTCCGGGGAGGTCACCTTGTAGCATGGGACCATGTCCACTTCGAAGCCGCCGTATCTTCCCGTTATGTATGGATGCTCGGCATACATTTTCTTCCCGCCAAGGATGTCCTCTCCTATCTGCAGACCTTTTTTCTCCATTACCTCTCGGGATGTCCCGTCCGGGAACATCACAAAAAGGTCTATATCTGGGTCTGTGAGGAAAGTTCCCTTGGCGACGGATCCCACGCATCTTACTTCGGCCGCGATGTTGTTCTCTTCGAGATATCTTTCAGTCTCGGCTTTCATTCTCTCCGTGGTCGCCCTTATCTCTTCCACAAGCTCGGGACCGGGCACGATCCTCCGAAGCACTGCATCCTCTATGCTCACGGGCATGCTCAAGGGTTCTGCCGATTAATCCTTTGCTATTTATCTTCGCATTGTGTTAACGCATGTATATGCTGCGTTGCATGAATTGCGGAACAACATATGACAATGGATCCACGAATTATTGCATAAATTGCGGCACCCTCCTTCAAAATATTGATGGCATCCCCCCGATCTCTGGTAGGGCCCGGACCAGGAGGATGTTGATGTTAATCGCTGTATCCGCGGTAGTCATATTGCTGTTGCTGACCACAGTTCAGTACTTCCTTCCGAATGAAAGGGAATCTGAGGGATTATTGCGTACCAATAATTGGATCTATGATTCTGATGGAAATATGTACAGTTTAGAATTCGAGATCGATGCCGATGATCTGAATGCGGCCAGAAAGAGCACCATAGACCGTTCCGGATCATCATCCCGCACAGCTTATGTGGCCGGCTCGGGAAGCTATGCAAGAACGGTCCCCGCCGTAGAGGATTACATAGTGATCGGGGACACTGTCACGAATCTCGAGATCCTGCTGAGGGACGTGTTCCCATCCGTGTACGGAACAGCAGATTCGACGAATGATAAATACGCCACGTTCCTTATCAATTTCTGTCAGAGCCGGGGCTATACCGGTGACGAGAACATGAAGTATCTCACAGACTGGAGCACTCACGGTACGGACGAGTATTGGAACTATCCGGTGGAGACGCTTTACCTAATGGGCGGCGACTGCGAGGACACCTCCATTCTTATGGCGGCGCTCCTGCGAACGGCAGGTTTCGAATCCGGGATCGCTCTTCTGCCCGGGCATGCCATGGCGATGATAGAGATGATGCCGGCAGAGACTCCGGAAGAGGGTCTGTCATTCAACGATGCGCTTCTGGAGTACGGGGTGCACTACGTCAAGAAGATACCTTATGATTCAGGCGGATACTGGATGTTGGAGACGACGAGCTATCAGATTCTTCCGGGAGTCATACCGGGCGAATACGCATTCTCAACGTTCCACCTGTTCCCTTCGAGATCTGATGCGGTCTATATGAGCTAGACGGCTTCAAATGATACTGTGTAGCCTAAGAATCCGCGAGGGTCAGCGTCACCCCCGATTTCTTCGGTACGGTCTTCGCCGACAGAGAGATTGATCCTGATCCCTTGGCTGCTGGAGCCGCCGGCAGAGGAGCCGTCGTCGTATATATCCAGAATATCATCGTAGGATTTTTCGGAGAAATTCGCAGGACCGTCATAGTCGAACATGAATATCGTTATGGATGCGGTCGTCTCCCCTTCTGCGATATAGAAGACGGTTGTTCGGTATTCAGAGGGGTATATCTTGTTAGCCATTGCTGTGTTTTCATCAGTATGCACCGGGGCAGAGCGCGTCGAATAGTAACCGAGGGGATCTTCTGTATCGATCAGGAGCAATCGTTCCTCTTCGCCGTAACTAACTTGGAAGTATACCTCCGCATTCCCGTCAAAGTCATTATCGACGGTTCCGCTGGCATCCAATACTGTGTACCAATCGATCGTAAAGGTCATCTTGTAACTGTGCTGATCCGGGCCCTGTTCCGGTGGGAAGAGCAAAGAAGCGACGGTAATCGCGGTGATCAGGGTAAGCACCGTAGCTATTACGTAAACTGCAGCCCTCCCTCCCGACCCGGTCTTCTTAGATGACAGATTCGTGCCGGAACCGCACTGGGGACAGAAGACGTCCCCATCCTTCAATTCCTTGCCGCATTTTCGGCAGAAACCCATATTCAGGAAAAGATATTGGGGTATATCAACATGTGTTGAATCAGATATTCCAGGCAGGGTTCCAGGTTTCGCTGCGGAGAGGTGCGCTTCCTATCTTCACCTCTTCCTCAAGATCCAATGTCATGAGGTCCTTTCCTGCTACGGTACGTATGCCTGTCTTTTTTTCTACTTCTCTGGCTTGTGCGTCTGCATCGCGCCTGAGCATAACGATGCCCATGTGCACGAACACGGCAAGCTCCGGCTTCACGATGTCTATGAAGTCGAAGGCATCGTCGGTGCAAAGATGGTACTTTATGCGGTTACCGGACGGGGTGGTAACAGGCAGAAGGAGGATGCGTGCGCCTATGTGCTGCTCTGCTATCTCTTCTGAGTATGATGTGTCGCTAACGTATGAGATGATACCTTCTCCCGTATCGAATCTGAAACCCACATTACAGGGATCGCTGTGTTCGGTTTTTGTGATCTCAGTAGGTATCCCGCATATGCTCAGCCGGTCCCCCGCCTTCACCAGATGCCTCCCGGAGGCAAGGCCCTGGTGATACTTCGATATACATGGGCCGAGACCGTCCGAGCCGTCCATGACGCTCTTGGTCCCGTACAGATCGCCTTTTCTGACCCAGCCGCCGTGGCTCATGCCCTCTATCGCAACTTCGGCATCTGAGTAATGGTCGGGATGACAGTGGGAGATCACGATGCCGTCCGTTCCTTCCAGATTATACCCTATCCTCATCATGTTCACAAGGGCGCCCGGCCCCGGGTCCACATGCACCCAGGAACCGCGGGCGCTTAGAAGCAAACCTCCTGTGCTGCGTGCCTGGAACATTGTCGTGTGCCGTCCCCCGCCTGTGCCGAGGAGGATGAGCTTAGAGGGCATGGAGCCCCATCGCCTATAGGATATTTCAGTCTTAAGGCGGAAACCGTTAATACGGAGCAACAGGATTAGACGGCATGCTGACTGTTATAAGGGATGCCTGGATCGTCACCCAGGACGATTCCAGGAAGGTCATTCGCGGAGACGTTGTTGTAAACGGTGAGAGGATATCATCTGTGGGGCCCAAGTATGAGGGGTTTGCCGACAGGGAGATAGATGCCTCCGGCGACATAGTTATGCCAGGGATGATAAACACCCACACCCACGTGGCCATGTCTGTTATGAAGGGATCCTTGGATGATATGACCTTCCCGGATTTCCTGGATAAGGCGTTCAAGGTCGATTCCGAGAGGTCCGATAAGGACATAGGGATAGGTGCCAGGCTGGGATGCATGGAGATGATCCGCGGAGGAACAACGACTTTCGTGGACCTTTACTATTCCCAAGAGGTCATCGCCGAGGCAGTCAGAGAATCAGGCATAAGAGGGGTGCTTTGCTGGTGCTGTTTGGATGAGGAGTTCACGACCCAGAAAGGCAATCCTCTGAGCAACTGCAAGCATTTCTATGAGACGCATAAGGATATGAGGAAAGTGATCCCTGCGGTCGGGCTCCAGGGAGTTTACGTATGTAATGAGGAGACGTGCTTGGGTGCTAAAGAATTCGCAGACAGCAAGGATGCCCCTCTGAATTTCCATCTTTCAGAGACCAGAGGGGAAGTCAATCAGCACAGGAAGAGCACGGGGATGAGGCCAGCAGAATGGCTGGCACATATAGGCGCTCTATCCAAGAACGGTATAGGCGCACATTCGGCGTGGCTAACCCTGAATGAGGTCAGGCTGCTGGCGAAGGCCGGGTCCTCCATATCCACATGCCCCGTGTCAAATATGAAGCTGGCCACAGGCGGTGTGGCCCCCATACCCGAGATGATGGAAAACGGGGTCAATGTCAGCATAGGTACTGACGGCAGCACTACGAACAACTCCCTTGACATGTTCGCAGAGATGAAGACGCTGGGTCTGTTGCAGAAATCCAGCAGATGGGATGCCAGAGTATGTTCCGCTCAGCAGCTTCTAGATTTCGCTACGAGGGGAGGTGCCAAGGCGATAGGCATGGAGAAGGACCTAGGTTCGATAGAGGCAGGTAAGTATGCGGATATCGTGATACTTGACGGAAAGGCGCCCAACCTCAGGCCGCTCGTTCCAGAGAACGTCATATCAAATATCGCATATTCCGCGTCCAGTCTCAACGTTAAAACAGTGATGTGCCAGGGAGACACAGTCTTGGAAGAAGGAAGGATAACTTCGATTGATACGGAGAAGGTCCTGTCTGAATCCGAGTGGGCCTGGGGCCGCCTTTGCAGAAGGTGATCAGATGGATGACTGGGACAGATGCGTGGAATTTCACGGTCACGGATGTCCCGGGCTCGCCATCGGGTATCGCGCCGCCCTGTTGGCAGCAAAGGAGCTGGGGATAGGCAGATCGGAGGATGAGGAAATAGTCTGTGTATCAGAGAACACAGCCTGCGGGGTGGATTCTGTCCAAGTGATACTGGCCTGTACTGCTGGCAAGGGGAATCTGAT
>JAQVOB010000052.1:0-5367 GCA_028702835.1 Candidatus Methanomethylophilaceae archaeon
TTCCTCGATCTGCCTGTATGGAACGACCTTGCCGCCGTAGAATTTGATGTACTGGGCATAGGACGGGTACCCTGGCCCCGGGGCCAGTATCTCATCTCCCGAGTTGATTAGCGTCCCCATGAGTACGTTTATACCCTCTCCGACGCCGCTGGTGACGAATACCTTGTTCGGGTCCACCTTTGCGCCGTGCTTCTCGAACTCCCTCTGGGATATGGCGCGCCTGAACTCCAGCTCCCCCTGAGAGTCACCGTATCCGTTGTCCACGTTGTCCACGGCCTCCCTGAGGGCCGCCTTGAAATACTCCGGCGTCTCGAAATCCCATTTGTTCGGGTCGCCTATGTTCAGACGTATGACCTTCTTACCGCTTCTGGCCACTTCGTCCGCGGGAACGGATATCTCCCTTATTGCGTAATCCATCGCCATGGACCTTTCCGAAGCTACAATCTTTCTGACCATGCGGTTCGGGGGGTCGATTGTTTCATCCGTATTTAATATGAAGGAGTATGCGCACCCTCCGCCGGAGAACGTTTAATAAGTACCCGGACGCTCAACCGGCCTATGGCCATAGTACGGCTGGGGAAGAATCACCTAAGATGGTGCGACCCCTGTGATTTCCCTATACTCGAAGAGAAGATGTGCCCCGTGTGCGGAGGGGAGACCCATGAGGTAGATGTTACTCCGCCCGGGGACGTCAGACCGGCCTTCGATCATGATCTTGACCTTGTACGTAGGCTGGCCGATTCCCAATTCGGAGAGGGCTCCGGCAATGCTCTGATCCCCCCCGGCAGGGCCGCGGTCCTGAATAAAGCTCCTTCCATCGACAGGATGGACGAGATAATATGCGAGGGGAAGACCCTGGCCAACATACGCTACGACATGGGTAGGGGATGGGTCCTGGTGAACAGGATGCAGAGCGCCATGAGAATAGCTCCCGTCGCCACGAAAGGCTACGTCATATGCGCCGATTCCGCCGTTCCTTTCGTTCAGGACAGCAAGAACCTTATGGCTCCCGGCGTCGACGACGCACATCCGGACATAGTACCTGGCGATGAGGTCATAATTATGACCAAAGACAGGAAAGCCGTTGCTACAGGTGCGGCGAGAATGACTGCCCGGGAGATGATCGACAGTGAGAGAGGCCTCGCTGTCAAGACCAAGTGGGTCAAGCCCGAGGAGAAGATCCCGGACGGGGTGAACCGCACATGGGAGGAGATAGCGGTAGCTAACCGCGGAGTGATCGAGCGCAGGCGCGATGAGGCTGTCGGATTCATAAGGAAAACCATAGAGGCGAACGACCTTCCTGCGATCGTGTCCTTCTCCGGAGGAAAGGACAGCCTTGCCACCCTGCTCCTGACACTGGATGCGGGATACCGCCTTCCGGTGCTCTTCGTGGATACGGGGCTGGAATTCACTGAGACGGTGGATCACGTGAAGGATGTGACGGAACGCCACGGCCTGAAGCTGATTGCCGAGAGACCGTCCGACGATGCTTTCTTCGGGAATCTGGTCTTCTTCGGCCCCCCAGCGAAGGACTTCAGATGGTGCTGCAAGACGAACAAGCTCGGTCCCACTGTGAAAGCGATAAATACCAATTTCCCGAACGGTGTTCTCTCGTTCATAGGCCAGAGGCGCTACGAGTCCGAGGCCAGGAAGAGCAAGCCCCGCGTATGGAGGAATCCGTGGACGCCGGGACAATTAGGCGCGTCCCCCATACAGAATTGGAATGCTCTGCATGTCTGGCTCTACATATTCTACAAGAAGGAGCCTTTCAACATATGGTACACCAGAGGACTTGACCGGATAGGCTGCTTCCTCTGCCCCGCATCGGACGTCGCCGAAGCAGAAGCTGTCGCGGGAGCTTCCGACCGCTATGCCCAATGGGACGAATACCTTGAGGATTACAGGGAATCAAGGGAACTCCCTCCTGAATGGAAAGAGTACCAACTGTGGAGATGGAAGAATGTGCCACAGTCCGTACGCGAATATGTCGCCAACGTATCGGGGAAGGAAGTGAGTCAGCTTACCAAGCAGACTGTGAAGGCAGAACGCGGACCTCTCACTCTGAGAATGCAGGAAGGATACTCTCCCTGTACAATAGGATACAGCGTCGAGGGCGCCCTTTCAAGGCCTGTGGACCTTGAGAGGCTTTGGGGATTCGCTCATGTTCTGGGGAGCATGGTGGAGCTGGACCCTGACGGAGAATGGCTGACTGCGGATTATATTACCGTATTCAGAGAGGGCTCGATAATGTCAAAGGCCGCCGTCGAGAAGGATGCCCGCTCCAATATGGAGAAGATGTTCGAGCTGATCATCCATTCAGAGCAATGCGTAGGCTGCTCTCTGTGCGTGGCAAGATGCAGAGAGGGTGCACTCAGAATGGTCGATGGGAAAGTGGAGATAGAACCGGACCTTTGCATAAGATGCAGGGACTGCCTTGGCCCTTGCCCCGCCGTGAATTTCAGGGCGGATGCGGAAGAGGAGCTTTGATCAGAGCCTCTTGAATCCCCTGAATGCCCATTTCGTTATGGATTTGGTGCCGTACTTAACGGATTTCACGATCCCTCTGTGACCGCTGAATGGCACAGCCTTCTTATCCATCACAGCGGCCATTACGTCCTGCCATGTCCTGCAGGAATCGGGTATCTCGATATACCCTTTTCCTACAGTGTCAGGAGTATGAGAATCACTGCCCGCGACTACGGGCTTGCCCACTGATCGGGCAAGTTTCAGGGATCTTAGATTGGAAGCTTTCGGCGAGCGCCTGTTAAGGGCCTCCAGACCGTCGAACTCCGGTATTATATTCTTCTCACCAATGCCGGACCACATCCTGTACGGATGAGGGACGAATGCCAGTCCACCCTTCTCATGTATCGCATTCACAGTGTCCAATACGCTCATTCCCTTGGGTATGTCCTCCGTGATGCCGTATGCCAGTATATGTCCCTCCGAAGACGTTATCTCAACGCCGGGAACGACGATTATCCTTCCGTCATCCTTCAGAGCATCGTATGCGGCGACCGTGTTGTGATCCGTGACCGCTATGCAGCCAAGACCCGCCTCAAGGGCGATGTCGACCAGGTCCTCTACCTTCGTCCTGCCGTCGGACATCTCCGTGTGGATGTGCATATCCGCCTTCATCTCACAGAGGCCCCGTCGGTTATTGCCGACTCCAGTGTGGCTACGGAACCTTTCCCGTCGGAGAGAGGCAGGATCTTATCCCCGTCCACTATGAGAACCACGGGATCGGGGGATCCTTCGGACAGCTCGGCCCCGAGATCCAATGCGGACTTCCTCGAGTGAACCTTCATGACGGCTTCCGTGAACTCCTTGTACTCTATCCTGGACCCTTTGGATCCGAGGCCCGAGTCCATCCTCGTACCGTTAGGCAGGTCGGATGATGGCCTTAGAAGTAGTACCTTCCCGCCGCCCAGGTCTTCGTCGTCCGCGGCCAGCAGCATACCCTCTGACTTGAATCCCCTCAACTTCGCCGGTTTGAGATTGAACACCATAAGGACCTTCCTGCCTACCATCTGCTCTTTGGTGTAGTAGGCCCTGAGACCGGCCACTATCTGCCTGGGCTCTCCGACGTCGACATTTAGGACGAAGAGCTTATCGGCATCAGGGTGGTCCTCTGCGGACGTCACCTCTGCGACCCTTATATCCAGCTTCCTGAACTTCGCGAAGTCCTGCTGCTCATCCCTTTGAACCTCTGGCACTTCTTCCTTATCAGGTTTGGGAAGCTCGACCTTGGCATATACGGGCATGGGGCTCTCAAGCACTGTGCCCTCTCTCAAGGGCTTTGCTAAAGACGCGTATCCGCTGCTCTCAATGGATGTGCCCGGCTCAAGGTAATTCCAGATCCTCTCAGAGGATCTCGGCATGAAAGGCCAGGACATTACTGCCAGGGCCTTGACCAATTTCAGATTGCTGTTGAGGACCTCCCCGCACTTCTTCTTGTCCGTCTTCATCAGCGCCCATGGTTTGGACTGATCGAAATACTTGTTACCGAAATGTGCCAGATCCATAAGTGACTTGAGAGCTTTCTTGAAATCGCAACCTGACAGGTATCCGCTGTACTCGGCAAAGGCCCTCTCTATCTCAGCATCCACATCCGAGGTGTCGCCCGCTCCGGGTATGGAACCGAAGTTCTTGTGGGTGAAGCTCAGGCATCTGTGATAGTAATTCCCGAGATCCGCCACCAGTTCATTATTGATCTTGACTGCGAAATCCTCCCACGAGAACTCGGAATCATGAGTGTCCGGCATTACCGCCGACAGGTAATAGCGGACAAGGTCGGAATCATATACGGAGAGGACGGACGGGATATCTATGGCGCCGCCCCTGCTCTTGGACAGCTTCCCGCCGCGGAACATCAGATACTCGTTGGCAGGTATGTCATAAGGCAGATTCAAGCCGCCGTATCCCATCAGCATGGCCGGCCATATTATCGAGTGGAACGGGATGTTGTCCTTCCCGAGGAAATAGTAATGCTTTACGTCGGGGTCCTGCCAGTATCTCTTCCACAGGTCCTGGTCTCCTGCGATGGCCGAGTACTCCTTGGAAGCGCTGAGATATCCTATTACGGCATCGAACCATACGTATACAACCTTGTTCTCCCACCCTTCCACCGGAACGGGGACTCCCCATTCCATGTCACGGGTTATCGCCCTGTCATGAAGGCCGTCCTTCAGCCAATTGGTTGTGAACGTCTGCACATTGGACCTCCACCGCTTATTCCTGTCAAGATATGCCAACAGGGAATCGTTGAACTCCGACAGCCTCAGGAAGTAATGCTCTGTCGGTCTTACCTCCGGGGTGCCGTCACAGTGCACGCAGTGTGGAGATACGAGGTCCCCTGCTTCGAAGGTCTCGCCGCAAGAATCGCACTGATCTCCCCGGACATTCTCCATGCCGCAGACGGGACATATGCCCTCGACATACCTGTCAGGCAGGAACCTTCCGCAACTGTCGCAATAATACTGCATGCTGTCCTTCTTCAACAGATGCCCTTTGCGAAGAAGGGTGAGGAAGAAATCCTGCACCGTCTGTATGTGATTATCGGTGTGGGTCTTAGTGAAGAGCGAGAACTCGATGCCCATGTCCTCTATCGCTTTCTTATTGATTTCATGATATCTGTCGGCCACCTGCTCTGGGCTGGCCCCTTCCTTCTCCGCAGTAACCGTTATCGGCGTTCCGTGCTGATCGGATCCCGAGACCATTAGAACCTCGTTCCCCAACAGCCGGTTGTATCTGCTGAATATATCGGGGGGCAATATAGAGCCCGCCATATGACCCAGATGTATGACGCCGTTCGCATACGGCCAAGCAACTCCTATGAATATCCTGGACATGAGCAGACCCCTGATA
>JAQVOB010000010.1:0-20867 GCA_028702835.1 Candidatus Methanomethylophilaceae archaeon
ATGGTAACGGCTATCAAAATGCCCGCATCGCTTCTGGCGTTGATCCTGTTCTTGTCGATTGCCATTTTTGTTCTCCTCCTCATACGTAAAGTATCGTGTTCTTATCCATTCTGCCCACCCTCTCGGGGATCAGGGTCCCGAAATCGGAAGGAAGGCGCAGGCCGCCGTTAAGGCTGACCGGTATGTAGATGACTCTCCTGACCAAAGGTTGGCTCAGCCTCAGTTTGTTGTCGGATGCTGTGCGCTGCCTGAGGTATCCAGCCACCAGGTTCTCTGCCTCCCTCTTGGTGCTGAGAGGTATGATGACCTTCCTTGCTCCCGGAGAGTTATCTGCGACCGAATCCTGTATCCTGCCTATTCCCTGACCCTGGCTTATGCTCGTCTCGTTACCTTTTATTCCGGCGAGGATGCTGCTCTCCGGCCTGATCTTGAATATGTCGGTGATGGCTGATGCCGGGTTGTTAAGACAGGTCGGGTCAGTGACGAAATCTGCGCAGACGAGAAGGTCCTCCTTCACCTCAACGCTCTTCTTGGACCAAAGCGCCCCGGTGGTGAAACTATATCTCAGATCCACCTCCCAGAAAGGCATCAGGTACTCGCCGGCACCGGCGGATATGGGCAGTGCGGCCTTGCCGGTCTTAGCCGCCAGAACAACGGACACCTGACCGAAAATCTCTCCGTACCTGCCGCGATTCTTAAGCAGATGGTTCCATCCCTGATTCTGTGCCAGAGGCGTGTCCATGACCTTCTTTATCACGTTCAGGATCTTCAGGCCGTCCGTACCCGGAGCGGTCCCCATCATGTCTGCCACGCTGATCAGCATGTCAGATACGGAGATCTCCTGATCGACGGCGTTAACCATTATGCCGAGCTGCGGGTCCGCAGCCGCCCTCGAGCGGACCTCCTCAAGAGTCCTTTTTCCGTTTCGAAGGTGGGATCCGGCATCACCGGGTTTCCCGTCCAGCAGATACTGGCTTCCGTCGCAGACATCGGCGAGGGCTGTGTATCTGAGGGCGACCGTCTCGCTCCCTTTGCTGTTTCTGAGAACAGACGCGGCCTCTCTGAAGTTCTTCGACATGAGGACGTATCTTCCCTCCTTGTCCTCAGACAGGAGATTCATGTTGTTTATCATCAGGGCGTAGCTTTTGGTTAGCGAGTCGGCTTCCGTCAGCAGCGCTCTTCCCGCATCATCCACGGCCAAAGGTTCTACCGATTTTATCCGGGCGTTGAACTCGAATGCCTTGGCCGGGGTGTGCGTCGGAACATAGGCCGAAGAACGGGAGAAAGGCAGGGCGATCAGGCAATTACCGAGAAGGCTGGTGTTGCCGAACTTGTAATCCATGAGCTCCATGCTCACTCTGGGCCTGATGTCCCTGACGAATATGCTGTTCCTGGCTATCGGGTCTACGTTCTCCGCGGCCGACATGTTGAAACCTGACGGTATCGCACTGCTTATCCACGATTTGACCTGGACCATCATCTCTTCCAGGTACGCCTTCGCATCCATCCTCTGCTGAGTTGTACCGCAGCTGGAACATGTAATGTATGGAACCGTGGATTCCACGGCTTCCCTTTCGAAGGGAGCACCGCAATATTTGCACCTCAGGGCCACAATATCGGTCAATCGATCACCTTGTCATCCTGAGATAGGCTATCTGGCTCTCCAGAGCTGCTATGGATGCAAGCAGCTCCGTTCTTACTCTCGATATCTCTGCCATGGACATGTTGTGATAGTACTGAGCTATACTGTCGGCCCGTTTTGAGATTGCAGAGTAGCAGGCCCTGCAGGCGAATATGGAGTCATAGCTCTCGTTGGCTGATGCAAGGGGGCTGTCGCCCGCATTCCTGAGCTGGGGGCTTATTTCGCTAGGCATAGCGAAGAAGTGCACGCCCTCTCCCGAGGTCTCCCTGCCGCAAATCCAGCAGGTGCATGATTTAGAGTATTTCTTGATCTTATCCAGGTTCTCCTCGCCTGTTTCCCCGAACTGGCGCCTGTAGTTGTGCGCCATCTGCAGGTATTCGGCCGCCTTCTTCGGATCTGCCCACACCTGTCCCTCGGACATGCTCTCGAATCCCGTGGCCATGAGCAGGGCGGACAGGCGCATACCTGTCATCTGGGTGTTGCGGAAAAGCTCATAGAAGACGAGATTCGCATTACCGACCTTGGTCTGCATCTCCTGCGCTGAGCTTATGAGGGCCTGTCCCTTTGCTTCGTAGGTATTGTTATTGGAAGGCATCTGTTGCGCGGTCAGCATCTTGGCGGTGGCCTCGCATTCGCTCACTACCATCGGAGCGCTCATCTGGGTCAGACCGAATTCGAAGCTCAGGTCCCCCCGCCCCCTAAGGAGTTCTGCCGTCGACAGATAAGCACCGGGACTGTTTATGTTGGTCCTTATATTGAGTATCGAGAGCATCAGGCGTGCCATGTCCTTCTTGGTGCACTTGTCCTTGTCAAGGCATTTATCGAATGATTTGGCGGCCTTGTCGTACTCCCTTCTTTTGATGAGGTCCTCACCCTCATCGTACAATTCATCTCCGTCCTTGAAAAATCCGAAAGCCATTGGGCCACCTCTAGATATTGCAAGGGAGGAATCTGCTTTTAATCCTATTCAAAGGTGCTGCGCAGCTCACGTTTCACTATATGGGATCAAGGTTTCATCAGAGGTATGCCCGTCTCATCCCCGCCATATTTTGCGAAGGCAAGGGAGATCATGATCCCTATCGCTGCCGCCACTATTCCCACGGCCGCTTCGGCCAAGGTATCTATCTGAGTGGAGAACAGGATCACGATGACCGATCCCAGTGTGAGTCCGAATATGAGATAGTATGCGTGTCTGGGGAAACGCTCCAATACATCTGACATTATCCTTGCGAAAAGGAAGATACCCGCAACGAAGCCGATACCGAGGGAGGCTATGACAAAAAGATCCATGTCCGCCACCCTTTCGATCGATACGGTGAAAAGGCCCATGGCGAGAAGTATGGCCGTGCCGCTGAGTCCCGGCACTATCTTGGCCATCGCCATCACGAGTCCACAGAACATGAAAACGGCGGCAGCGGTAAGGTCGTTGGCGTAGAAGTCCGTGCCGGGAGCCGCATTCTCGAACGGAAGAAGCACAGCCATGACGACAAGGCCGATCACCGCCATGACGGCATACAGAGGTCTGATCTCAGCATCATTCTTAGCCAGCTTCCAGATCTCCGGTATCTGTCCGGCCACAAGCCCCAGGAAAAGGCACATCATCACCACAGTATAATTGCCGAAGGCATAGTCAAGGCCGAGCACGGTGATGCCGGCACCGACAACGAGCCCTCCGCCGACAGTGAAAAGGAACCAGAAGTCGGGTTTGAGCCTCTCTCGTATGTTGCCCACCGCTGTCACAAGCCTCTCATATATTCCGAAACCTACGGCCAATATCCCGCCGCTTACTCCGGGCAGGACGGACCCCACCCCGATTATGAAGCCGATGATGACATTCCTGAGGCTCCTGTCTTCGCTCATCCGTCCGATGATGTGTTAGCTCTATTATTCTCTTTTGTCATGCGAAGGCCCTTCGCAGGGATCTGATCACAGAATCCTCGAAGTACCATTGCTCCATGAAATGACGGTTCATATCATTGAAGGTCATGAATGCCCAGACAGGCAGGAAAAGGCCGGCGGTGAGTGCAGATATTGCGGTGAATAGGAGGAAGGAGCGCACGCCTATCACCCTCTCGAATCCCGCGGAGTCCATGCCGATGCAGGGGGCTATCCGGTTGAATTCTTCGTAGAAGGGCAATGTTCTCTTCTCGTGGGCTCTGGGCGCGGTTGTAAGCGCGGGAGCCACCGCGAATATGGCGATCAGGGATAAAGCCCAGCAAAGGATCATCATTCCGGCCCCGTAAACCTGCAGGTCCAGGAAGAAAAGGGATCCGGTACCAAGTGCCGCAGGGAGGACCAACGCGATCTTCCTGATCCTGTAAGACCCAACTCCTTCTTGTCTTCGTATCTCCGAATCCATTCTTCTGAGATTCCTGACGTCTGCGCCCATAGCCTCTGCGTAATCGGCCAAAAGGCATCGGAGCGTGCTCTCCCTCCGCATGTGCTTGATATTCCTGGCTGTAAGCAGGTAGAATATTGAGAGCACCAGGGCCATGCCGATGACGAAGATCGACATGATGTCGAACATCTGGGACAGGGACAGGGCCCCGTCGAAGGACTCTATGGTCAGCGCATAGTACCTCAGCATTATGATTATGTACGCAAGGATAACCAAAGATACCATTGCGGGCGGCACATAGGAATCCGTCTTGTCGCGGTTGGCCACGTTGACGATTATGCCGTTGGCGGATTCTTTGGCATTCATCGAATCATGAGATGCGGGCTACGTTTTATAGTATGCCACAGGGATAACGGAGGGATGACCGCGGGGATAGACGGCCTGCTCGAGAAAGGCAAGGGCATGCTGGACAAAGGAACGGAAAGGATCAGGTCTTCGGTTCCGGCCGGGGTTTTCAGGACCAAGAAGACGCACAAGTACTACCGGAAACCGCCGGCCACTTTGCCGTTGGCAGCCATCGGTGCGGTGCTTTTCTCAGCCATGTACCTGTACCGGGCGCTGTCATACATACCGCAGGCGGTTACGTCTGACAGCTTCGCTGCGAAGATATGGACACTCTCCCTCGTGGTGATCTTCTTCCTGATGTTCATAAGGTTCGCATCCAATATGTTCAGCCTGTCCTCCGGCAATCGCGCAGTTTGGGCCGGGACTGTGAGATCCTCGACGACATATGTTTTCCTGGTGCTGATGGATTTCATAGGGCTGCGGCTGTTCGACGTCCATGTGGATCTTGGGATCCTGGAGATACCCCCAGTTCTGATGGCTGCGGCCATGGCGGTTCTGGTGGTGTACATGTTCCTGCCCGGGATAAGGAGGTTCTTCACCCCTACGTATGCGGAGGAGGTCTCCCTTTGGAAATGGATCGGGTATGCGGCCGGTAACGACCCCTTCAAAGGCACGAAGCTGACCCTTTAAGCCAGCCGTTTATGCATCACGACCGTTCTTGGTCCGAGCCCGGCGGACCTGTAGAGCCTATCGGCAGTCTTGTTGACGCTGCCGACGTTGAGGGTCATTGAGAAAAGCCCCTTCTCCCGGCACCACTCCTCTGCCGACCTCATGAGAGCTTTGCCGAGCCCCCTCCGGCGAAGATGCCCCTCCACGTATATCTGCAGGACATACCCCGTCTCGTCGCAGGTGAACTGGTCCCTGGATACCCCCATCCACAGCAGTCCGGCCCTTTCCCCGTTGTCGTCTCTGAGGATGTAGAGCTCGTTCTCCATGCCGCCGTCCCTCCTGACGTCGAACATCACTGCCAGTATGTCATCTATCCAGAGATCGGACGCCGCTGCCTCGTCTCCGGGCACAGATCCTATTATGCTCTCTTCGACCGTGTGGAGCAGATAATCGTTGTCAGAGTCCTCTGCCCCCTCGAGATGGTACCCTTCCAGCGGGAAGCGGAGGTCGGTCATGCTTTCGTATTGCCGGGAGGTTTAATGATACTGTCGTTCAACTGTGATGCCAGGCTTCCCTGCGAGAGGACAGGTCTCGTGCGGGCGGATACATCAAATCGAGTTATATTTATATAGAAGAACAAACTTTAGGCAGGTCAGGCAATCCAACAGTATTGGAGGAATGAAAATATGGGCATGGGTAACACACCTATAGTGATTCTTAAAGAAGGAACGAAAAGAGACAAAGGGAAGGACGCTCAGTTCAACAACATCGCAGCAGCCAGGACGATTTCCGACTCTGTGAGGAGCAGCCTTGGTCCCAGGGGAATGGACAAGATGCTCGTGGACTCCATGGGAGATGTTGTCATAACCAACGACGGTGTGACGATCCTCAAGGAGATGGATGTACAGCACCCCGCAGCCAAGATGCTGGTCGAGGTCGCGAAGACCCAGGACGCAGAAGTGGGGGACGGTACCACAACCTCCGTTATACTCGCAGGGGAGCTTCTGAAGAAGTCCCTGGACCTCATAGACGCTAACGTTCACCCCACCATCATCACGGCGGGATACAAGATGGCCAATGATCAGGCCCAGAAAGTTCTCTCCGAGGTTTCCAAGAAAGTCTCCATAGACGACAATGACCTGCTCACGAACATCGCGGAGATCGCGATGATCAGCAAACAGGTCGTCGGATACAAAGAGCACTTCGCCAAGATCTGTGTAGATGCCGTTAAGACCATCACAGAGAAAAAGGACGGCAAGTTCGAGATAGACCTCAAGAACATACAGACCGTCAAGAAGTCCGGGGCCTCCATGGAGGAGTCCTCTCTTGTAAGAGGCCTCATAATCGACAAAGAACCGGTCCACTCCGGAATGCCCAAGGTCATAGAGAATGCAAAGATCGCTCTCATAGACGCAGCTTTCGAGGTCAAGAAGACCGAGATCGATGCTAAGATCGAGATAACAGACCCGTCCAAGCTCAACGCATTCCTCGCAGAGGAAGAGAACATGCTCAGGCGCATGGTGCAGAAAGTGAAGGAGGCCGGAGCCAACGTCGTATTCTGCCAGAAGGGCATCGACGACCTGGCACAGCACTTCCTCGCCAAAGAGGGTATCATGGCTGCCAGGCGTGTCAAGAAGACCGACATGGAGAAGCTCGCCCTCTCCACAGGCGGCAACATCATAAACAAGATCGACGAGCTCGAGGCTTCCGACCTGGGCAAGGCGGAGCTTGTTGAGGTCAAGAAGGTTCAGGATGAGGAGATGACATTCATCACCGGCGTCAACGCAAAGAGCGTGTCCATCCTCATAAGGGGAGGTACCCCCCATGTCACCGAGGAGATCGAGAGGTCCCTTGTGGATGCATGGTCCGTCGTAAAAGTAGCGATAGAGGACGGGAAAATAGTCACAGGCGGCGGATCCACCGCAGTGGAGATAGCCATGAGGCTAAGGGACTATTCCGCGACTGTCGGAGGAAGGGAGCAGATAGCCATCGATGCATTCGCATCCGCGATGGAATCCATAGCCACCACCCTCGCGGAGAACGCGGGTCTCGACCCTATCGACATACTCATAGAGATGAGGAAGCAGCACAAGGCGGGCAACGTACACGCAGGCCTCAACCCCTTCGCCAACAAGGTGGAGGACATGTTGAAGCTCAACGTAATCGAGCCCTACAGGATCGGCAAACAGGCCATCAACTCGGCCACAGACGCTGCCGTCATGATCCTGAGGATCGACGATGTCATCGCGGCCCGCGGCATGCCCATGCCTTCCGGCCCACCCGGAGGACCGGGCGGAATGGACGGTATGGATGACATGGACTGAGTCCAGAAACCGGGGGGACCAACCCCCCTTATCCCATCTTATAGGTTAGACTACAGAGGCGATGCGCATGACTGGGAAGTCTGAAAAGAAGAAGGTCGCGGAAGAGGAGAAGCAGGCTCTTGAGATGAAGGAGAAGGAGCTCTCCGAGGCGAAGGCCAAAGCGGACGAGTATCTCGATATGGCCAGAAGGCTACAGGCCGATTTCGACAATTACCGCAAGCGGGCCCAGCGCGACAATGAGGAGTACAGGAAGTACGCGACATCGGAGCTGATGGCCGACCTATTACTGACGGTGGATGATCTGGAAAGGGCACTGGCACTTGCCAAGGACCCGGACAGCGAGTTCGTGAAGGGGATAGAAGGGGTGCGCAAGAACCTGACGAAGCTCCTGACATCGAAAGGGCTGGAGGAGATACCTACGGACGGCGGGTTCAACCCGCTGATGCACGAGGCCCTGCTGACTGAGGAAGGGGACACCGACGGGAAGATAACAGAGGTGTTCCAGAAGGGATATACTATCAACGGCCGACTCCTTAGATGTTCTAAGGTGAAGGTCATGAGGAAAAAAGAGGAGAATGGTGAGTAAAATGGCAGAGAGAATCATAGGAATTGATTTGGGTACGAGCAACTCGGCGGCCGCTGTAATGGAAGGAGGCAGGCCGACCATGATACCCAGTGCCGAAGGCACTACCGTGGGTGGAAAGGCGTTCCCGTCTTACGTGGCATTTACAAAGGACGGGCAGCTCCTGGTGGGAGAGCCCGCCAGAAGGCAGGCCGTTTCAAACCCCGACGGCACGATAAAGAACGTCAAGAGGAAGATGGGCACGTCCGAGAAGGTCAAAGCCCTCGGCAAGGAGTATACTCCGCAACAGGTGTCCGCTTACATCCTCCAGAAGATAAAGAGGGACGCAGAGGCCTATCTTGGGGAAACCATCTCCAAAGCCGTGATAACGGTCCCGGCCTACTTCGATGACAATCAGAGGCAGGCGACAAAAGATGCCGGCGCCATAGCAGGCATGGAGGTCGTCCGTATAATCAACGAGCCCACGGCAGCCGCACTGGCCTACGGCTTGGACAAGACAGACGTGGAGCAGAAGATCCTGGTGTTCGATCTGGGAGGCGGAACCCTTGATGTTACGATAATGGATCTCAGCGGAGGCGTGTTCGAGGTCCTGTCCACATCCGGGGACACCAAACTGGGCGGCTCCGATATGGATGAATCCCTGACGAAATACGTCATGGAGCAGTTCAAGAAAGAGACGGGAGTCGATCTGTCCAAGGACAACATGGCGTTCTGGAGGGTTCGTGAGGCATGCGAGAAGGCCAAGATCGAGCTGTCCACGACCATGCAGACAGAGGTAAACCTTCCGTACATATCTTCGGATGCCAGCGGCCCCAAGCACCTTGTGCAGACGATAACAAGGGCCAAACTGGAGGAGCTTGTGGAGCCCATCGTCTCCAGATGCAAGAAGTCCATCGATCAGGCGATAAAGGATGCCAATCTCAAGAACGATCAGATCGACAAGGTCATAATGGTCGGCGGCCCCACGAGGATGCCCATAGTCCAGAATTTCGTGGAGAACATAGTCGGCCCCAAGATCCAGCGCGGCATAGACCCGATGGAATGCGTTTCCATGGGCGCAGCTGTGCAGGGCGCAGTGCTCTCCGGAGACGTCAAAGGGGTTCTCCTGTTGGACGTCACGCCGCTTTCCCTGGGCATAGAGACCATGGGAGGCATAGCCACCAAGCTCATTGAGAGGAACACTACGATCCCCACGAGGAAGTCCCAGGTGTTCTCCACGGCTGCTGACAGGCAGACATCCGTCGAGATACACGTGGTACAGGGGGAAAGGGAGATGGCCTCTGACAATACGTCCCTGGGCAAGTTCATACTCGACGGCATACCCCCCGCGCCCCGCGGAGTGCCACAGATCGAGGTGACCTTCGACATTGATGCCAACGGCATAATCAATGTCACGGCGAAGGACAAGGGCACGGGCAAGGAGCAGAAGATAACGATAGCGTCCTCCAACAAACTCTCCAAGGACGAGATCGAGAACATGGTCAAGCAGGCAGAGCAGTTCGCAGAGGCTGACAAGAAGAAGCGCGAAGAGGTCGAGCTTGAGAACCAGGCCGACCAGGCCATCTACTCGGTCAGGAAGTCAATGGACGAGCTCGGCGAGAAGGTGTCCAATGAGGAGAGGACCAAAGTCGAGGCTGCCATATCCGATCTGGAGTCCGCAAGGGCATCCAAGGACTCAGCCAAGATAAAGTCCGGAATAGAGGAGCTCTTCAAGGCCATGGAGCCCATCTCGAAGAAGATCTACGAGGAGGCTTCGAAGCAGCAGGCTGCCGAAGGCGAACAGCCGAATGACAGTGCTGAGGGCGACTACGTCGATGCGGACTACAAGATAGTCGACGACGAAGAAGAGAAGAAGTAAGGAAAAGCGAAAAGGGACTTACTATGCCAAAGGACTACTATGAGGTACTGGGCGTCAGCAAGGACGCCACACCGGACGAGATAAAGAAAGCGTACCGCAATCTTGCCCGGAAGTACCATCCCGATGTTTCCTCGGAGGCCAAGGAGGTCGCCGAGGAGAAGTTCAAAGAGGTCTCTGAGGCATACGAGGTCCTGTCCGACGCTGAGAAGCGCAAGCTGTATGATCAGTACGGCCACGCCGGTGTCGATAAGCAGTTCGGGTCCGACGGATTCACCTGGGACGATTTCACCAGGTATGACGACATCCGAGACATATTCGGCGATATGTTCGGCGATATGTTCGGATTCGGCAGGCGTCGCCAGCAGTCTGCCGCCGGTCCACGCACGGGAGAGTCCCTGCGCTATGACGTGGAGATAAACCTGGCGGACGTTCTGGCGGACAAGGAGATAGACATCTCCTATCCTCGGACCCGTAACTGCCCTGAATGCAAGGGAACGGGCGGTAAGGGCGGTAAATCTGAAACCTGTCGCAATTGCGGAGGGCAGGGCAGGGTTCAGATGGTCCGCAATTCCATGCTCGGTCAAATGGTGCAGGTAGTGGAATGCCCAACCTGCCGTGGAAGAGGGAAGACATTCGAGGAGAAGTGCGACAAGTGCCACGGCTCCGGAAGATCGAGTGAGACCACCAAAATGCGCATAAAGGTCCCTGCGGGGATCAGTGACGAGGACCGCATAAAGATACCCGGAGGCGGCGACGCAGGCTATAACGGAGGCCAGGCAGGGGACCTATATGTGGTGGTTCACGTAAAGCCGAAGAAAGGCTTCGAGAGGGACGGCATCAATCTTTGGACCACTGTCACAACAACATATCCCAGATTGGTTTTGGGAGGGGAGGAGGACGTGAAGACCCTGGATGGGAAAACTGCACGTCTCAATATCCCGCCGGGTACACAGGTCGGGGCCGTTCTGAGGATCCCAGGCAACGGTATGCCACGGAGGACTTCGCCCGGGGTCCGCGGTGATCTCTTCGTCAGAGTTGACATAAGCGTGCCCAAGAAGGTCTCCGGCATGGAGGAGGAGCTTCTCAGGAAATTGGATGAGAGCGCCGGCTCCAAGGTCACCAAAAAAGATAAGCTGAAGAAGAAGCTGGGTCTTTAGAGAACACCGCCTCTGGAGGACAGAGTCACCTTCTTGATAGGGATATTCTTACCGCTCATCTTCACAGCGCTCTCCACGGCTTTAGTAATCCCGGAGCAACATGGAACCTCCATCCTGACGACGGTAACATCGGTTATGTCGTTGCTGGATATTATCGCGGCCAGTTTCTCTGTGTAATCCACCGGGTCAAGTTTTGGGCATCCGATCACTGTGGTCCTTCCCTTCATGAACATATCATGGAAGGATCCGGACGCATATGCTGCGCAGTCAGCAGCTATCAGGAGGCCCTTTCCGTCGTAGTATGGAGCCTTGGTAGGTATGAGCCTGATCTGCACTGGCCATTGTGCCAGTGCCCCGTCTTTTGATGTGAATGCTCCAGGCCCCTTGGCAACAGCCATCGGGATCCCCTTAGCTTTTTCCACAGCCTCTTCGTCGTAAGCAGGTGCCTCTCTCATCTCGAATGTTATGGCACCGGTCGGGCAGGCCGGCAGGCAGTCACCCAGTCCGTCGCAGAAGTCCTCCCGTGTAAGGGTCGCCTTCCCCTTCACCATCTCTATGGCGCCCTCATGGCAAGCCTTGGCGCAAAGGCCGCAGCCGTTGCACTTCTCCCTGTCTATGTGGATGATCTGTCTTATCATGAGGTGTAAATGGGTCTTTGGATGTATGTTTTTTGCTCTGATCTTTCGATAGTGCCCGGCCGTTGAAAAGAATCGGGGCGTTATCTGTCTTCGAAAGACACTATTTCGGTTCCCACTTGCATCTGACAGGCGAGACGATCGATCCGTCGGCCTTCAGTTCCTTGAAGGCCCTGTCTACCTCCTTCCGGTCTATATTCGTGGCCTTTTCCACCTCTCCCGCGCTGAGGGGCTTTCCAGCCTCTCTCATAGCCTCTAAGACCTTCTCCTTGACATTCATTGCCCAAAGATGTCCTTTCAATTGTTAAAAAATTTCCCCATTGACAATTTTTTCGGAAATTTTCACGATTGCCGTGTTCTCATGTGATATTGGAGAAGGAGTGGCGCCGAGGAGGAGATTCGAACTCCCGAGGCGAGACGCCAGCGGTTTTCGAGACCGCCACCTTACCGGACTAGATTACCTCGGCCCGTTCCGACGTTAACGCTTCTGTATATTTTAGGCTAACCATGCGGATATGGGGCAGTCGGTAGCCAAATTTTATTAGACACAATGGCCTTGCCTGCACGCACACATCCTACGTGCGCTTGTTTACGGGGGAATAGGTCTGGCAATCATCAAGAGGGCGCTGATAAGTGTATCTGACAAGAACGGCATAGTAGATTTCTCGAAAGAACTTTCCAGGATGGGGATAAAGATAATCTCTACCGGAGGAACGTATCAGCTTCTCAAGAAGAACGGCGTGAAGGTGGAAGAGGTCTCCGAGGTAACAGGATTCCCGGAGATGCTGGACGGGCGCGTCAAGACCTTGCACCCCAACGTTCATGCGGGAATACTGGCGAGAAGGGACAGCCCGGAGCATATGGCTGCCATAAAGAAATGCGGCATAGAACCCATTGATATGGTGGTCATCAATCTCTATCCCTTCAAGGAGACAGTGCTGAGAGGTTCTGATTTCCAGGATATAGTGGAGAATATTGACATCGGAGGCCCTAGCATGATAAGGGCTGCCGCGAAGAATTATGAATCTGTTGCCGTGATAACATCGTCTGAGCAGTACGCCCCCGTGCTGGAACAGCTCAAGTCCTCCGGTGAACTGAGCCAGGAGACCCTCTCAGAGCTGATGACCCAGGCATTCCTAGTCACAGCGGAGTACGACGCGATGATCGCGGACCGCATGCAGAGAAGGTTCGGGAAAGGATTCCCAGATTCATTCCCCATACCCACAGAGAAGGTCATGGACCTCAGGTACGGAGAGAACCCGAATCAGAAGGCAGCCTTCTACAGGGACCCCTTCACCGCAGGGAATACCGTGTCAAAGATGGAGCAGCTTCACGGAAAGGAGCTCTCTTACAACAACATACTCGATATGGACAAGGCTTTGGATATCGTCACCGATTTCGATAAGCCCACCGCTGTCGTCATGAAGCACACAAATCCCTGCGGTCTCGCATCTGCAGCAACGATATCCGAGGCATTCATCACCGCTTATGCTGTCGATCCGTTGTCAGCCTTCGGTTGCGTCATAGCGCTGAACAGGGATTGCGATCTTGCCACCGCGGAGAAGATTGCGGAGAATTTCGTGGAGGTCGTGATAGCACCGGAGTACTCTCAGGAAGCCTACGACCTTCTCTCCAAGAAGAAGAACATTCGCCTCATGAAGGTCGGCAGACCCATAGGTCCGGCCTACAGGGAGAGGGAGTTCAAGATGAAGAGAGTCCAGGGCGGCATGCTCGTCCAGACTGACGAGGACGTTCCCGTTGACAGGAACAATCTCAAGGTGATCTCAAAGCGCGCTCCTACAGAGGAGGAGATCGATGCCATGCTGTTCGCATGGAAGCTTGTAAAGCACGTTACATCCAACAGCGTTGTCTACGTCAAGGGAGAGCGTGCGGTGGGCATAGGCGCAGGGCAGATGAGCAGAGTTGACTCAGCCAAGATTGCGACCATGAAGGCCAATGAGCCCACTGAGGGGTGCGTTATGGCATCAGATGCCTTCTTCCCCTTCAGGGATGGCGTGGACGAGGCTGCTAATGCCGGCGTCACCGCCATAATACAGCCGGGAGGGTCTATAAGGGACCAAGAGGTCATAGATGCCGTGAACGAGCACGGTATGGCAATGGTATTCACCGGTTGCCGTGTGTTCAGGCACTAGTCCCGGTCAAGGCCTTCCGGGATTATGGGCTTCCCTTCGGCCTTCCTCTTCATGTGTCCGCCCGGCCCTCCGCGGTCGATCCTCGCCTTCTCTATGCACTCTGGGTTGTCACAGACGAAGGCGGCGAACACGAAATTGGTGCAGGGCTTCCCGCAGTATTGGCATTCGTAATCCTCGAAATTAATCGCCATATCCGGACAACGGGCTTATGACGATTAAGGGTTTCCCTCGCACAGGATTTATACGCGCATATTCTTAGCAACATCATGGACTGTGGCGACATCAGAGAGACCTTTGGCCTGGACAGGTGCGTATCATGCGGCGCCTGTACTGACGCCTGCCCGAGTGCCCGCCACGGCGGCATAGTCCCGGACGCAGCTGTGGCATCCGTAATCGAAGGCGAATCCCCTGAAAGGATATGGGATTGTCTTATGTGCCACAGATGCTCAATGGTCTGTCCTCAAAAGATAGATGTGGCAGAGATGATGGCCCTTCTTAGGGGCATCTCCGGCGGAATTCCCGAAAGATACCTGAGATCAGCCGCTCAGGTCTATAAGACAGGGAGGACCACGGCAGCATCCAAGAGAACAGCTTCTCAGAGAGAGAGCCTGGGTCTTTCTCCCGCAGATGATGCGGATGCCGATGCTCTGCGTCAGGTACTTGACAAGGAGGGATGGCCCAATGAGTGACGTGCTGTACAGAGGATGCACCGTACAATCCAGGCTGCCTCACATAGAGGCGGCAGCGAAGTATATCCTTGAAAAGATAGGCGCAGATGTGCCAGACATGGATGGTGAGATATGTTGCATGGAGCCTGTGGGGCTTCGCCCGATGAGCCTGAATGCTTGGAAAGGAGCGGCCGCCATCATAGCGGAGAAAGCTTCGGGCAGAAGGATTGTTAGCATATGCGACGGCTGCACGATCTCTCTGGACTCCGCATCAGATCATACGGGGGCCGGGGTCATAGGTTTCCCGGAACTTCTGCACGAGAGGATAGATGACATCAGAAGAGGCTCGTTCCGCAAATCCGGATTGAGATTGGCTATATTCCCGGGATGCCATTGCGAGGCTGTATGCGAAGGGCACGGCTCCTCTGCCGTGGATATCCTTTCCGAAATTGTCTCGGCAGCCGGCGCTTTTCCCATCAGAGTGAGGGAAAACATGTGCTGCGGCGGAGGAGTATCCGGGGTGAACGAGCCTCTTTCGCAAAAAATAAGGGAGGAAGCTGTCAGAGTTTTTGCCGAATCGGGTGCGGATGCGGTAGTGACGTCATGTCCGTTCTGCTTCGTGCAGTTCGATTCTGTAGCGAGATTCAGGACATACCATGTGGCAGAGGTCGTTGCGGCAGCTATGGGCTGGGACGCGGACATTTCGCCGTATCACAGAGCTTAAACTATATCAAGGGAGAATTGAACCGCTCTGACTGAATGGGTAAGGGACCCCATCGAGATCATGTCTGCTGAGGATGAATACTCAGGTGCGTTCTCGACAGTTATGCCGCCGGAAGCCTCGACGACTATGTCTTTGTCGATCGCTTTGATGGCATCGCGGAATCTCGCTGTTTCTTCCGGGGTCCGGTTGTCCACCATGATGATGTCCGCCCCCATCTTCGCAGCGGTTATCGCATCCTCGACAGTATCGACCTCTATCTCCACCTTCATGGAATAGGGGGCATCAAGGGATGCCTCCATGGCTTCGGCAACGCCACCAGCGGCCTTTATGTGATTGTCCTTGATGAGCATCATATCATCAAGGGCGAATCTGTGGGGCTCTCCGCCCCCCATAGTTATCGCCGCCTTCTCGAAGTATCTGAAACCGGGAGTAGTCTTGCGGGTGCCGGCTATCCTTATGTTCGGGTTCCGGGCCCTGCATGACTTCAGGACATCGGCGGTGGCCGTTGCTATGCCGCTCATCCTCATTATGATGTTCAGAGCAGTGCGCTCACAGCTCATTATGCCTCTGAGAGGGCCCTCAAGCCGCATGACCTCCTGCCCTTCTTTGACGGGAGAGCCGTCCTCTGCAACAAGTTCGGACTTCACCCCCATCAGCTCGAACGCCATGCCTGCGTATCGGAGGCCTGCCACCACGGCATCCTCCTCGCAGTGTATGGTCGCTCGCCCCCGGGAATCAGGGACCGTAAGCTCTGTGGTTATGTCTCCCGTGCGGATATCTTCCGCGAGGAACGCGGCTATCAGATCCTTCTCAGACGTCAAGCTCGAACTCCTCACCGGTCTTGGGGAGCAGGACATTATAGTCCCCAAGGTCTTTCAGGAAGAGCTCCCTGGTCTCCGAGTGCATGAAGACCACATTCTCCGGATCGCAGTCTTTTATGAACTGCACTATCTGATTGTGGTCTGCATGGGCAGAGAAATCGTATTTGATTACCTCGCACTGCACCTTCTCAAGGTTCCCTTCTATGGCTATTGTCCCGGTTTCCAGCAGCAGCTTGCCGTTGGTGTCGTCTGCCTGGTATCCTACCATGAGGACCGCGCTCTTCGGGTCGTCCTTTATCCTGCTGAGATATCCGAGAACCGGACCGCCATCCATCATGCCACCGGTTGTGAGTATGATCTCTGCAGCACGGGTCGCGCTGCTCCTCATGCGGCTGTTCCTTATCTCGTTGAATTTGCGTTTGGCGGCCTTCATGCTCTTAGCGTTTGCCAGGTACTCAGGGTAGTTCACGTACAGTTTCGTGACCGATCTTCCCATGCCGTCAACCCACATCTCATATCCCAGGTCCTTGAGCAGGAGCATCATCTCTTGTGTACGGCCTATGGCGAAGACAGGTACGAGAACGGTTCCGCCGCGGTCTATGACCTCCCTGACCTTGTCCAGGAAGGCTCTTTCCACCTCTTTCCTGCTGGTGTGCAGCCTGCCGCCGTACGTCCCCTCTATTATCAGATTCTGGCACTTGACTGGTCCTGCCCCGGCGACGAGCCGGGTGGAAGTTGTGTTGAAATCGCCTGTGTAGAGGGTGCTGACGTCCCTTTTGAACTCATACATGGCGGCTCCGGGTATGTGGCCCGCGGGGTGCACGATGACTTCGGTGCCGTTGAGGTCTATGGTGTCTCCGAAGGTTATCGGTACAACCTCCTTCATCGTCCTCTCTATGTCGCCCGAAGTGTAAGGCTGAGGATACCCTTCTGCCTTGGCGATCTTCAGACTGTCGTACATTATGATCTCGCCCACTTCAGCCGACAAAGGCGTGGTGAATACCTCGCTGCGGTCTCTTCCGCATATGGATGGCAGCATGCCGCAGTGGTCCAAGTGGCAGTGCGTCAGGAAGATATGATCTGTCCTAGGTGCCTGCAGAGGGTATTCTGGCGGTTTGGACGGGCTCATCCCGTATTCTACGAGGAGGGTTTTGCCTCCCCCTTCTATGGTCATTCCCATTCGGCCGATGCCTTCTGCACCGCCGAGGAATCTGAATCTCATTTTCATTTGTTTCTCTCCTTTTTTGCCTTCCGCGGAAGGACTTGTGAAAGGGCTCCAGAGCCCCTTGAAAGCAATCCTCACAGTTGTGAAATTACGGCACTTTATCGGTTCCATATATATTTAGATTGTCAGGAGTACCATTCTGCCGTTGCTAGACGGCAACCACGTTTAAATATCTGTGACGTAGATAATGCAATTTGTCGGACATAAGTCTGACACAGGGGATGCATTTGCCGAAAAAAGAGAATAAGCGCTCTGGCAGCGGCGCCAAAACCAAAAGTTTTGTCCGCGACCTGGTAGACAGCAGCATAAGGGATACCTACAGCATGAGGACAGGGTACTTCATGACGTTGATCCTGGCGGCTCTGTTGTGGTGGGTCCCTGTTCTGGGCCCGATGGTCGCAGGATATGTCGGTGGCAGGAAGTCCGGTACCACAGTGCGCGGTCTGGTCTCCTCATCCATGGCAGCCCTTACGATAATCGCTTTCTGGTTCGTGCTGTCCTTGGGGATGTTCTCCGGGCAGAGCATATCCAATTATCTCACAACTCTGGCAGTCGGCTCGTCTTTCGAGCCGGCGGTTCAGTACATAGCATCCCTCTTCATGGCTGTTAGCAGCACTGCGAGCATAAGCCTTGAGCCGCTGTTCATGATGGCTGTCTTCGGTATGATAGGCGGTTTCATGGCCAATCAGGTGCGTAAGGAGGCTGAGATGATGGCGGTCGCAGGATCAGCAAGCCAGACGCGTCGCATGCGCTCTCTCGATCTTTACATGAAAGGGAAGAAGACCGGATTCGAGTCCTTCGATGACTGCTCGGCGATATGCGTGAATGCTATGCCCCCGTCGGAACCGGTGGCCAAGGCTTCTGCGCAGGTGCCCGAGGTTCAGGTCAAGCAGAGCGCCGTTACCACGACAGCGGAGATGAGGGTAGCGACAACGTCCACGACCTCAGAGCCTGTTGATGATGTACCGGCCACGGCGGACAATCCCTTCGCTGGACTGGTGGCCCGCAGTGCGATACGCGAGGACCAGGAGAAGCCGGCATCGGGCAAGGACTTCGAATATATCTGAGTCCCGCATTCCAAGGAAGCACGCGTGCGTAATGTGCAACATTATTTTATAGGGTCACCCTATGGGGGTTTTAGAGGCTGAAAACTTGTTTTGTTCATGTGGTTCATTGATGTTCCCAAAGAATGGGGAGTACGTTTGCAGTAAATGCCAGAAGCGGGCCGATCTTGGTCCAAGCGAGACCTTCACAACAGACATGAAAGCGAAGGAAACGACCGTTATCACCGAGAATATAGCGACCCTTCCCAAGACGCACATCATATGCCCGGAATGCGCTAATACCGAGGCGTATTTTTCATTGAGGCAGACCCGTTCTGCGGATGAACCGGAAACTAGAATATATCGCTGTTGCAGATGTAACCATACTTGGAGGGAGTACTGATCGGTAATGCCGGTCAGGAAACATAAGCATGTTCAAGGCAGAGATAAGATCTGACACGCTCAAAAGCGTCGTAAATATCATTTCCACGCTTATAGACGAGGTAAAGTTCACCATAGATCAGGACGGAATGGGGCTGAAAGCAGTCGATCCCGCCCATGTTGCTATGATCGAGATGCAGATAGGGTCCGGAGCATTCGAATCCTTTTCCGCGGACAGCACGGAAATAGGCGTCGACCTGGACAAGATAAAGGACGTTCTGAAGCTGGCGGGTGCCAGTGACGTGATATCCATAGAGCAGGATGAGGACCGCGGCAAACTGATATTCAAGGTGGGAAATATCACCAGGCGCATGAATCTCGTGGACACATCCAGCATGGGCGAGACGAAGGTCCCTCAGCTGGAACTGTCAGCGAGTGTTAGTGTGCCAGTCTCAGAGTTGCAGAGAGGCATAAAGGCCTCGGAATCCATATCGGACCACATCGCCCTCACGGCCAACGAGATAGGATTCAGCCTTTCCTGCGAAGGCGATACAGACTCGGTGGATCTGGTTCTGGACAAATCCGTACTATCGAAACTGGACGTCAAGTCCGAGGTCCGCAGCATATTCCCTCTGGATTATTTCTCGAATCTCATCAAGGCGGTCCCTTCCGACCTGACTGTGACTATAGGTCTGGACACGGATTTCCCAGTTAAGATCAACTTCGATATGGCTGACGGGAACGGCAAGGTAAGATACCTGTTGGCCCCGAGAATAGAGAACGACTGATTGTGAAGGTCTGCCCAATGGTAAAGACAAAGGAAGAGATAGCCAGAATGGCCAACGTACTGAGGCTTCACGTGATCGAGATGACCACAGAGGCAGGGTCAGGTCATCCCGGCGGGTCTCTTTCGTCAGCCGATCTTATGGCCACTCTTTATTTCGGGGTGATGAGGCATGACCCCAAAAGACCGAAATGGGAGGACAGGGACCGTTTCATACTTTCCAAAGGGCATGCAGCTCCCATTCTCTATTCCGCACTTGCCGAGTCTGGGTATCTTCCTACCGAAGAGCTGAAGACCCTTAGGAAGATGGGATCCAGACTGCAGGGGCACCCTGTCAAGGATAAGATCCCTGGGATAGAGATGTCCACTGGGTCATTGGGACAAGGCCTCAGTATGGCCTGCGGCATAGCGCTAGCAGGCAAGATGGACGGAAAGGATTACAGAACATTCTGTCTTCTGGGCGACGGGGAGCTTCAGAGCGGCCAGAACTGGGAGGCGGCCATGTTCGCTTCCCATCACGAACTTAGGAGGCTCACAGCTTTCGTGGACAGGAACCGTCTCCAGATCTCCGGATGCACCTCCGACGTCATGGATCTGGAGCCACTAGCGGATAAATGGAGGGCCTTCGGATGGAGCGTATTGGAGATCGATGGTCACGATATCGGTGCCATCCTTGAAGCCTGTGACAAAGCTGACAAAGCCGACATGCCCACCTGTGTCATACTTGACACGGTGAAGGGCAAAGGCGTGTCCTTCATGGAGAATAAAGCCGAATTCCACGGCAAGAGCTGTGACTGCGAGCAGAACGAATGCGCTATGCGAGAGATCAAGGAGAAGATCACGAAATGAAACTGGCACAGCGCAACTATTACGGTAAGGCGCTCGAATACCTGGGTAAGACCAGAAAGGACGTGGTGGTTCTGGATGCGGACCTTGCATCATCCACCAAGACATCCGATTTCCTGAATGCGGCGCCGGACAGGTTCGTAGAGGTCGGCATCGCGGAGCAGAACATGATCGGTGTTTCCGCAGGCCTCGCAGCATCAGGTAAGACGGTGTTCGCATCCACGTTCGCCGTGTTCGCCACCGGCCGTTGCTGGGAGCAGATAAGGCTCGCCGTAGCGTATCCGAAACTGAATGTCAAGATAGTCGCCACTCATTGCGGCATCAGCGTTGGAGCGGACGGAACATCCCATCAGGCGCTGGAGGACATATCCCTGATGCGTTCTCTGCCCAATATGACCGTGATATCTCCCGCGGATGCTTACGAAACATACGATGCCACCTTGGCGATCTCAGAAAAGGACGGCCCCTTCTACATGAGGATGGGCCGTTCGGACGTCCCAACGATCATGCCGGAGGACACCGGATTCAAAATCGGGAAGGCCAATGTGCTGGTCGACGGTAAGGACGTCTCACTGGTCGGCACCGGCCAGATGGTGCATGCGTGTCTGGAGGCAGCCAAGATCCTGAGGAAGGAAGGGATATCCGCAGAGGTCGTCAACATGTCCACGATA
>JAQVOB010000011.1:0-20808 GCA_028702835.1 Candidatus Methanomethylophilaceae archaeon
AATAACTGGAGCGATGACTCATAATTTCGCGGAGGGTAGCTCCCTCTGTGGTGGAAACCCGCTGACGGGAGTTCAAATCTCCCTGCCCCCACCTCTTGCGTAAACTTCTTCCCTCGAACCCTTTACACTGCCCGTGAGCGCGTTTCTCCCGGATTTTTATATTTCTTGATTAAACTGAAAGAGCAGTGTCGCTGTCACGAATCTAACTGGGCCCTTTCGGCGATCTTAGTTCTTGAAGCTGTGCACCGGGGCCGGTATCCTGCCGCCTCTGTTGACGAAGTCGCTGCAACCGAACCTGCTGACGGGCATTATCGGAGATGCACCCAAAAGGCCTCCGAACTCAGCCCTGTCGCCGACATCCTTCCCTATGACCGGGATTATCCTGACCGCGGTGGTCTTCTGATTGACCATCCCGATCGCCATCTCATCGGCTATTATCCCTGCCAGGGTCTCTGGCGTCGTGTTGCCGGGGATAGCTATCATATCGAGGCCCACAGAGCATACGCATGTCATGGCCTCTAATTTCTCAAGGGTGAGGGCTCCGGCGGTCACGGCCTCGGCCATACTGCTGTCCTCGCTGACAGGTATGAAAGCGCCGCTCAGGCCACCTACGTATGAAGAGGCCATTATCCCTCCCTTCTTCACTTGATCGTTGAGGATCGCCAGTGCAGCGGTGGTTCCCGGGGCCCCGACCATCTCCAACCCCATCTCATGAAGTATGTCTGCAATGCTGTCTCCCACTGCAGGAGTGGGCGCCAGGGACAGGTCCACTATCCCGAAGGGCACACCGAGTCTCCTGGAAGCCTCCTTGGCGACCAATTGGCCGACCCTTGTCACTTTGAATGAGGTCTTCTTTATCGTTTCGCACAGGGTCTCGAAATCCCCGCCCTTGACCTGAGAGACCGCGGTCTTTACGACCCCCGGCCCGCTGACGCCGACATTTATGACGGCATCCGTTTCGGTGACGCCGTGGAAAGCTCCCGCCATGAAAGGATTATCGTCAGGCGGGTTACAGAATATCACAAGTTTTGTGCATCCTATGGAGTCACTGTCCGATGTTCTCTCGGCCGTCCGTTTTATGATATCGCCCATGAGCCTCACGGCGTCCATGTTTATCCCTATCTTCGTTGTGGCGACCTCGACGGACCCGCAAACCCTCTCCGTGCTTCCCAAAGCCTCAGGTATGGAGTCTATCAGCATACGGTCCGACCTGGTCATGCCCTTCGCCACCAGTGCGGAGTATCCCCCTATGAAATTGATGCCTATCTTTTTCGCGGCCCTCTCCAAAGTATGAGCAATGGTGACGAAATCATCGGGTGTTCTGCATGCAGAGGATCCAACGATGCTAACGGGGGTGACCGAGACCCTCTTGTTCACTATGGGGATCCCGTATTCCAGGCTGATGTCCTCTGCAACGGGGATCAGGTCCCGTGCGGTGCTGACAATCTTGTCGTAGATCTTCTTGTTGAGAGAATCCAGATCAGGGTCGCAGCATTCCATTAGGCTTATGCCCATGGTGACCGTTCTCACGTCCAGGTTTTCCCTCTCGATCATCTTGTTGGTCTCGAGGACCTCGTCCAGATCTATCATGCGCATTCGAATCAGACTCTGTGCATCATGTTGAATATTTCTTCGTGCTGCGCCTTTATGATGCAGCCTATCTTCTCGCCTATTTCATCCAGCTCGTCGGTCATCTGAGAGAAGCTTTTGCTGGTCTTCGACGTATCGACGATCATCATCATGTTGATGTAATCCTGGACTGTCGTTTGGGAGATATCAAGGATGTTGATGTTGTTCTCTGCGAAGTAGGTGCATACCTTGGCTATTATGCCGACCATATCCTTGCCCACGAGCGTGACTATAGTTCTGTTCATTCCGATCCCTTCCCGCCGGTCTCCTTCCTGAATATGGCGAACTCTATCGAGTCAGACAGTGCGATGAGCGAAGCCTCTATAACGTTGTCGGACACACCTATTGTGGTCCAGTTCTCCTTCCCGTCGGAGGACGTTATCAAGACCCGTACAGGGGCAGCGGTGGCTGCCTTCTCGTCAAGGACCCTGACCTTGTAATCTATCAGCCTTATCTCGCTCAGGAAGGGATAGAACTTGGTCAGCGCCTTCCTCAGAGCGCTGTCCAGAGCGTCCACGGGACCGTTCCCGTCGGATGCTGTGTGCTCTACATTGCCGAGGCGGTCCACAACCTTGACACTGGCTTCGGATGTGAGCTTATTATCTCCCACCTCATCTATGAATAGCCTGAATCCCGCTATGTCGAATGGATCGTTGAAGTTCCCCGAGCTCTTCCTGACCATCAGCTCAAAGCTGGCGTCCGCTCCGTCGAACTGGTAGCCCTTGGACTCCAGCTCCTTCACGGTGTTGAGTATGGAGCCTATGTTCTTGTCATTGGCAGGTATACCGAGGATTCTCATCTTCTCCTCTATGCTGGCCCTTCCGGATACCTCAGATACCAGTATCCTCCTGATGTTGCCCACTGTCTCCGGCGTTACGTGCTCGTACGTCCTCGTATCCTTCCTCAGGGCGCTTATGTGCATCCCGCCCTTGTGGGCGAAGGCCTTGTCTCCCACGTAAGGGAGATGAGGGATGTTCCTGGTGTTCGCCACCTCGGAGACCTTCTTGCTCAGGTGGGTAAGTCCGTCAAGGCTGACACCGGTCTTGTATCCCATCTTTAGCATGAGATTCGGTATTATGGAGCAGAGATTTGCGTTTCCGCATCTTTCTCCCAGGCCGTTCACGGTCCCTTGGACCATGGTCGCACCGCTCCTCAACGCAGCCAGGCTGCATGCTACCGCAAGATCAGAGTCGTTATGGCAGTGTATGCCCACGGGGACGTTGATGCCTCTCACAATCCGGGAGGTGATATCAGCAACCGATTCCACGAGTGTACCGCCGTTGGTATCGCAGAGAACGACCCATTCTGCTCCCGCGGCCGCAGCGGTCTCAGCCACCTTCATTGCGTATTCCGAATTGTCCACGTAGCCGTCAAAGAAATGCTCTGCGTCGAATATGACTTCCTTCCCTCTCGATCTAAGGAACCTCACACTGTCGTCTATCATCCTGAGGTTCTCTTCCAGAGTGGTTCTCAGGGCGTCAGTGACATGGAAGTCCCAGGCTTTACCGAATATGCACACTGTATCGGCGGAAGAATCTGCCAGCATCTTCAGCTGCGGGTCGTCTTCTGCGCTCGTCTCGGGACGGCAGGTGCTTCCGAAAGCAACAACTCTAGTGCCGGTTCTCTTCCCTCTTAGGGATTCGAAGAGTTCTGCGTCCTTAGGATTTGAGGCCGGCATACCGCATTCGACGAAGTCCGCGCCGAATTCATCCAGAGCGTTCAGTATCTCCTGTTTGTCCTTCAGAGAGAAAGATATGCCCTCAGTCTGGGCTCCGTCTCTCAGCGTTGTGTCGTAGATGTAGATTCTGGGCATTTCCTACGCGTTCCGTCTGTCCATTATCCATATGAGGTCACTGAGCATGGCCGAGGCTGTCTCGCTCTTGCCGGCACCGCGGCCGGAAACGGTTATAGGCCCTGCCATATCTGTCAGGATCTGTGCCTTGTTGAGCGACCCGGGCACGCTGAGAGCGTGATTCTTGGGTATGAGCCTGGGAGCGACCTCCAGTCTGTCCTTGGATATCTCGCCGATGTGCCTTATGACCATTCCCTTCTCGGCAGCCATCTCCACGGCTTCCGCCGTAACGGTATCTATGCCTGTGACGGAGACATCCGAGAAGCTCACCTTCCTTTTGAAGATGGAGTTCGCCAGTATCGCGACCTTGCATGCGGAGTCTATGCCCTTTATGTCATAGGTCGGGTCGGTCTCGGCATAACCGAGCTGCTGGGCCTCCCTGAGTGCCTGTTCGAAAGGTATTCCGCTGTCCATCCTGCTGAGTATGAGGTTGCACGTTCCGTTGAATATTCCCTGTATGGAGTTTATCCTCTGCCCCACAAGTGCTTCGTTGCACAGGTTGATCATCGGCATACCGCCCCCCACGGATCCTTCAAAGCGAAGGTGGCAACCGTTCTCCTTTGCCAGGGCATCGAGTTCTGAATATGCGAGTGCCAGCGGACCTTTGTTGACTGTAATTACGTCCTTTCCCTTCCTGAGGGCATGCCTTATGTTCACCAAGCCCTCCCCGCCGTCGGTTATATTCGTTGGAGAGGCCTCTATCAGCAGGTCGAAGTCCACCATATCCATTATCTCTGTGCAGGACAGACCGTTCCTGTCCGTGTGCAGCTTCCCGGTGTTGTTCTTGTTGCCGAGGGTGCAGAACCCGCAGATCTTGTATGTGCCGTCGTTGATCTCATAGCTCTTCGAATCTACTATGCCCACCACGGTTATCAGTTCCTCGTATCTGCTCTTGAGATAGGCGTCTTTGATGAGCAAGGCCTCGAAGAAGCCGCGGCCTATGTTGCCGAATCCCGATATGAAGACCTTCATGCGGTCAGTCCCCTTATGCAGGTGAGCTTCTTCTTCTCACAGGACTCGACCATGAAAGCATCCAGCTTCTTGGCATCCTCTTTCGTCTCCAGTTTGGCGGATATCCTTACGGTCCGACCTTCGCCGTCAGTCTGAGAGGAGGTGTTTATTTCGTAAGAGGAGAAGGCCACAGTTTCGGCGGCCACTTTCATCAGATTCTCCGTGAAGGCACAGTCTGTATTGCCGATCAGGATGTAGTCCATGGGCACTGTGCCTGCTACGGACCCCATCTTGGCTATGACCACGTCCCTGCTCTTCCATATGGATTTGAGGGTCTCCAGCTTATCAGACTCCACGTTGAATGTCAGGTTCACGCTGATCATGCCGTCTATGACCTGTTCGCGGTTGTGAACAACTCCCACAATGTTGCCGTCCACAGCGGATATCGGTTCCAATGATCTGACAAGGCTTCCCGGTATGTCCTTTACATAAATGTCTGCATTAACTAGCATCTGATCGCCTCTCGCCACTTTATCGGGTGCGCGCTTATATAAGATATCCCGTCAGCTACTGCGTGTAGAAGGTGTCTGCCACTTTCTCACCCAGCGGTGTGATCCTGTAGGTCTTGCCACTCTTCTCGACCCAACCTTTACTCACCCAAGGTGTGAGATAATGCCTACCGAAGTACATTTTCTCCTTCTGTTTCTCGTCCGTCTTACCCTTGTTCCCATCAGGAACGAAGCTCCAAAGACCCAGCTCCTTCAGATGGTTAATGCAAAGGAGACGAGGCGGTATGCTCTTCTTGGACATCATGAGTATACCTCTGAGGCATCTTACCAGGTCCTCATCAGGGATATCTATCTTGTAAGTGCTCATAGGCTTCAGATCGTAGGTCTCCGCTGTAAGGCCCAGGGGCCTTCCTCCTCTGTAATAGAGTTTCCTTATGTCATCTTCGGATGTGGTGTAGGCCCTTGTGCCAACAGTGAAAGGGACTGTGCCAGGCACCATCATGGCCGCCACGGTTGATGCGGCCGAGTATTCCGGTGTTCCGGAGGATACATTGATCCAGATATCGGATCCTGCCTTGCTCTCGGAAAGAAGTATGTTCAAAACGTTTCTCAGCATCTCCTGATAGTCGTAGACCTTTGTCCTGTGCTCCACTATCTCCATATCGGGAGCGGACGACAGTATCATCCTGCAGACCTCGTCATAGAATTCCTGATAGACTTTCAGGGAAGGATCGTTAGCATCTTTGACGTAATGGATCAGATGCACCCTGTCTGGGCGCTCTTTCAGAAGGGGGTCCACAACCATTACCGTTTCGAAGGTCACGCATGCGACCATGACCTTGTCACGTTTTCTTACTGGCATTATGTGAGGATTCCCCTTCAGGATATATGATTATGTCGAAGGGCAGGGTCGATTAGATAGACGTTCACGTAATCAAACTGTGATAATTAGGCGCCGAGAGGGAGATTCGAACTCCCGAGGAGAAACCTCCACGAGCTTTCCAGGCTCGCGCCTTACCGGGCTGGGCCATCTCGGCTCTCAGTCGACAAACTGGTACTTGCATTAAAAGGTTTTCATGTGCCGCAGAGCATTCCTTATGCGAATCGGGAACGCTCGTCTTCGCTCTCTGCGGATGCGAGCATCATGTTTTTAGTCCCTATCGACAATGCAGTCCCTGAATAATATGGCTGCCAAGATCCCCCCGATAACGAGAGAAGACGTCGACGAGACGATAGGTTTCATAAGAAGCTCCGTAGAGGAGGTAGGGTGCGAAGGTCTGGTCATAGGTCTCAGCGGAGGCTTGGATTCCGCAGTGACCACCAAGCTCTGCGTTGAGGCAATAGGTGCGGAAAAAATATTGAATGTGTTCATGCCCTCAAGAGGAACGCCTGCAGAGGATTACAAGGTCACTTATTCGCTAAGCAAGGAGTGGGGCACGGAATATCGGGTCATAGACATACAGCCTGCCGTGGATGCGCTGACGGCGGTCCTACTATCGGATACAGAAGCGCCGATGGAGAGGGGCAACATATCCGCCCGTTGCAGGATGATCGTTATGTATAATTTGGCGAAGAAGCGCAATTATATTGTCGTCGGGACCTCCAATCAGAGTGAGATCATGATGGGCTATTTCACTAAGTTTGGTGACGGGGCATGCGACATAACGCCTCTTGCCAATATGTACAAGACAGAGGTCAGGCAGATGGCCACGTTCCTGGACATACCTCAGCCGATATTGGACAGACCCCCGTCGGCCGGATTCTGGGTGGGACAGACAGACGAGGATGAGATGGGCATTGTGTACGAGAAGCTGGATGTCATCCTCTATGGATTAGAGCAGGGTCGGTCTGACAAGGCAATATCCACAGACACGGACGTACCGATAGAGAAGGTCAAGGAGATCAGGGAAGAGGTCCGCAAGATGGAGCATAAGAGATTGCTCCCCATGAGGCCCTCCATACAAGGATAAGCATCGTTTTGGATGGTTGCAAGCCAGCATTGTAAGGCGCCAACGTCGTTTTCTCAAAAAACTATATTAACAGCTTCGCAATCTCCTGCTTACTTCAGCTCCTGTAGTGTAGCGGCCAATCATGGAGCCCTCTCGAGGCTCCGACCCGGGTTCAAATCCCGGCGGGAGCACTTTTCTTATCATTTAGTCATCCGACTGCTTTTCAATGCATATATTACTGAACGGCATTCCCTGTAGCGGGGATATGCTGAACCGATCCGCTCATCATCTCAGCGAAGAAATTGTTATGCCGGTTTGGCCGCAATGAGCTTCAGGCTCTCTACGGGCAGCCCCACGTACTGTCTTTTGCCGATATCATTATCCTCGTTGACCTTTTCGACCAGGAATCCTGCAGCGATCACATATCCAAGGTACTCTGTCTTCAGAACAGCTCCGCCGACGCAACCAGATATCAGATTCTCGTCTGCTCTTTGCTCTGCTGTGAGTTCATCGAGGAGCACAATGTCTGAGATGTACATCCTTCCGCCGGGCTTAAGCACCCTGTATGCCTCCTTGAACGCCCTCGCCTTATCGGGCACCAGGTTGATGACGCAGTTGCTCATGACCAAGTCCACAGTACCGCTATCTACGGGAAGATCCTCGATCTCTCCAAGTCTGAACTCAACGTTTGAGAAGTTGTTATCCTTCGCATTCTTCCTCGCTTTCCTGATCATTTCCTCGGTGAAATCCACCCCGATCACTCTGCCGTTCGGTCCGACTCTGTTGGCTGCCAAGAACGCATCCATTCCCGCTCCGCTACCCAGGTCCAATACGGTCTCGCCTTCTTTTATGCCACCCAGTGCCCCGGGATTACCGCATCCTAAGCCCAGATTCGATTCCGGAACTCTGTTCATATCCTCTTCCGAGTAGCCGAGAACGGAAGAGATCCGAACAGGGTCGTGGTCATTGTTGCCGCAGCATCCGTTTCCGCAACCACAACCGCCGCCCTCCAGGGCGATCTTACTATATTCTCTTTTAATCGCCTGTTTTATTCGATTATCAGAGGACATTTGAGGCTCGCAACAGTTTTCTCTTCCCTCTATTCCCATTGCTCTGAGATTTTCCCGCATCCCGTCGTTCGCAATGCTGTAGACTATATTCCGACCATTCTTCTCGAATCTCACGATTCCCGCTTCTGTCAGAACCTTGAGGTGTCGGGAAACAGTTGTCTGGTCCTTTTTTGTGCCGGAGAAATCACAGGCGCAATGTTCATTCTTCAGGAGGTAACCGACAATTGTGAGTCGGGTATCGTTACCGAGAGCTTTGAAGATTTTTGCTTTGTCTGAGAGCACAGCGTATGTAAATATGTACAGATATACATATATTATTGTCATAGGGTTTTGTCTACTGTGCTCAAGCTCATGTCGGTGAGTTAATTCGAAATGTGCGTTGAATACCGGTTTTGAGAGGGACAGAAGGTGAGCGCACAGTCAGAAATATTATGATGGCAGATATATGCGCAAAAGGACACCTATTTCATCGAAGCGTCTGAGGATCATTCCGTATCGTGTTTGGTATCGATTTTATTTCTCAATCTTATTTTTCCATTCGACCCATAGTATTTGCTGCGGAAGTACAATGACAGATTGACAAGGCTGATAAGGACCGGCACCTCGACCAAAGGTCCTATCACCGCAGCAAAGGCAACCCCGGAGCCGATTCCGAATACACCGATCGCTACGGCAATTGCCAGTTCAAAGTTATTGCTGGCTGCGGTGAAGGATTGTGAGGCCGTATGTGGATAATCGAAGCTCAGGCGCATGGAGATCCAGAAGGATAGCAGGAACATTATCAGGAAGTAGATGAGAAGAGGTATGGCGACTCTGATGACATCGAACGGAAGCTGGACTATATACTCCCCTTTCAAAGAGAACATCACTACGATGGTAAACAGAAGGGCAAGCAGGGAGATCCTGCCCATCACCGGCATGAACCGGTGATTGTACCATTCCTCTCCTTTCCGGGGAAGGAGGGCATATCTCGTGATGATGCCGGCGAAGAAAGGTATTCCAAGGTACACGATCACGCTGATGGCTACAGATGCTATCGAGATGTTGACCGCTACACCTGAGCCCGGAGAGACCACATCGGAAAGCACGGCAATCAGGAAGTATGCGTAGAAGGAGTACAGGATTATCTGGAATATGGAATTCAGGGCCACCAATATCGCCGCGTATTCCGTATCGCCTTTGGCCAATTGATTCCATACCAGTACCATGGCGATGCAGCGGGCCACCCCTGTCAGGATAAGCCCTATCCTATATTCCGGCAGATCGGGAAGGAATATCCAGGCCAGGGCGAACATGAGCATCGGCCCGACGATGTAGTTCAGGAACAGGGATACGCCGAGCATTCTCTTCGTTTCTTTCTCACCCGTTATCTTTCCCAGCTGCTCGTATTTCACTTTGGCCAAGGGCGGGTACATCATAAGGATCAGGCCGATGGCAATGGGTATGGAGGTAGTGCCCACGCTCAAACCTTCCAGATATGAAGCGAGGTTGGGGACCAGAGAGCCCAACCCTATTCCCAAAGCCATGGCTAAGAATATCCAGACGGTAAGATATTTGTTCAAGAAGCCAAGCCCCTGTGGGGTCTGTTCTCCCTCCGAATCGATATCGCTCATCAGATTGGCCTCCAGATTCTGCCGGCAATTATCTCAAATTGTGTTGATACCAAAGTGATGTGTATATATCTGTTTGTAACCATTGTTACATGGTGTTAAATACACCACATATGCACGAATATCCGAACCGGAGGAATCTTGGTCCGTGCAATCGTTCTCATCAATAGGTGCCGTACTCGATTGTGGATTCCTTGAGAGCCCTAATGTTCTCTTGGGGCGTTTTGTAGGGAAGCTCGCATCCCGGACCGATGATCAATCCGGGGGTGCCGCCCCACGCGGTCATTGCCCTCTCAACCTCCGTCCTGATATCTTCCGGCGTTCCGTTCAGAAGGAGGTTGGTGTGATCTATTCCTGCGATGAATGCTATTCTTCCCTTCAGATCGCTTATTATCTCCTCCATTTTCACGAATTTGAGGTTCAGGTGAAGCGCCGTAGGACCAATCTCGGATTGTGATTTCCAGAACGGTTCGGCAGAGCAGTTATGAACGATCGTCCGGAGTCCTTTTTGACGGAACGAGTCTGCCTCGATCTTGAGATATTTCCTGTCGAATCGCTCATACGTATCTAGGTCCATAAGCTCGTTCCCTGCGGTGCCGTTCTCGATGAACACGTCCTCTAATCCGATATCGGATATCCTCTCTCCATAGGCTTCGGAGGATTCCGTCACGGAAGAGAGCACATGGTCCACAGCAGAAGGTTCAGTCAGGCACCCCATCAGAAGATATTCCAGACCTATGATCTCAGAGGCGATGAGCATCGGAGCGTTGATGCATCCTATTACTGCCACTTTCCCGCGATAATGGTCAGTCATGATCTTTGCCGCTTTTATGGGAACTGACCAGAACCTGTCATCCACAGGATCCACCGGGCGGATCTTGTCGACGTCGGACATGGAGACGTACTTGTCGGCTCTTGGATAGAAGTCTCTTTCCGGGAATCTCCACATCATGCCGTGGGCCTGCGCTTCCACCAGTATGTCTCCCCAGCCGGCCATTACGTTGTCGAAGCCGTAGAGGTCGTATGCTGCCATGGAGATTTTTGAGAAGATCTCGGGATCATGAAACCCGTCGTGCATTCTCAGCCCGGTTGACCGCAAGAGCCATTTGGCGGCACCCAGGTGCTGGTAGAATAAAGGAGCACGATCGGGAAGCCGGAGGTCAAGAGCAGAATGGAAACGGTCCGCGGAGCTCATGTAATACAGAGCGTGTTGCCCGTATTAATTTCAAACTGTGCATCAGACAGCCATTCTTCTGTAACGGTTTATTGCCAAAGATGCCACGATGGTTATCGTAAGGACTGCCAATATGAATATCAGCGATAACAGTACCGGTACATGGTAGAATCCAGATATCATCATCTTCACTCCGACGAAGGTGAGTATCGCCCCTATCCCGTACTTGAAGTAGGAGAATTTGGAGATCACTCCCTTGAGAGCGAAGTACAGGGACCTAAGACCCAGTATCGCGAATATGTTAGAGGTGTAAGCTATGAACGGGTCCGAGGTCACAGCGAGGACCGCAGGCACGGAATCTATCGCGAACACTATGTCAGTTAACTCCAAGGCCAATATGGCTAGGAATATCGGAGTGACGTACAGCAACCCGTTCTTTTTCACGAAGATCTTGCCGCCTTCCAGGCAATCCGTGGTCCTCATGTGCTTGGTGGCGAATTTTATTATGAAATTCTCGTTTGGGTCTTTGACAGCATCCTTCTTCACCATCGTCCTTATGGCAACGAATATCAGAAGTGCTCCGAAGAAGTACATCATGAAATCGAAGCGGTGAAGCAGCTCTGCTCCGGCGAATATGAACACCAGACGGAAGGCCATAGCCCCTATGATCCCGTAGAATAGTGCTTCGTGCTGATACTCATCCGGTATGGCGAAGGCCTGGAATATGAGCAGGAATACGAACATATTGTCTACGCTCAGGGTCTCCTCGATCACATAGGCAGCGTAGTATTCCATTGCCGAATCGGCGCCCATATTCAGATAAACGAATATCCCGAAGATGAGAGCCAGGGAGATCCAGAAACCTGTAAGGAGCAATGCCTTTTTGAGAGGCACAGCCTCCTTCTTACGGTTGAACACGAATAGGTCAAGGCCCAGCAGGAACAGGATCAGCAAGAAGAATAGTATCCAGTCCGTGACGCCTTCTACCATGGTCAGAGATTGGCAGAAACGATATAAATCTTGTTGATGGAGCGATGCCCTTTCCAGTCAGCTTCGGTTCAGTTGAACGATTGTTTTTCTATCAAGACCCATATAATCTCTTGGACATGGCTGTAGTAAGCATATCCTTGGATGAAGAGAGCGCTCTCGCCCTTGAGAATATAATGGGGTCGTTGGGGATAAAGAGCCGCAGCGAGGCCGTGCGATTCGCAATAAGCACGACGGATACCTCCTTGAAGGACATGGAGAGCATATCGGGCGATGTGGAAGGCGTTCTTATCATAGTGCATCCGGACCATAACGACTCTTGGCTGAGTATGATCCAGCACAGATATGACCGATGCATAAAGACCCAGCTGCACTCTCATCTGCATAACAGGAGATGCCTGGATGTTATGATCATATCTGCTGATGCTGGCTCATTCAGGTCAATGATGAGAGACATATATTCCGCCGGCAAATCAAGCTATACTCAGTTCGTGCACAGCTAGTCGCGTGTACGTGACATTTATTAACATTGAAAGCGTAAACAGATGCGGATGGGATAGCATGGGTTCTAAGAACCGATATATGAGCTGTAGCTTCGGCTCTAGGATTTGGATGAAGCTTAAGCGGGAGGTAGGACGTGTCACAGACGATGTCATGTCGCTTTCCCGTGATTTCAAATATGACTTCCTCAAGGTGAGGCCGGACGTCTTCGAGCCCAGAGTGGTGGATCGTCAGACCTTCAAGAAGGAGGTGTCCTGTAAGGATCCTCCCCGGTCAAAGCATAAGCCCACAGCTGTCCCTATGCAGGATGTATATGCTGATGCACCGCCGTCGGCAAACAACGGACAGGTACCCCTGACGATGATGTGGCCTGCGGATGAGGAGTTCGTCCCGCCCGGAGTCATGCCGGCAGCGGATCTGGGTAACGCCGGAGATTCATCGGATCTGGGAATTCAGGAAGTGGATGTCAGAGGCCCTGCGGACAGGATGCCCAAGTCTCCGACGATGGAGTCCACAGAGGAGATAACCGTGGTGAGCTCAGGACCAGAACCCACGGGCATCACATCCTCACCAATGGGCTACGAGAGCCCATACATAAGGGCTCTGATGGCAGACACGTCGACGGAAGCGATAAGATCCGACGGTTACGTATTCGATTTCGACTGTTACTGGGATGAAGAGGAAGAAGGGGTTGAAGAGGCCACCTCAAAGCAGACTGAAAGAACCAGGGAATACAACCTCGTTGTCTTCGATCTCTCGGAGCCTGCAGAGATCAAGGAGCCGAATCTTGTCGTCTTCGATCTCACAGAGCAAAAGGAAGCACAGAAGCCTAATCTTGTCGTCTTCGATTTGTCTGAACCGGCAGAGGAAAAGACCAAGATGCCGAATTTCATCCTTTTCGATAACTCGGAGCCTGCAGAGATCAAGGAGCCGAATCTTGTTGTCTTCGATCTCTCTGAGCCTATGGCCGAGAAGATCGGGACTCCAAACTTTGTTTTGGTTGACGATTCGGAGCCTGCAGAGATCAAGGAGCCTAATTTTGTCGTCTTCGATCTCTCTGAGCCTATGGCCGAGAAGATCGGGACTCCAAATTTCATCTTGGTCTATCCTTCCGAAGAAGCTTCAACGGAGTTCCCGGACGAGGGAAGGGGCATGATGGAACTGACAATACCCGAGATTGCGACCGATTCCATGGAGCTGGAGGACTCATTCTCAGAGGAGCTCTTTCCCGATGATGATTCGAATCTAGCGCCCATGTTGGGTGAAGATCACCCAGCAGTCGTGGCGGAGCCTTATGCAAAGTCTTCGGATCCTGCCGTCGGACATATCAGGGAGCAGCCGGAGAACCCGTCTCTCAACGAAGGTATTGAAGTAAGCTTTGGGTTCCTCTCAGGCACGTCCGAGGCCAAGGGAGAGTCCGGCATCAATTTCGTGTTTGGTACCGAGGAGTGCCAGGATCTCCCGACGCACAATTTCGAGACACAGACGTCAAGGGATGCCGTAAAGGTGTCCAACATACAGGCCCAAAGGATGTATCTTTGAGATCCGCTAATCCGGAACAAACCCTTTTTACTTTCTCCATTCCATCTTTTCGCAGAGCACCGCTAAGCCGCTGTCAGCTCATTTATTCAATGCCGGCGAGTGTCGGCAGTCTATATAGTAAATAATTTAAGCGAGAGATGGTCTGACACCCTGTGGACCTTGGCATCGTTTTTCTGACCATTGTGCTGGTGCTGTTCTTGGCAAAGATCAGTGCCGTCGTTTTCGAGAAATTCGGTATACCCGGACTTGTCGGGGAGATATTGATAGGTGTTGTCATAGCCAATCTGATCATAGGCGATTGGTCATTCATGAAAGTCCTCGATCTCGAGGATGCAACATCCATCAACTCCCAGTTCTTCTTCGTACTGGCAGAGATGGGCGTCATATTCCTCCTGTTCTCCGTAGGTCTGGAGATGAGGGTCTGCGACCTGATGAGGGTGGGGAGGACGGCGTTCCTCGTTGCTTCATTGGGAATTGTATTGCCTTTCATATTCGGCTTCATCCTCATGTTGGCCTATGACGGCAACATGTATCACGCTCTGTTCCTGGGAGCCGCCATGGTCGCCACGAGCGTAGGGATAACCGCCAAGGTGATAAAGGACCTGAAGGTCATGAACACCAAGGAATCCAGGATCATCATAGGCGCCGCGGTGATCGATGACATAATAGGCATGATCGTGCTGGCAGTCGTTGTCGGAATGGCGCAATCCGGATCCCTGGATATCGTTAGCATAGGCGAGATAGTTCTGAAGGCTGTGGTCTTCGTGGTCTTCATATTATTCCTATGCTCCAAGGTCGTTCCCAGATTCGACAAGTGGTGGAGGTCCAGGTTCGTACCCAGGCCCTGTGATATCAATTACACCATGCTCACAGTTGCCATAATTGTCTGTTTCGGAAGCGCTTACGTTGCGGATATGATCGGACTGGCACCTATAATCGGTGCCTTCCTGGCAGGTATGCTTTTCGCAGACAGGGCCAAGGAATGGGGGATGTACAAGGGGATCGAGTCGATAACCACGTTCCTCCTTCCGTTCTTCTTCGTGTACGTGGGGATGAATGTGGAGCTGAGCGCGATAAGCCAGGATGTTCTTTTGCTTTTCGCCGTTGTTCTGATACTTGCGATAATAGGCAAGCACGTCGGCGGAGCTCTCGGGGCCAAGATCGGTGACAGGTCTCTTGACAAAAACTCTCTCAATATAATAGGCATAGGGATGATTCCCAGGGGAGAGGTCGGAATAATCGTGGCGGCAATGGGTCTGAAGATAGTGGTCGACGGAGCACAGGCCGTATCTCAGGAGATGTACGTGGTGGTGGTCCTAATGTCCGTTGTCACGACTCTGATAGCACCGCCGCTTCTGTCCAAGCTGTTCAGGAAGAAATATCCCGAGGAGCAGGACAACGGCTGTGAGACAGGGCGCTGCGAGATATGAGATCCAAGGATCACATGGGATAGAATGCCTGAAGAACCAGGATGATAATGCACATACCCAGTGCGATACCTATAACGGCCTTGGGACTAACCTTGGGCGCCTTGTCATTCTTGGTATCGAAGTACCTGACAAGGCCCGCCTGCGATTGGAATCCCCCGTCCTTCTTCTTGGCCATGGATTGGGAGAGGACGGATTCTTTATAAAAAGGTTATCGGGTCCGCTCCCGCGTAATCCCTTTATAGAGGATAGCCAATCGCAACACCGATAAGATGCACTGGGCGGACGTTATAGCCAGAGATATCCTGGAGAAGGACAAGCACCCTCTAATAGCTACGGGGATAAGTCCCACGGGGATAATACATGTTGGAAGTCTCAGGGAGGCCATCACCGGCGAGGCAATCCGCAGTGCGATCAAAGATCTCGGAGGGGATGTCAGGCTAATCTATCTCATAGATTCGTTGGACCCTCTGAGGAAGAGATATCCTTTCCTCCCCGAGGAGTATGAGAATTATGTGGGAATGCCCATATGCCAGATACCCTGTCCGTGCGGGAAGCACGATAATTACGCCCATCACTTCGTACAGCCCTTCCTGGACGCTCTGAAGTCACTCAGGGTGGACTGCGAGATAATATGGACCCATCAGTTATACGCTGAGGGGAAATTCGCACCGATGATAGATCTGGCACTTCGGAAGAGGCCCCAGGTCATAAAGATCTTGAAAGAGGTCACCGGCAGGGATCTGAACGATGATTTCTCCCCTTACAACCCTCTGTGCAAGAGCTGTGGCAAGTTCGTACAGCCCTTGCTTGATACTTACGAATACCCGCATATAGACTATTGTTGCAAATGCGGATGCAGCGGAACGGCCGACATAACGAAGATGGACGGGAAGCTGGTTTGGAGGCTGGAATGGCCTGCCAAGTGGAAGATATTCGGTACTTCCGTGGAACCTTTCGGTAAGGACCATGCAGCCGCCGGAGGATCCTACGATTCCGGAAAGAGGATAGTGGAGGAGATATTCGACGGTAAGGCTCCGTACCCTGTTCCGTACGAATTCGTTCAGCTCAAGGGAATAGGCCAGATGCATAAGTCCACCGGCTCCCCTGTGACCGGCATGGATGCCATAAACATGACCCCTCCCGAGGTCCTGAACTATCTTTTCTTGAGAGTCAACCCTCAGAAGGCAATCGATTACGATTCCGGATTGGGCGTTCTAGATATGGCGGACGAATACGACAGAATGGAGCGTCTGTTCTTCGAGGGCGGGTGCACAGAATGCGAGGAGAACTCTGTCAGAGCCTATAATATCGCCCAGCATAATGTTGTGCCGGAGGAGATACCTCCTCAGATACCTTACAGGCACCTGATGAATGTGGTGCAGATGACTGACTGCTTCGAAGGCGTCATGGATATCCTGGGCAGGACAGAGAATTTGAAGGATCTCAGCGAGGAGGAGACCCAGAGGCTCAAGAAGAGGGTTGAATGCGTCAAGTTCTGGCTGGACAGCTTCGCTCCGGAGGATGTCAAGTTCTCTGTTTCGGACGGTGTCGGGCCGGAGGATCTGAATCCTGAAGAGAAGAAGTATCTGGCACTTCTGTCTGACGCTCTCGATTCCGTCGAGTGGACCTCTGACCCCATAAGCAACGCTGTGGTGGAGAAGGCCAAAGAGGCAGGCATAACCACCAAGAAAGGGTTCCAGACCCTCTACAGGGTGCTCATCGGACGCACTTCCGGCCCCAGACTGGGAGCGTTCCTTGCGGATATGGATAGAGAAAAGGTGCTTGAAAGGTTCAGGTCCGTGTCTCTCTGATCACAGTATGCCCATATTCGTGAGCTTCTCCGGCAGATAGGTGTCCGTCACGAAATCCAGACCGTATTTCGCCAGTGCCTGCTGCTCGGACTTCTTCTTCATATCCAGCATAGCCTGTATCTCCGAGATCCAGAATTCATCCCTGAATCTTGGGTCGCTGAGCTCCGAATTAAGTGCGCCTATATCCTTATCCGATAGGGAATCTGTTGGCAGATCATAATTCAGTATGTCGGACGCAGTTATGCCGACGAACTGGGCGGTAGGTGTGGCCAGATAGTCGGATATGTGCGCTGTTTTTATCGCGCCGTAAGCGATCGAGGCATAGATCCTGAATGACCACGGGTCACCGTCGGTGAAAACGACCGTCGGCATGCCCATCTCGCTGTTCAGTCTCTTGATGAAACGCCTGGTGCTCCTGGCCGGCTGTCCTTTAAGGTGCACGAGAAGAGCATTGTGCTCCTCGCAGAATCCGTTCTCCACAAGACGGTCGAACATACCTCCTGTCTCCACGGCCACGACGAATTTCGCATTGCCGCCTTGGAATTGCACATTCTCCCTCTCTACATTATACGGAACTCCGTATCCGGATTCGCCCACATCCTCTAGGCAGTTTATCTTTCTCCGCTCACCCTTCTTGGTCATCTCAGTGAGGGTGAAGTCCCCCATTACCCTGGCGCCGTCTTCCTCCGGACGCAGCTTGAAGTCCTCTCTCATGCAGCCGGACATTATCTCCAGGTCTTCTGCCAGCAGGTTGCTCTCGTCTTGGGAGTTGAATTTGCCGTGCCCCCACCCCTCGGATATGTAGTACATCTCCCTGAGAGTGGATGATTTGTTCGATTTTATCATGTCCTCTATGAACTGCACCGTACAGGTGGTCCTGAGCATCATGGTGGCCCCGGTAACGGTCTTGGCTGTGCGCTGGGTCTTCATGTCGCCGTAGGTCCATACGCTCTTCTTCGGATTGAACTCTATGTTCTTCTTTGACCTCGTGGACAGCTCCATGGTGGGTATCTCGCCCGTTCTCATATGGTTGTAAATGGAATCCACGATCTCTTTTAGGCTCCTAACGGCATTATCATGGCGTTCAGTCATCTTCCAGCACCTCCTGGGTCTCCTCTTCTTCCTCTTCTTCGGCAGGTTCTTCTTCCGAGTCTATCTCCGTGACCTCTATGCCTTTTATGCCCCAGTCTCCGGGCAGCGGTTCCGCTCCCATAACTATGACAGGATTAATGCCTGATATGTAGATGTCATCCGGTGAGAAGACATCAGCCATGTCCCCGGTCAGCTCGAAGGAGATGGTCGTATGGGCCGCAGGTGCCAGGTCCTTCACGTCCCAGGCGACCTTTCCTTCATCATTCATCTCCGTGAAATGCGCCTCGCTGAACAGTGTCAGGTTAACTGCCTCCTTCGGGAGTTGCGCATGCATCCTGAATGAGCGCTCGCTTCTCGTGTAGTTGAATATGGAGTAGGTTATCTTCCTGAGCTTCTTCTTTTTGGTGTCGACGCCCGGTTCGATCCATACGACATTCATTATCTTTGATATTGTGAGATCCAGGTCCGGCACAGGCTTGTTCAGGAACTCTGCGGATTTCTTGGCCAGTTCTGGCAGTATCACCTGGACTATCTCGAACTTCGCACGGGTATGCTCTCTTCTCTCTCTTTTCCGGAGGTGGCTTTTCAGATTCCTCCCGCAGAGCTTAAGTGCCAGCCCTATCTCCTCAGTTATCTCGGGCAGATCTGCGATGGCTTCCTTTCCCTCTGATGTGAAGAATACCTTCGTGGATGCAACGTGAACGAGTATTATAGCAGGTCCGAAAGGCACGCCCTTTCCGCCCCTTTGCTCCAGACCGTATCTTCTCCAATCGACCTCCGACACGGCCTTCGTTATGGCACACGCGCCTGCCTGGTACAGAAGGGGAACGCGGTTGGCGAACCTTAGGACGGTTACCTGCCCTTCCGAAGGTATGTCACCGCCATACACTATTCCCACCTCAACTGTGAACGGATTGCCGTTGACGGCCTTGGGTGCCCTGGTGACAGGCGGGGCATAATATTCCGGACGCATACCATCCAGAACGTGCATAAGCCCCTTCTTGATCAGCGTATCTCCTATGGGGGACAGGCAATCTGTCTGGGGAGCCATTATCTTGACTTTTCCTATTGCCTTGACGATGTCCCTGCAGTCATCCCTGCTCAGACCGGAAGGTTTTCTGTCGGGTTTTATGCCGGTGTCCTTCAATATCTCGTCGGCTATCCTTGCCGTTACTCTGGAGAAATCATTGATAAGGAAGGCCCTAACTGTCTTCTGCTGAGTTGACTGGGTCATCTTTTGCAGGTCACCTATTTCGAGGCCCTCCGGATGGGGTTTTATCTCTTTCGACTTCTCGGGCATCGTATCTGTGGCCCTTTCGAATATGAAGGTCTTGTTGTCCGGGTCCACGAAGGTTATCTTCGCATGAGGATTCACTATAGCGGTGTTCTTGAGATACTCGAAGATTGACTGCTTCCCGGTTATGTACCTTCCTTTAGTGTAATATTCTATGCGGGTTCCGCTGCCCTTGCCCTCCCAGGTGAAAGGTTCCTCATTGGTAACTATGGGGCGGTTCGTTTTCGTATCTATGACGATATCCATGCCCCAGGCGACAGAGTCCTCCCCCTCTATCTTGGACTGCACGTGGGCCGGTTTACCTGTTGAGATGTTTCCGAACATTATGGTGGCGGATATGCCTATGCCCTGCTGCCCTCTGGACTGTCTGAGGGCATGGAATCTGGATCCGTAGAGCAATCTTCCGAATACATTAGGCATCATCTTCCTGACGATCCCGGGACCGTTATCCTCGATCACCATCCGGTACTCATCATCTTCATGCCTTTCCACTCTGACGAAAACGTCCGGAAGTATGTCTGCCTCCTCGCAGGCGTCTAGGGCATTGTCAACGGCTTCTTTAACGCCCATCAGAAGGGATTTTGATTTAGAGTCGAATCCCAGGATCTGCTTGTTCTTCTCGAAGAATTCTGTTATGGATATCTCTTTTTGCTTCGAGGCCAATATGTTGGCCGTCGGCACGGCCCCTGCCCGTTTCTTCTCGTCCGATCCCATCCGTCCCGAAGAGGGGATATTAGTTAAATAAATGTTTCAGACGGGCTTGGATTCGTCGTCCCCATCGAATCTCTCTCCGCATTTCGGGCATATCTCTGCATCCGCCGGGACCGAGGCACCGCACTCGGAGCATTCCATCTCCTCTTCGACCGGAGCAGACGTTATGATCTCCGGCTTCTCAATGAATGCACCGCATTTCCTGCAGCAGGTCTCCCCGGGCAGCACCAGGGCACCGCATTCTTTGCAGCGCCCGTATCCCTGAGGATACAGCCTGCCCTCCCTCTCCATTCTCTCCCTGGCATTTTCCAGGCTCCTTCTGGAGAAGAACGAGAATATTACCACCAGGAAATAGACGAACATGATGTTGATGCCGATGAAGTACAGGTTTCCTTCCAGAGCCATAGTCATGATCTCGCCGTCGGTGGCTGAGCCTCTGTAGATCATCATGCCTGTCTTGTCAACAAGATCGCCGGCGCTCTTCGCCTCGAAGAAGAAGTATTCCAGTTTGTTATCTCCAAGATTCACGTCAATAGCGGTGTATGTCGTTCCAGAGGATGTCATGGTGGCCATTTCGGCGGGAGTCGACATTCCTGCAGAGGAATAGTACAGTATCACGATATCGTTGTAGTGGAATTCCACGTCGGTGCCGGTACCTACGTATATGACCGTTATGTCGTAAAGCCCGTCGCCTTT
>JAQVOB010000012.1:0-20533 GCA_028702835.1 Candidatus Methanomethylophilaceae archaeon
CCAGAACGAGCAGGACAACAGGATATACTCCAAGCTGGCACTTCTGCCCATGATGGAGCCGTCCACCCCTGCGGAGGCAAAGGACATGGTGGCCGAGGCATGCAGGATATCCGAGGAATTGGGATTACCGCTCATCTTCAGGACCACCACCCGCGTAAACCACGCCCGCGGTATAGTGGAGTTCGGAACCCCCGAGGAAACGTCTGCTAAAGGTCATTTCGAGAAGGATACCGCAAGATTCGTGAACATACCTGCTTTCGCGAAGAAGAACAGGGTCAGGCTGTTGGACCTGAACAGGAAGGCAATGGCCCTTTCCGAAGCATCGCCTCTGAACTTCATCGAAGGGGAAGGGGACACGGGAGTGATAACCTCCGGTGTTTCCTACACCTATGTCAAGGAGTACATCAAAGGCGTGCAGATATTGAAGCTGGGATTCACGAACCCGCTGCCGGAGAAGAAGATTGCGGATTTCATCGAAGGCAAGAGCAGGATAATAGTCGTTGAGGAGCTGGAACCCTTCCTGGAGGACCAGGTCCTCAGGATATGCGCGCAGAACAAGCTGTCCGTTCCTGTATACGGGAAGAGGAGCGGTCATCTGCCCGTGGAGTGGGAGTACTCCCCGGACGTCATCGCAAGGCTGAAGGATCTGGTCATGATGGATGAGCCGCCGGTGCCTCTTAAGCCGGTGGATGTGAAGCTTCCCGGAAGGCCGCCGACCCTGTGCGCCGGTTGCCCTCACCGCGGGATATTCGCCGCGACGAAGAAAGCGATGGGCAAGAGAGAGGCCGTTTACTGCTCCGATATCGGATGCTATACGCTGGGAGTCCAGTCTCCCTTCGATATGGCGGATTTCATCATCTGCATGGGCGGCGGGGCGGGAGCTGCAGGAGGCTTCGCCCAGGTGACCGATCAGAAACCGGTTGCGTTCATCGGTGATTCCACATTCTTCCATTCAGGAATACCTCCTTTGATATCGGCCAAGTTCAACGACCACAAGCTCGTGATGGTCATCGTGGACAACCGTACGACGGCCATGACCGGGCACCAGCCCAATCCAGGTACCGGGAGGGACTTCGGAGGAATAACCACAGAGGCCCTGGACATCGAGGCCGTCGTCAAGGGGATAGGCGTGGACTTCCTGGCCACTGTGAACCCCTATGACGTGAAGGCCTCTTCCAAGGTGATGAAGGAAGCCATTGACACGGACGGCGTGGCCGTCGTGATATCGAAGATGGCGTGCCCTTTGGAGCTTAAGAAACAGAGGACTCTGGTGATAAGGGAGACCGAAGTGGATCAGAGCAGGTGCATCAAGTGCTACACCTGTCTGAAGACCATCGCATGTCCGGCTCTTGTGAAGAGAGGGGACGAGGTCCATGTGGATGAGGTTCAGTGCATAGGGTGCGGCATGTGCGCAAACGTATGTCCCAAGGATGCCATAGGGGTGAGACAATGAGATACACGATACAGATCGTAGGCGTAGGGGGACAGGGCGTTCTCCTGGCCTCCATGGTCCTGGGCAGCGCAGCCATGAACGCAGGCTACAAGGTCGCGATGAGCGAGGTCCACGGCATGGCTCAGAGAGGCGGCAGCGTCCTGTGCACCCTGAGATTCGGTGACGAGGTCATCAGCCCCCTGGAGTCAGCCGGAGGCGCCGATCTCCTGATGGGGTTCGAGCCCGTCGAGACCTGCAGGAACATATTCCTGGCGAATGAGGACACCAAGATACTCATGAATCTTGACCCTGTGTATCCGTCCATGGTGGCCGCAGGGTTCGAGGAGTACCCGAACATCGATGAAATGGTCGCAGCCGTGAAGGGGAGGACGAAAAATCTCGTTACCATAGACGCAACATCAATAGCGATAGATGCAGGCAAAGCCGTTGCAGCGAACGCTGTGATGATCGGAGCCGTGGCAGCAGCCAAGGGATTCCCTCTGTCCAAGGATCTTCTGAAAGAGATGCTTGCCAAGAACGTACCGCCAAAGTTCATAGACCTGAACATGAAGGCCTTCGATATGGGATACGACTACATGTCAAAGCAGTGAAAGGGATTTGATGCCCGGCCCTTCATCGGGCCGGGCGCAGACCTTAAGGTTTCATTTCCTCCGAAGCACGACCGCAACGCCAATAATGATAAGAACCAGCACCCCGCCGGCTATTGCCAGGACCAGTGGGTCGCTCAGGAGCGCGAGTATGACGGATCTTGGCGCGGACGTCACTTCATCGCTCACGGCGCCTATCCCTACGGCGTTCTCGGCCGCAACTCTGAACTCATACTCCGTATCATTGGTCAGACCGGTAACGGTCGCGGTGAGAGCATTCACATCGCCGAACAAGGTCCATTCCGTATCCGCGGTCCTGTACCACACTTTGTAATTGGTGATGGCGCTTCCGCCGTTGCTGGGTTCAGTCCATGTTAAAGTGACCGCAGCATCGCCGGCCACTGCGGTAAGGACAGGGATCCCAGGAGCCGAAGGGGTAGTGGCGGTCGTCGACGAGAACGCCGAGGGTCCGACGAAATTCACGGCTTTGACGCCGAAATGATACTCCGTCCCGTTGTTCAGGCCGGTGACGGTCTCTGTCGGGGCATCAACGTTACTGAACAGGGTCCATGAGCTGCTTTCCGAACCGATTCCGAACCAGACCTCGTATCCTGTGATCCCGTCACCGCCGTCATCGGCAGGAGCAGTCCAAGCGAGGGATGCGCTTCCGACTCCGGCTACAGCTACAAGACCGGTAGGTGCGTCCGGCGGGAATACGGTCACCAGAGTTATCGAAGTAGTATCTGTCCACGGCAGCACATTGAAACCGGTCTTATTGTAGATGTGGTAAACCGTAAGAATTCTGCTTGTATCCACCCAATCAGTGCCGACAGTCGGCGCGTTCCCCATGAACCTCATAGAAGTAAGATTGGTGCAATTATCGAAAGCATCGTCTCCGATAAGGGAGACGTTTCCTGGAATTGTGATGCTGGTTAGACTGGAGCAGCCGAAAAATAGGTCGTCATTGATGCTGGTAATTCCGCTTCCCAAAGTAACATCTGTCAGGTGTGTGCACCCCATAAATGCTCCCAAGCCGATAGTGGTGACACTATTCGGTATGTTGATGCTTGTCAGACCGATGCAAAGGGTGAACGCGCTCTCTCCGATAGTGCTCACCTTACTTCCTAGGGTCACGCTCGAAAGGGCACCACACAATGCGAAGGCCCTGTTTCCGATGGATACGACTTCGTCCCCTAGGGAAATACTTGCAAGTGAAGAGCACCCGGTGAATGCTTCGTCTCCGATGGAAGCAACTCCGTCCCCTATATGAGCACTTGTAAGCAAAGAACAGCCGTAGAATGCGTAGTCTCCGATGGAAGCAACTCCGTCCCCTATATGAGCACTTGCAAGCCGAGAGCAGCCGTAGAACGCTTCTTCTTCGATATTTTCAACACTATCGGGTATGACAATCCCAGTAAGATCCTGGTTGTTGTAGAATGCACGATATGCGATATTCTTAACCGCCAATGCACCGATCATACTGGGAATCTCCACTTCGCCACCAGGGCCGTTGTACCCGGTTATTTTCACACCTCCGATTTGGGGTACGTTTATGAACAATTGTTGTTCCTCTGGAGTAACACCATGCCAAAATCCATCTGACCCCACCTCAAACCCCGTTGCATCATCGAAATAGTAAACTTTGAGACTTATGTGTGTGCCAGATATCCAATCATCACCAACGATGTTTGGCGCATTACCCATGAACTTTATTGTTTGTAGGCCGGAGCAATCCATGAATACTCCGAACCCGAGTGCGTTCACCTTGCTAGGCAGAAAGATCTTAGTCAGGGCCGTGCAGCCATCGAATGCATAATCACCCAAGGAGCTGACATTGTTTCCGATAACTACCTTAGTCAGGGCCGTGCAGCCTTCAAACGCGGAATAATAGATTGTGGTCACGCTGTTTGGAATTGTAATGCTTGTTATCGAGGTTTTATTCTCAAATGCCGATCCGCCTATGTATTTTACAGATCTCCCATCGATCGTATCGGGTATGACCACCTCGTTCGTCCCCGTGTACCCGGTTATGGTGACATATCCTCTTCCATCGACCGAATACTCGAAACCTTCAGGGCTCGCCGCTCCATTCACATCGAAGATCGAGTCTGACGAAATCATAGCCATCATGACGATCAGGGATACAGATGCCAAGCACATCTTCTTCCACATAAGAATCAACTAAAATACCGTGTTATCCGAGATATAAAGCATGCTGTCCCGTACAACCATTCCCGCGCTGGGCCAGCCTTGAATGGGAGGACAGAACGATGTCGGTTTGTGATGTCCGGGTTCTTGGGAGCGAGTATAAAACCGTATCTTGGGGCCGATACCCGTACGTTCTAAAGGACAAAGAGTCCGACGGAAGGCGCAGTATTCCCGTGGGACTCAGTCTGTCATCACGTTGCCGCCGATCGCCCTCATGGAAGAAGGGACGCCAGGGTCCACTATGAGTGAATCCAGGTGCCTGAGCTGCTCAACAAAGGCCTCCACTGTCCTGGCCTTCTGCCTCTTCATGAAGGAGATTATGCTCCTGTTGACCGCCCCATAGGCGTCTTTCAGCGCCATGTCCGGACGGTTCTGTAATATGAGGTCGTTCTCCACGCTGACGGTCATCGAACAGACGGCCCTCAGTTGGTTCATTCCGCCCTTAGCTGCCCGCCCCCTCGCGCTCTCGAAAGAGAAGGGGTTGATAGCAATGGAGAACGTTATGAGCTTCATGCGCTGGGCTATCTCAGCCACAATAGGGGCTGCGCCGGTTCCGGTGCCGCCACCCATGCCGGCGACTATGAACACGATATCGTGTCCGCTCAGAGCATCGGATATGTCGTCCATGTGAGCCTGGGCGCATCTTCTGCCAAGCAGGGCATCCCCGCCGGTACCCTGTCCCTTGGTGACATTCCTGCAGATGAAGAGCTTCTTGTCCGCGCTTATGGCTTCCAGAGCCGCACGGTCTGTGTTGATCGCGATGGTGTCTGCAGAGGCGAAGTCCCAATAGACGCTGTTGATCACGTTGCAACCGGCCCCGCCTATGCCCACTACGGCTACGCGCGGCTCGATGACAGTGTCCTCATTGTCGAAGTCGTTCGCCATTTTTTCCATCCCATCTGCACGTTCATTTAAGTTGTTTCAACAGACCTGGGAAGAGTAACGGATCCTTGCGGACCCGAGATCCCATCCCTCCTCCAGGTCTATCCCTTCTGAGTCCTCACTTCGTCACCAGATCGGAAGTGGCAAGCCGGTATGCGTCGTGGGCGATCTTCTGGTCCGTATTCTGCGGACGCAGGAACTCGCGGATCTTGAGCCTGATGAAATCAGCCGCATCGAATGCATCACCGCTCTTGACCACTGCATCTATTGCCATCATCTCCGCTTCGGTGAAACGGACGAGGATCCCGTCGCTTTCTGATACCGCAACATCAGCATCCCTATTGATGTATTCGCGGACGGCAGTTCTGATGAACATTGATTGGCTGCCGAGTTCCGGGTGCTCAGACAGATAAGAATCCATGTCCCGGACCTCATCTGCTCCCATCCTGAGCGTTACCTGCCTCCCAATGTTCATCTTCATGCCTCTATCAGCCCATAGAGCCCATCCCTTCAGGCTTGAATGAGAAGACGTAATGCGTGTATTTAATGGTTGTCTTACATTGCATTACATTTGCAATACAGACCGAAAACATGCATTTCACATGTCAGACGTGTCAGATCTCTTACGTCACGCCCCATGTTTCGCATAGTTATATAATTAAAGCACACTTTGAAGTGGCATCAAATCCGAGGGTGTCTGTAGTTGCCTGATTATGAGAGCATAGAGAAGAAGTGGCAGGTCAGATGGTCTGACCGGAAGCTCAACGAGTCCGAGAGGGACGAAAGACCGAAGTTCATGATAATATTCGCATATCCCGGCGTTACGGGATACCTGCATGTCGGTCACATGAGGGGATACACCTATGCCGATGCCATCGGCAGATACAAGCGCATGACAGGATACAACGTCCTGTTCCCCGTGGGCACCCATGCAACGGGCAATGGTGCCATAAGCCTTGCCGCCAGGATAGCGGCCGGGGACAAGGGCATCACAGACTACATGATAAGGAACGGATGCCCCCCGGAGAAGCTGGAAGGCGAGCTGAGGGATCCTCTGAACGTTGTCTGGTTCTTCAATGACGTATATCAGGAGGAGTACTGGAAGAGGTTCGGCTTCCTTGCGGATTGGCGCAGGTTCACATGCACCCTTTATCCGGACTATTCCAAGTTCATGCAGTGGCAGTTCCGCAAGCTCAACGATGCAGGTCTTCTCATACAGAAGCCGTATTTCGCGCCGGCCTGCCTCTCATGCGGCCCGGTGGCCGTCGACCCCTCGGAAACGGACCTTTCCAAAGGAGGCACCGCGGAGACGCAGGAGTACACGCTGCTCAAATTCAGGTCGGGCAACGAGATCCTGGTGGCAGCCACTCTGAGGCCGGAGACCGTCTACGGGCAGGTCTGCTTCTGGGTGAATCCGGATGTGGAGTACCTCAAGGTACGCAGCAACGGGGAGACGTGGATAGTTTCCCCTCAGGCATATGAGAAGCTCAGACATCAGAAGGACGGCCTCGAGAGCATAGGGGCGGTGAAAGGTTCCGATCTCATCGGCCGCATGTGCACAGCGCCCATGATACACAGGGAGGTCCCTGTTCTTCCGGCGGCTTTCTGCGACCCGGATGTGGGGACGGGCATGGTCACATCAGTGCCTTCCGACGCTCCTGACGATTGGATGTCACTTACCAAGCTTAAGAAGGACCATTCATACATGGAAAGGTACGGCGTAACGAAGGAGATGGCAGATTCTATAGTCCCCGTTTCGATAATATCCATGAAGGGATACGGAGAATTCCCTGCCCAGGATATCGTCGAGCGCATGGGGATAAAGGACGCTGACGATCCCCGTCTCGAAGAGGCGAAGAAGCAGGTCTACAAGGACGGCTATCACCTCGGTTTCATGAAGGACGTCTGCGGAGAGTTCGCAGGCATGCGCGTCGAGGAGGCCAAGGACCGCATGAAGCAGGCCATGATCGACTCCGGGGAGGCGGATGTATTCTATGATCTCTCAGAGGAAGTGGTATGCAGATGCGGCTGCAAGGTCGTCATCAAGAGGATAGATGACCAGTGGTTTATCGATTACGGGAACGAGAATCTCACCCAGAAGACGTCAGATCATTGCAAGACGATGACGATCAACCCTATCGAGTATTACAACAATGTGCACGCGGTCCTCAAATGGTTCAGGGAGAGGGCATGCGTGCGTCTCGGGAATTGGCTGGGCACGAAGTTCCCATTCGACGAGAGGTGGATTATCGAGGCCATATCCGATTCCACGCTCTACCCCGTCTACTATCTGATCTCCATGTACGCGAACGACGGGCGCATAAGCCCGGAACAGATGACGGAGGAGTTCTTCGACTATGCGATACTGGGGAAAGGAGATGCGGAAGCGGTATCGAAGGAATGCGGTGTGGACGCGTCCCTTCTGGAAGAGATAAGACAGGATGTCCTCTATTGGTACCCTCTTGATATGAATCTAGGAGGGAAGGAGCACATGACGGTGCATTTCCCGGCGTTCCTGAAGAATCATGTGGCGATACTGCCCCCGGAGATGTGGCCAAAGGGGATAACGGTCAATTGGTACATAACCGGCAAGAAGAGCAAGATCTCAAAATCCAAGGGCGGTGCCCAGCCGATACCCGGGGCGGCGAAGAAGTTCGGTGCCGACGGTATGAGGTTGTACTATGCGCACGTCGCATCCCCCTTCGCGGATGTGGAGTGGGATGAGGATACTCTGATGTCGTATTCCCAGAGGATAGACAGGATATCTTCCTTCATAGGTGACCTGTCCTCGTACAATGGCCCCACTACGGAGATGGATGCATGGCTCGTCTCCAGGATGAACACCCACGTAGGTGCGATACGGTCAGCGATGGAGAGGTACGACCTGAGGCAGATGGCCACTCTTGCGTATTTCGAGATATTCAACGATTTCAAATGGTATCAAAGGAGGGGCGGCGGAGATCCCGGCACCATATCGGATTGTCTAAGAACATGGATAACTGCCATGATGCCAGTGACCCCTCATATGGCGGAGGAGATGTGGGAGGCCGCAGGATTTGACGGTCTCGTTTCCGAGGCACAGCTTCCCGAGGCGGGGGAGCGTTCCGTGCCCGCTGAGTACGGCGAGGATCTCATAAGGGAGGTCATGTCCGATGCCCAGCAGATAATAAAGGTCACAGGGATCGAACCGAAGCGCATGGTGCTCTATACAGCACCTTCATGGAAGATCAGGATCCTGGGGAAGGCGCTGGAGCTGCAGGACAGAGGGGAACTGAGCATACCCTCCCTGACGAAGGCATGCATGTCCGATCCGGACATAAGGGGTCACGGCAAGGCCGCTTCGGACATGGCCCGCAAGACGGCAGAGGATATGATGCGCCTGCCCGCAGGGAGCATGAGGCCTATGTTCGAATCGGATGAAAGGGCGCACCTGGCCGCGGCAACGGTATTCCTGTCCAAGGAGATGGGCCTCGAGGCCGAGGTCTATTCTGCAGACGAGGATGGGAAGTACGATCCCAGCGACAAGGCGAAGATGGCGGTGCCCGGAAGACCGGCTATATATCTGGAGTGATTCAGCCCCATCTTCTGTAGAGGTCGTGCTCCAGACCGAGCTGGTCCATGCACCTTCCGACAACGAAGTCGATGACGTCGTCCAGGGTCTTCGGTCTATGATAGTAGCCAGGATTCGCGTCCAGTATGCACACCCCGTTCCTGGCAAGCTTCAGCTCGTTCTCCAGCACCACGGCGCTCTTCGGTGTCTCCCTTACCACGAGCACGAGTTTCCTGGATTCCTTCATGGCAACGGCAGCGGCACGGGTTATCAGCGTGTCGGCAAGGCCGTTGGCAATCTTGCCCAAAGAAGAAGCGCTGCAGGGGACGATGATCATCGCGTCGAAGCGATAGCTTCCCGAAGATATGGGGGCGAACAGGTCCCCGTCGTCGTAGACGGCATCAGCCAGTTTCTCCAGCCCTTCGGGGCCGCACTCCAATTCCGTAGGTATGATGCTCTTGGCAACATCGGACATCACCAGGATCTTCTCTCCAGGGAGTGTCTCAAGGAGCCTTTTGCCGTACACCGCGCCGGAGGCGCCGGTCATGGCCACGACGAATCTCATGCCTGATGCATAGTTCGGAGTGTTTAATAATGTTTGACGATGAGCCATCGATGGATTGATATATCCCGAGAGAATCTCCCGCATTACGGTTATTGCACTTTAGGGTGCACCGTGGCAGGCATTTCGCCTGCAGGTCGTACGGGGGCCAAGGCCGAACGTGCGAAGAGACTTTTCATTCCACTTGTAGCAACGCTTATATACGATTCTCCTTTACCAGACTTCATCGTCGTGCGGCACACGTCCGCGCGGCTCCGAGAGGTAGAAATCAATGGTAACCGTCTATGACGTCCCTGCGGAGAAACTCATACTCAAGACGGCCGAGAAGCTGAAGCAGAACTCGGCCATCGCACCCCCTGAGTGGGCTGAGTATGTCAAAACCGGCAGGCACACTGAGAAGGCGCCCGTTCAGGATGACTGGTGGTACACAAGGGCCGCCTCCATCCTGAGAAAGCTCTATGTGAAGGGCCCCATGGGGACTTCCAAGCTTGCAGCAGAGTACGGAGGATCCGCGGATAACGGATCCATGCCGAACAAAGCTGTTAAGGGCAGCCGCAACATAGTTAGAAAATGCATGATCCAGCTTGAGAAGGCCGGATATCTCGTTCCTAAGGAGAAGAAGGGCCGCATGATCAGCCCCAGCGGAATGTCTCTTTTGGACAACGCCGCCAAAGAGGTACAGGACGAGATGAAATCATGAGGATGTGAACAGCATGGAAGATCCTGAACTGGAAGCGATAAGGCGCAGAAAGATGGCTGGCATGCAGTCCAGTCAGCAGCAGATGGCGGCTCAGCAGCAACTTGCCGAGAACCAGCGCCAGCAGGCCGAGGCCCAGAAACAGGCGATACTCAGGCAGATACTGGAGCCCGCAGCCCGGGACAGATTGGCTAACATAAAGCTTGCCAACCCCGCGTTCGCCGACTCCGTTGAGATGCAGCTGATACAGCTGGCGCAGGCCGGCAGGCTCAGACAGATGGTATCGGACGCCATGCTGAAGGACATACTCAGACAGATCGCACCTCAGCAGAGGGAGATCAACATCGAGAGGAGATGACAATGACCAACAACAAACCCCCAGCGATGAAGGCCAGGCTCAACAAGGCCGGGAAACAGAACCGTCGTGTGCCGGCATGGGTGATGATGAGGACCAACAGACAGTTCCTTCGCCACCCCAAGAGAAGGTCCTGGCGCATGACCAATCTTAAGGAGTGATCTATATGGCAGACGAGAACGAGAGAATCATCACGATACCCCTCAGGGCCACCAAGATGGCGCCAAGGACGAGAAGAGCCAAGCGCGCTGTCAAGGAGATCAGGGACAACATCGCCAGGCATATGAAGGTAGACAAGGAGAAAGTCTGGATAGACACGGCACTCAACGAGAAGATCTGGGCCAGGGGCATACAGAACCCCCCGAGCAGGATCACCGTCAAGGCCGTCAAGTTCGAGGACGGTCTCGTAGAGGTATCCTTATCGGAGTGATCTGGTTTGATGCGTCTATCCCGCTACGGCGGCAGTCCTAACATAGGTGTATTCACGGCGGCGAACGAGAGCTTCGCATTTGCAGCTGCTAACTGCGATGATCAGTTCGTAAGGGATGTAGAAGAAGCCCTGAACGTTGAATGCACCAGGATGACCGTGGCCGGATCGTATCTTATCGGATCACTTACCGTAATGAACTCCAACGGCGCCGTCGTCTCCGGTCTTGCTGAAGAGCATGAGCTGGAGGCGATGCGCCGTTTCTTACCTGTTATGGCTTTGGACGACAGGCTAAACGCCGCAGGGAATAATATTTTAGCTAACGATTACGGCGCAATAGTCAACCCGAACATCAGCGACTCATCCATCAGATCCATAGAGGGGACTCTGGGGGTGGAATGCGTCAGGTCCGCCATAGCGGGCATAGAGACGCCGGGCGCAGCATGCCGCGTGACAAACAAAGGCATCGCGGTTCACATGGGGGCTACCGAAGAGGACATGGCCCTTATCGCCGATGTTCTGAGAGTGGAGCCTTACAAGACCACGCTGAACCACGGCAGCAGGCTCATCGCACCGTGCGTGATAGCTAATTCCAAAGGCGCGTTGATAGGCGATACCTCCACACCCATCGAGATGGGGAGGCTGGAGGAGGCCCTGAAGCTTTACTAACGGTCGAAGACCCAGCATTCCTTGTATTCCGGGAGCTCGTCTTGGGTCACGTCAACGCAGTTACCCACGTATCTTACGGATTCCTCAGTCACCATATCCAAGAAATAATCGATGTCTCTGACGGGAACCGTCAGACCGCCCACCCTGTAATGCATGGGGACGGTAACGCCCGGGCCCACGGTCCTTATGAATTCCTCGATCTCCTTGCTCTCCATCGTATAGATGCCTCCAGTGGGAACGAAGAGTATGTCCACGCCGGATATGGAATTCAGGGTCCGGGGGGAAGGCACGGCACCCAGGTCTCCGCAGTGGCAGACCGTTATGCCGTCCATCTGGAACTTGTACATGGTGTTTAGGCCGCGCTGGGTTCCCTTTGCGGCGTCATGGTAGGTCTCTATGCCGTTGAACTGCAATCCCCTGGACTCGAACCTTCCGATTCGGGATTGGAATATCTTGAAGTTCCCGTTCACAACCCTGGAGGCACTGTGGTCGTAGTGGTCGTGAGAGATCAGCACTATATCCGCACTGACGGACGGAGGCCTTATCCCCAAGGACCTGCCGTCGTGGGGGTCGGTGACGATAGTGGTCTTCCCGTCGCTTATCTCGAAACAGGAGTGTCCATGCCATCTGATGCGCATACGCCCTCATAGACCCCCCTATCTGAAAAACCTTTGTCGAGGTTATGAGCGGGAAAATGTAAAGGATATAATACACTCAAACAGATTCGGTTGTGTGAAGAAGACCCTGATCCTCGTTGTCGACAGAGACAACGACTTCGGAATGAAGGGCGGAGTTCAGACGCCTGCCATAGGTATAGAGGCAGCTTTGAGAGCATCCATGAGCCTGGGCGTTTCAGACCCGGAGGACTCTGATGTCAATGCCCTGTTTGCGGCCATCAACATATACAACGATCTGGAGAAGGACCGCAACGTGGAGATAGCCCTGATCTGCGGCGATCAGAGGGTGGGACCTAGGTCCGACGCGGCCATAGTCGATGAGCTGGAAGAGGTCATAGAGAAGGTAAAGCCCGACAGGGCGATACTGGTGGGGGACGGAGCAGAGGATGAGTACGTTTATCCCATCGTATCTTCCCGCATACCGATAGATTCTGTCAGGAGGGTGTATGTCAAGCAGTCCCCGGGATTGGAGGGCTCTTTCTACATAGTTAGCAAGATGATCCGGGACCCTCAGAAGAGGAGGAGATTCCTGGCACCCATAGGGTATTTCATCAGTCTCATAGCAATGATCTATCTTGCGGTCCCGGTCTATGAGATCTATGTGGGAAATCAGATATTCCTGTACGATCTGACGACCCCGATAGCCGCTCTCGTTGTGGGAGTGACCGTTCTGCTGTATGCGTATTCGATGGTGGACAGGTTATTGGACAAAGTGGGCAATTGGACCGCCCACATAAGTTCAGGCAACATAGCGGCTACGTTCTCGCTTCTTTCCGTATCCATGTTCCTGATAGGAATATTCCTTGGTGCCAATTCTATAAAATCGATCGTGGATAACAATTTGGTCTATCTTATTCTGATATTCGTATCGAATGCCCTGTGGCCAATAGTATTCGGTGTTTTCCTGGCGGATCTTGGCGTTGTATTGAACGGTTACATCAACGAGAAGAAGGTATCCCGTTCGTTCATGATAGGCACCATCACGGTTTTCGGCCTGGCGCTGATAATACAAGGGGTGCTGGACTTCATGAGGAACTATCTGGGTTACGGGGCCGTGGATGATATCGTAGTGGCCATAGAGATAACTCTGGGATTGTTCTTCACCATCATCGCCAGTCTTTTGCAGGTCTCTTTCAGGAACCTTCCTGGCGCCGTTGCTGAGGAAGAGGAGACCGCCGAGAATGCGGCAAGATGATTGGGAGAAGCTATACTCCGGGATCCTGGTCGATTTCGGATATTCCAGGCTCGAGGATGAGGCATCCGCCCGGCTTCTCGCCGCGATCATGGCGAATGCGGACCTCATCGATGAAGATGAGACCTCCCTGTTCTTCAAAAGAGAGGTGACGGTCTTCGGACCGGCGTATGATGGCCATCTCTCTCGGGACAGTTTCCCGGGAACGCTCATCTCCGCAGGGGATGCGACGGCTCTTCTTGTGAAAGCGAGGATATATCCGGACGTTATCGTCACAGACCTCGACGGGGATATTCGCAGTCAGAAGGAAGCTTCGTCGAGGGGGGCGCTTACATTCATCCATGCCCACGGCGATAATGCCGACAGGATAATGGAGCACGCCAAGGATTTCCGGGGCCCTGTCGTTCTGACCGCGCAGTCCGGTCCCTTCGGTCCCGTGGTCAATTACGGTGGGTTCACAGACGGCGATCGTGCCGTATGCATCGCGAGGCACTTCGGAGCATCGATGATATACCTTGCAGGCTTCGATCTCTCGTCCCCGGTGGCTAAGGAGGGGTCCGATCCCGTCGTCAAGGCCAAGAAGCTGAGGTGGGCTGAGAGGATAATCGGCTTGGATTCCGACGACATAATCATAATATGATTACCATCATCACGAGCATAAGTCCAAGGAATACGATCCAGGTCGTCACGCCCGTCACCGCTCTTGCATAGCGCTCTCTTCTCTCGGAGGGCATGCCTGTCTTCTCCAGTATGAAATCCAGGCCGCCCATGAATAGGAAGCCTCCGTCAAAAGGTATCGCAGGTAGAGCATTGGACAGTCCCAGCACAAGATTGAGCCAGAATATCCAGAACAGGACGCTCATCAGAACCCAGAACACCTCCGGGGGGAGCACGTCCGTGTCGTACCACCATTGTGTGCTAGCCGGTATGGGGGCATAGCCGCTCAGAGGCGCCCCTATGAAGGAAAGAGCAGACATGGCCCCTTCCGATATGCTTGTGGCCCCGTGAACAGGATTCATTGCCGTGGCAAGATTCTCGTTGGGAGTGGTGAACATGAATCCAGATGTGTTCACTGACACGCCGAGGAACCCGATCCCGTTATTGCTGCCCAGGGTGACCTGTGTCTCGACAGGGATGCTGCCTTCCGCTGTTTCCGTTACTCTGAGGTAGCATACATCCCCGGGCATCGTGATTCCCATGAAGTCCATGAAATCGTATGTATTGCCGAATTCCACCCAGTCTCCGCCCTCGGCCATCATGGCCATCAGATACATGCCGTCAGTCACTCCGGCGTTAGAGGCCGGTGTTCCCGAGGAGACGTGGGCTATGCGCACGCCTAAGGGGATATTTACCGTACCTCCGCTATCCTCGTAGATGTACGTGACGTCATAAACGCCGTATGCATCGACCGCATCGCGGAAACCCCCCATTGTGACAATGGGGTTCCCGTCAATGTGCGTGATAATGGCTCCGGCAGGTATCCCTGAGTCGTAGGCGAATGTGCCCCCTTCTATGCTGGATATCGCAGGATTGTCGCCGTATTCGGAGGAGAGTCCTCCGGACATGGCCCCGACCATGAGCAGGAAGCACAGCGCGGCGACTATGAAGTTAGTGGCTATCCCTGCAGCATAGAGGTCCATGCGGGCCTTGCGGTCAGCTTTGCCCACATCCTCATCATCCGGCTCGACGAAAGCGCCCACCGGTACCACCGCATACAGCAGCCCGGAGGATTTGACCCTCATCCCGTTGGCCCTGGTCTGTATCCCGTGGGCCAGCTCGTGCACAACCATGGCGACCACGAGGCCTATCACGCCGTAAACGAGAGGAAGCATGGGATTCAGCCCAGGTATCGCCAGAGCATACTCTATTCCGATACCGCTGCGCCCTATCGCGCTGGGTATGAGGAGCATATTTATGGCCATGACAACGACGATGATGGCCATGAGGAACAGAGCTATGATCTTCGAGATAAGGCCGAAGGCGTTCCAGAACCTCTTATGTCTGGAGAGACGGTCCATGAGATCCAGTCCCCACTTCGTCTTTATCATTATGGTGGGGCCGTAGGGCACTATGCCCTTGGCATGCATCCTGTCGCTCTTCCTGACATAGAAGTAAAGAGGAACGTAGATGGCGACCAGGATGATCAGTATGATGTAAGCTAGATCCATGTGCACCTTCGTCCGGCGTTATGTCGTAGCGTATTAAATTATTGTGTGAAAAGGGAAATGCCCCGGGTGAGGGGGCAAAATGGTTTATGGGATGCAAAAGAGTTTCGTCAGAAGCACTGACCCTTGGTCCTGTCCCTGAGCTCCCCTATCTTCCCCTTGTTCCATCCGGATATTTTGGAGAAGAACCCGGTCACACGGGTGATGCCCTCTATGTTGCCGGATCCGCACTTGCTGCAGGTCTCGGTCAGGCCCCTCGACGTTTGTCCGCAGTCGAGACAAGAGGTAAACTCGGGGCTGAAGGCTATCTGAGTGTTCTGTGTGTTGCGGAACGTCTTGACCACGAAGGCCGCTACGCTCTCTGGTGTAGGCCTGGATTCTCCGAGCCATATGTGGGTCAGGGCCCCCGCTTCTATGAGGGGGTGGAACATCCCTTCGATTTTGACGCGATCTATGGGGCTAACATCCGCTCCGACGTTCAGGTACGTGGAATTGGTGTAGTAGACGTTATTGGTCTCCTTGTTGCCCTTCACGACCTTTCCTGCCTGTTCCGGATACTCTTTCAGGTCCAGCTTCGCGAATCTGTAGGCAGTGGACTCGGCAGGGGTTTGCTCTAGAGGCAGCTTGACACCATGCTCGGCCGCCAGTCTGTCGCACTCCTTCTTCATGTAGGCCGTGACCTTCAGACCGAACTTGAGGGCCTCCTTGGATTCGTGCATCTCCTGGCCGGTGTGATACTGGACCATCTCGTTCAGCCCGAGGACACCTACCAGGAACCTGGAGTTCTCTATCATGTAGTAGGGGTCCCCGTCCAGATTCATGGAGAGCAGGGAGAGGGGGCCGTGGTTGCCCATGTCCATCAGCTGCTTCAGGAACTCCTTCTTCTGCATGTGGGCCTTTACGGACTTCTCAAGCAGCTCCGTTATCTCGGAGAACAGTCTGGAGTCGTCGTGCTCAGCCTTGTACGCTATCCTGGGCAGGTTTAGGGTGATGTTCTGCATCGCCGTGAACCTCATCTTCCAGGGCTCTTTGACCAATTCGAGGTCTGTGGCATCAAGGTTGATCGCCAGACGGCAGCACTCGGAGATCCTTGCGGTCTCTCCGCGGTCGAACACGAAGTACGAGTTGCCCATGGTGGCCGCGAGCTTGCTGATCTTGTAGAGGAACTCCTCATGACCCGGGGTTTTGAAGAACTTCTCCGTTATGTGTATGTCGGGCTTGGGGAAGAAGAACGGGCGTCCCATAGCATCCCCTTCGAGGTAGACATCCATCAGTGCGTTGGCGAAGGCCTGTGACTCCTTCTCGTAATCTTCATAGTTCTTTCCAGTGTAGGTTCCCCCGGGACCTATGGCGGGCACGCCGACGAAGTGGCTCGGGGTCTCCCAATAGATGTTTATGTCGCTGAATATGGACTGACCACCGCGTGCGACAGCCTGCTGAGCGAATTCATACACCAAGATCTGGGCGAGCTGCTTCATCCTCTTGTCATCTACGCCGACCAGGTATGGGGCGAGGAATGTGTTGAATGCATCCCAGCCTATGGCTCCGGCGAAGTGGCCCTGAAGGGCAGCAGAGAACTTTATGACCTGCTCGATCAGCACCTCAGGGTGCTTGGCGGGCTTGGCTATGGAAAGGGCGTTGGGAAGGTTCAGACCGAACTTCTTGACGTATTCCATGGACTGACCGCTGCAGTAGGGCCTGTCCACCATACCGAGGTCGTGGACATGTATGCGTCCGCTCATGTGCGCATCCGCTACGTCAGGGGAGAACACCTCCAGCAGAGCGAACTCTTTCTTTATGTTCTCCGCAAGGGTAAGGTTCGTGGCTTCGGGGCCGTGGGGAACGTTGGCGTTCTCCTTGTTAGGGGACATTATGATCTCCCTTGCGTCGTAGATAGGAGTACCGAGACGGGTATGCTGTTTGCGTACGTTCTCAAGCCCGTACTCCATCAGCTTGGCGTTGGTAAGCTCTCTGATCAGAGGGGCGGTGATGTACTCTATATCCATCTTGGAGACCATCTTCTCCACTTCTCTGGCGACGATGCGTGCTGTCTCCTCGTTTATATCAGTTTCACGCACGAGTGCATCGTATATCCTCTGTTTGTCCCACTTCTTGAGCTCCTCATCAGACGTTCTGACGAAGAGTCCGATCTCTGTGGACTCTATCTTCGAGCCCTTCATGTTCTTCAAATCTGCAATCGTGTTCATATCTATAGCACCCCCATCCTTTCTCTCGGCGAGCAAGTACGTCTTTCCCATTCATGCAGTGCATATAAAGGGATTTCTGAACTTGAATTGGTAAAACGTTAAGCACTATTAATTATCAGTTTAGTTATCTTATTTGTTATCAAATGCATATGGCCAGACGTATTTAAATTAACCGTACATCAAGATTCAATGCCCGTTTATTGACGATACTTCCGTTTATTCTGAGGCTGCCCTCCCCTTCCTGTCGGATGCCCCTTCCGCATGCCTCGGGACACGGGGGAGCAGGCCGGCCCTCATCTTTCTTTCTGATCGGGAACGGACTCTGCGCTTTGGCTTCAGGCAAGGTTGGGCATTTGAAAATCGGTACTGCATAGTTTTAAGTTATCAGATTTGTTATCAACTATTTGCGATGCATAACGTTGATAAGGATTTCAACAGGATAGTCATCGATTCTCTCGGGAAAGACGGGAAATCCATCAGCGCCCTCACGAAGGATCTGGAGGACAGAGGCATAAGGCAGCACCGTCTGATCGTGACCGGATATCTGAGGGCTCTCACGGATATGAACGTTCTCAAGGAGAGAGAGGTCCCTCCATCCAAGATCTATCAGCCCTTCAAAGCTCTGCCTGACAGCATATATGAGTCTGTGGGCAAGGCCTGCAGGAAGATCGATCCCGATGCGGACGAGCTCATTCTGTACACGCTCAGCAGGCTGTTCAAGCGCCCCATATTCGATACGGAGCTGAAACTTGCAGGAGTGAACCGCCCCATCGGCCATTCCGCGTCCGACAATGAGACCAAGGAATGCAAGAGGATAATGGCCAGGGCAGGCAACGTGCTTACCAGCAGCAATGCTTTTCACCCTTCCAAGGAATTCCCTGATAAGATGTTCGAGGTTCTTACCGAAATGGTGTTGGACATCAAGGACTGCAGACATGCGGTCATGGAGACCAGACAGACCAAACTGTCTTTGGAGTGACAACTATTTATCATAACTCCTACTTTAGCGTCATTATGGATTTGGACGGGGCTGTGAAGGCCATAAGGACGTTCCCGGGGGTCACACGGAAGCGCACCATAAGGGAGATTGTCAGATTCCTTCCTACGGACTCCTTCAGCTCCGTCGCGGCATCGGAGGGAGAGGATGCCGCCGCCATCGAGTTCGGTAATGATTACATCCTGTTCGCCGCGGATGGCATAATGGAGTCCCTCGTCAAAACCGACCCCTTCTTCGCAGGTTATTTCGCCGTTCTGGTAAACGTGAATGACATAGCGGCCATGGGCGGGAGGTCTTTGGCAATGGTGGATGTGATGTCGATAAAGGAAGATCAGATCTGCGCCCAGATCCTCAAGGGCCTGGAGGCCGCCGTCAAGAAGTTCAATGTGCCGATAGTGGGAGGCCATACCCACCCGGATTGCGGATATCAGGCCATAGACGTCTCCATCATAGGGTCGGTCCCCAAGGCTGACATAATCAGGAGCGATACGGCCGAGGAGGGCGACGACATAATTTTCGCTATGGATCTGGATGGTCATTTCCCTGCGAGCCTGCCCTACGCATGGGAGACCACATTCACAAAGGATGACGATTATGTGCAGAAGCAGATGGCTCTGCTCCCGGTGATAGCGTCCGAGCATATAGCGACGGCAGCGAAGGATATGAGCAACCCCGGATGCGTAGGTACGCTCGGAATGTTGCTGGAGGCGTCCGGAAAAGGCGGATATGTCGATATGGGCAAGATACCCGCCCCGAAGGATGTGGACTTCATACAGTGGATCCTTGCCTATCAGGGCTACGGTTTCGTGGTGACGTGCCGTCCTGAGAACTCCGCTCGTCTTGTTTCGCTCTTCGAATCGGTCGGTGTCGATGCGGCAGTGGTGGGAAGCATCGAGGAAGGCAGCAAGCTCAGGCTCGTATCGGGCGGAGAGGACAGAGTGCTCTTCGATTTCTCCACGGATATGATAACGGGTTGCAGGCCCAAATGCAGAAGATGAGTGTCGGGCCACAGAGGTTGTCGCCACTTCCGACGTAGGTTTACCGCATCGTTCCTCAACCCCGCTACCCTGCGAACTTCAGTAGCTCAGGGTCAGACTGCTCCCGTCAGGGCCTGGCCCGTTCCCCCCGATTAGCGCACGGACGGCGACCCTCCGGTTGCCCTCGATACGCACACTGATCCCGCAAGACAGAGTCTCATAGGTAACTCTGCGGGCCTGCGACTTCCATGTACGCCGCCCCCTGCTGTCACCTCCGCTTATTGACGGTTTCGGATAGCAGGATACGCCAAACATCCCGGTCAAGCCCGACAACGTTCTAACCACGGCACGCTATATAATTCCTTGCGGTTTCGGCGGACCATAAAAAGGGGTATGTGCCGCATTGAAGTATCTGGCTGTGGCAGGGATTAAATACTGGCTGTGAAATCACGTCCCAACCGTGCTAAGTGTTAGCACGTTGCATATAGGAGACGGGATAAATGCTTGGAATCGAGGACCCGTGGGTGTGGGGCGGATATTTGGCCTGTTTTGTGACGGCGGCCTTCTGCTGCATCTACGGATGGATCAAAGGGAAAAGTGATGAGGAATGAATGCGGCCATCTTCATATCGATAACGATGGTATTCGTAGCTCTGACGCTATTGCTCGGGTATTTCGGATACAAGCATACCAAAGATAACGAGCACTTCCTCATAAATACCGAGAAGAACAACCCTCTGATCATAGCCCTTTCCTACGGCGCCACATTCCTTAGCGCATCAGCGATAGTGGGCTTCGGAGGTCAGGCCGCTAAATACGGTCTTTCCCTGGTGTGGTTGGTCTTCTTCAATCTGTTCTTCGGGCTGGCCGTGGCGTTCATATTCTTCGGAAGGAGGACAAGGCGCCTCGGGAGGGAGGAGAAGGCATTC
>JAQVOB010000013.1:0-20532 GCA_028702835.1 Candidatus Methanomethylophilaceae archaeon
TGCGGCGGCGGATGCGGCTGCTAAAACCTTTCCTTTTTCGGGGACCTCCCCGTCAATCTTTTAAATGGTGTCGGCCGATAGGCTCGATATGACAGGTTTCGTTTCCCATCCCCGGATAGTCCCGGGGACTGTCGAGGAGAGGAAGTATCAGCTTTCAATGTCTAAAGGCTGCATCTCCGAGAGCACCCTCATAATACTCCCGACGGGACTGGGAAAGACCGTGGTCGCTCTTCTGACCATGGCGGACATACTCGAAAAGAGGGGTAGAGTCCTTGTTCTGGCTCCGACCAAACCTTTAGTGGATCAACACGCATCTTTCTTCTCTGAGAACCTTCGTGATACGACCGTTGCCGCCGTCACCGGCAATATGGCTCCGGAGAAGAGGAAGAGTGTCGTCACTTCGAAGGATGTCATCGTCTCTACTCCTCAGGCCGTATCCAATGATCTTATGAACGGAATCTATGATCTGTCGGGATTCAGCCTCGTCGTTTATGACGAGGCGCACAGGGGCACCGGCAACTACGCTTACGTGCACGTATCGAGGAGATATGACGGTCTGGCTCTTGGTATGACCGCATCCCCGGGCAGTGATATAGAGAGGATGGATGAGGTATGCAGGAATCTCTCTCTGAGAAGGATAGACATGCGGTCCGAGTACGACCCTGACGTATCACCTTACGTTTACGACGTGAACGTGGAGAGGATAGAGGTCAATATGCCAAAGGATCTGACTGATGTCATATCCCTACTGAAGATTCTGACGGAAAGATATGCAGCAGAACTGACCTCCCTTCGTTTGATGGACCCGAACTGGCCCCCCTCAACGAAGCATCTTCTGACGGTGGGTAGGAACCTGCAGGCAAGACTGGCCAACGGTGAGAAGACCTCAATGGTCTTCAGGGGGCTCACTCTCCAATCCATGTGCATCAAGACGCTGCACGCCGTGAGCCTTGCAGAGACCCAGGGGATGAGCGCTCTGAAGAACTACCTGCTGAGGATACAGGCGGAGGCATCAAAGAAGGACGGGGGGAAGGGCTCGAAAGAGATTGTTGCCAGCAAAGAGTTCTTGAAAGTCTGGAAGATCGCCTCCGAGAGCAGAGTGGAGCACCCTAAGGTATCCAGGGTGATGACCCTGGTAAGCCGCACTCTCGGATCCGATAAAGGGGCGAAGGTCCTGATTTTCACACAATACAGGGATACGTGCGACCTGCTGGTCGATAAGCTGTCATCTGTCGGAGGGGCAAGGGTCGGGAAGCTCATAGGGCAGGCCAACGGAGGTCTCAAGCAAAAGGAGCAGATAGAGATGCTCGACATGTTCCGGGACAGCAGAAAAAACGTAATAGTCGCTACATCCGTCGGAGAGGAAGGGCTAGATATAGCCAACACCGACACGGTGATCTTCTATGAGCCAGTACCTTCAGAGATCAGAACGATACAGAGAAGGGGCCGTACGGGCAGAAAGGACCGCGGCAAAGTATATGTCCTTGTGGCCAAAGGCACCGTCGATGAGGTCTTTGAGGAATCCAGCCGCAAGAAGGAGCTTCTGATGCGCAGCCGTCTGGAGCGCCTCAGCAGAGGTTTGTCAGGCAAAAAGACACCTGTAGTGAAGCAAAGGGCTTTGAGTGATTTCTGAATTATGCTCCTGGCACTCCGGGCAAAAGGCAAGAGCGGCCATCCAGTATGATTTAATACGGACAAACGATAGCCGTTGACGATGAAATTCTCAGCCATCGCCGAGGTCTTTGATAAGCTAGAATCAACAGCCAGCAGGCTGGAGATGACCTCTATCCTCGCAGATTTCTTCAAGACCCTGGAACCCGAGGACGTGAGATCCATCATATACCTGACCCAGGGAAAGATAGCCCCTGATTTCGTAGGTATCGAGCTGGGTATGGCAGACCGCCTGGTTGCCAAGGCCATAGCTTTCACCGTCGGGAAGACGGAGAGCAGCATAAGCGACATGATGGTAAAACTCGGTGACCCTGGTACTGTGGCTGAGAGGCTCATAGCTGACAAGAAGCAGATGACCCTTTTCTCCGAGACGCTTACATTGGAAAGGGTCATCAACAGCCTGACCTCCATATCGCAGACTGAAGGAAGGGACTCCCAGGGCCGAAAGATGAAGTACCTGTCCAACCTGCTTCACGATTCCGATCCCATCGAAGCACGCTATCTATGCAGGATCGTGACCGGAAGGATGAGAACTGGGGTTGCCGCGATGACAGTATTGGACGCTCTGGCTCTCTCTTTCGCAGATAAGGATGCAAGGCCCGAGATAGAACGTGCTTACAATGTGACCAGCGATCTGGGGCTGGTGGGCGCCACTCTGGCCGGCCACGGGATGGCCGGAATATCCAAGATCAGAGTGAAGCTGGGGAACCCGATAAGGGTAATGCTGGCAGAAAGACTGCCCTCATTGGCACATATTCTGGAGAAGATGGGAGGGGAGTGCGCAATGGAATACAAGTACGACGGCATAAGGATACAGGCCCACATAAGCCAGGACGGCGTGAAACTGTATTCCAGAAGGCTAGAGGACCTTACTAGCAACTTCCCGGATATCGCACAAGCTCTGAAAAATCGCCTAAACGGCAAAGATGCCATAATCGAAGGGGAGTGTGTCGCGATCGACAAGGAAGGAAAGATGATGCCCTTCCAAACCGTCACCCACAGGCGCCGCAAGCACGGGATGGACGATGCAGTGAACGATTATCCCGTGAACATATTCATGTTCGATATGCTGTATCTCAACGGAAAGGACCTCACAACCTTACCTTATACTGAGAGAAGGAGACTACTGTCGGACTCTTTCAGCATATCCGGGAAGATCGGACTCACCACTATGATGCTGGTATCCAGCCCGGAAGAAGCGGAGACTTTCTTCGAAGACGCCCTCAAAGCCAGATGCGAGGGCATAATAGCCAAATCTATCGGCAGAGAATCCGTCTACCGTGCAGGATCCAGAGGATTCCTCTGGATCAAGTACAAAAAGGACTATAGCACGAATCTCATGGATTCCTTCGATCTTGTCGTCGTTGGTGCATTCTACGGCATGGGCAAGAGAGCGGGCAAGTACGGAGCCCTGCTGATGGCGGCCTTCAATCATGATACGGGAGTATACTCCACGGTCTGCAAACTTGGAACCGGTTTCGACGATGCTTTCCTTGACGGACTGCCGGAGATGCTGTACCCATACAAGAGCGAGAAGAAGCCGCTCTCCGTGGATTCTAAGATGATCCCGGATGTTTGGTTCGAACCCACCTTGGTCCTGGAGGTGACGGGGGCCGAGATAAGCGTCAGTCCCATACATACGGCCGCTTCCGGCATAGAAGGAGAGGACTCTGGCATCGCCATAAGATTCCCTCGCTTCACAGGTCGTGTCAGGAACGACAGGGGGCCCGATCAGTCCACTACGGTCGAGGAGATAGAGGAGATGTATCGCCTTCAACCCGGCAAATCTGAGTCCGACGATGCGAAAGATTTATAGTTACCGTGATATACGAGGCAACCATGGAGATCCACCTTGTCGAAAAGACCGAGAAGACCATTAAGATAAGCTTCAAGGAACCAGATTCAACTTTGATCATGCCCATCCTAGATGAGCTCGACAAGAACAAGGACGTAAAGATCGTAAGATACGTCGATTCCCACCCCGAGCTTGTAGAGCCGATGCTCATAGTCGAGATGCGCGAAGGCTCACCTGTGGATGCCGTCAAAGGGGCCGCAATGGCGGTTTCGCAGTTCTTCTCCGCCGTAGAAACGGCATAATCGCATGGCATACAGGCCCTGCAGGACAGCCGAGGCCGATATCGGCATGCACTACTATATGTGCGACACCGACGGCACCGGCGGGCGCATAAAGGCATTTGCAGAGGATTTCGTAGTCGACGAGATATCCTCCTATCCCCCCGAGAAAGAAGGGGAGTACGTAATAGCAAGGGTCACCAGTACAAATTGGGAGACCAACCGTATGGTCAGGATGATGTCCCGCTCCATGGGCATCTCCCGCGAGAGGATAGGTTTCGCCGGCACCAAGGATAAGAGAGCAGTAACGTCACAGCTAATGTCCTTCAAATGCAATCCTGAGGCGGTATCCAGGATCAACCTGAAAGACCTGGATATCAAAATTATCGGAAGGTCGGCAAGGCCCATGAGGATAGGCGACCTCATCGGCAACTCATTCAAAATAAAAGTCAGGGAATGCGACGTGCCCACAGATGAGATCGCTCAGATCTGCGAGGCAGTCAGATCAGAACTGGGGGCCCGCGGAGGATTCCCCAATTACTTCGGTGTTCAGAGATTCGGCACAGTCAGGCCCATAACCCACAAGGTCGGGGAAGCCCTTGTGCGCGGCAACACCGAGGAAGCGGTCCGCATCTATCTGTCCGCACCCTCGGAGTTCGAAGACGAGACCGTAACGGAAGCCCGCGAAAAGCTGGCAGACGGAGATTATTCTGAGATCGTCAGGGAGATGCCCAAGAACATGGATTTCGAAAGGACACTGGCACAGTACCTTTCCGAGAAACCCGGCGATTATGCGGGAGCCATATCCGCCCTGCCATCGAACCTGCAGATGATGTTCACCCACGCCTATCAGTCCTACATCTTCAACATGATGCTGAGCGAGCGCATGACCCGTGACCTGCCTCTTAATATGCCGATCGAAGGGGACACGGTCATACCGAAGGATGCCGACGGCATACCGCTCCATGAGAAACCTGTTAAGGTAACCAAAAGGAACATAGATCTGGCAATGAAACAGGTCAGAACCGGACGGGCATTCGTTGCCATAACCATATTCGGCAGTGACAGCACCTTCTCTGAGGGGGAGATGGGGGAGATCGAGCGGAAGGTTATGGACTCCGAGGGGATAAATGTCGAGGATTTCCTGGTAGTGGGTCTGCCCAACTGCAGCTCCAAAGGGAGCAGCAGAGAGATCCTGTGCCCCATAGGCGATCTTGATGTCATTATGGATAATGACGGATACACGGCGTCTTTCTCCCTTCCGAAGGGCAACTATGCCACCTGCGTCATGCGCGAGTTCATGAAATCAAATATGACCCATTTCTGAAATCTGCGAGGAGGTCGCCAGCATCTTCACTGTCCTGGCCGTGTAAACTCCCACTCCGTACTCCTTTATTAGCCCGTATACCGAGATGTCTCCAGACCCAGAGACAACGCTGTCCAGAACGTTCTTCACACGATCGGAGAATACCTCCGCCTTGAAGTCGGAGGTCATTACCTTATGGATGTATGCTATGAGTGTCTTTATCTCCTCTACTTCCGTGACGCCCGAGGACATGAACGCCGCCTGTATGGTGACCATGGGCTCATTCTCTATATCCACCAGTTTCTCCTTCAATATCACGTTCTTGGATAAGTGCTCCAATCTGTTGAATTCTTCTGACGACGGATCTATCTCGCCGTAATCTCTGATGTCCGCCAGATATGCCAGGACCATGTCCGCCTGCCCCGGGGGTATGCCTGCCTTCTCTATAGGCTCCGGATCGGCCATGGGCTTGCCGCTGATGTAAGAACTGCGTATGAGCTTCTTTGCGTAATAGGCGGTCTCTGACGGACCTAGAGGCCTTCTGCTGTAGGACGGGTCGTCTGCCGGCGTTTCCTCAGGCATCTCCTCCTGAGTCTGCTGCACTGTTCCAGGCAGATCCCCCTCCACCCCTGAATCCCTGAGTATCTCGGCGAACTCCACGGACTGCTCTCTGGTCGGCTCGCTCTTTATGAACTGCTCCTGAGCCCTTCTCAAGGCCGCAGCATCCTTGTGCCTGGCATATATCCTGGCCCTCTCGATTATGGCCGGCACGTACTTCGGATCCTTCCTGGCAGCCGTCTCCAGATATCTGAGTGCCACAGATTCCCTTCCGGACAATGCCTGAAGCGCCCCGAGCCTCGTAAGGGCTTCCATGCTGTTTGGTTCCTTGGCCAGTGCCAGCCCGTAACTGTTGAGAGCCTGGTCCGGTGCGCCCATGGCCTCCTGCATACGCCCTCTGTTAAGATATGTGCCAGATGAATCATCCCCCAGCTTTATCGCAGTGTCGAATGACACCATCGCATGGGAATAGTCCTGATCGGATTCCTGCAGTGAACCCAAAGCACCCCATATCTCCGGGTCTGAAGAAGCGAATTCCATTGCTTCTTCCAATACGGACTTAGCTCCTTCCTTATCTCCCATGTCGCTGCGTATACTTGCCTTCATAGTGTAGGCTTTCACAAGCCTCGGGTCCTTCCACAGAGCCTTGTCCAACATGCTCTCCGCTTCGGAATTGGACCCTGATTCCCTTAGGGCATCTGCCAGCCCCAACAGTATCTGGGTGTTATCCGGGTCTTTATGAAGAGCCTCTCTGAAGAGAGATATTGCCTGAGATCCGTCGCCGGCATCGGAGGTAACTACCGCCTTCCTGACCGTTATCTCCACATTGCCGGGATCGTTCTTCTGCAATTCACCATATATCTCGTCTGCGGAGGAGTTGTCCCCAACCCTCATGAATGCCTCCGCGAGCGCCAATTTAGCATTTATGTTTCCGGGATCTTTCAAAAGCACGCTCTTGCGAACACGTATCTCCTCGGAGAAGCTCTCGCTCATCTTCAGGATGTCCGCTTTCTTGGAAAGCAACGGCACGTTCTCCAGCCCTTTGCCCAAAGCGGCATTGACCGTGGCCATCGCCTGATCGTTGTCTCCCATAGCGATGTAAGCATCCGCCATGTCAAGATATGCGCCCGCATCCCTGCCATCCAGCTTAACGATTATCCTGCACTCCTCAATCGTCTTCTCTGCATTGCCCTCGTGCTTGTATATGTCCCGCTTGAGCCTGCGTATCCCGGTATCTGAGGGGCTTACGCGGAGAGCCGTGTCAAGGAAGTACATGGCATCCTCCGTCTCACCAACTTTCACAAGGATCCTGGCCTTTTGCACCAGAGCATACGTATTGTCAGGTGATTGGGATATCACCCTATTAAGAGAGGATATTGCACCGCTGTTGTTGCCCAGCTTCTCCTGTGCTGAGGATTTGGATATCCAATACTCCTGGTTGTCCAGGTCTATGAGGACGGCCCTGTCGAAGGCGGTCTCAGCCTCCTCTAACCTACCAGAGAACTCCTCAGCTAAACCTCTCGAGTGCCACAGAGAGGGATCCCCGGGCAAGAGGGATACTGCCTTCGCGAAGGACACCGCCGCATCGTTATATCTCTCCAGGGCGAATTCTGCATTGCCCTTCAATGCCCATATCTCGGCGTAATCCCCGTATATATCGTCATGCTCCTGGACCAGGGCCACCATCTCCCTGTATCTGCCGCTGCTCTGCAATTGGATCATGACCTTGGAGAACAGCGAAGCATCCTCCTTTATTCCCAGAGCCTCTCTGTACATAGCGAAGGACTCGTCGTACATGCCCATCCTGTCCAGCAGTCCGGCGGCATCCTTCATGGCTCCAGCGTTTCGCGGGTCGAGGCTCAGTATGAGCTTGCATGTGGCATAGGCCTCCTGCATATTGCCTTCGCTCTGATGGATGTCCTTCTTGATCGAAAGTGCGGGAATGTAATTTTTATTCTTCTCCAGAACGGCATTCACATCCGCCATGGCCCTCCTTGCCTTGCCCATCTTGAGATATATGCTCGCCCTGTGAGTCCTTATCTCAGGGTCGTCCGGATCCATCTTCACGGCCCTGGATGCAGATGTAAGAGCGCTCTGGTATCTGTTCAGGTCCATATCGCTCCTTGAGACCAAAAGATGCTTTCTGGCAGTGTCTGGACAACGCTTGGACAGCCTCTTGACCAAAGCATTCGCTTCCTGATTCAGGGACGTCCTGCTCATCAGCTCGATGCACAGGGCGTAAGCATCCAGATCTGCATATTCTGTGTCAAGGTAGATCTCGGAATATCTCTTCAGATCCATCCTCCGATCCGTATCAGCGGACGCTTTGAGACAACCCTCCAAGATCCTGCGGTCATAAGGGTCAGACATCTCCAGCTTCTTGAAAAGTTCCAGAGCCTTCACCGGAAAGCTTGCAGACATGTAGACATTGCCCAGCTCCACGGAGAGCCCTACTGATTCCTCAGGATTCTCCGTCAGCTTTTCATATATCTCGATGGCAGAGTTGTACTCCCCCGCCTCAGCAAGCATCCTGGCCTCTGCCACCATGAACTCTCTGGATCCGGAAGCATACTCAGAGGACTGCTCTATGGCCGCCCTGGCACCGCGCTTGTTGCCGTTAGCCCATTCCCAGTATATCCCGTATAGGTCCTCAGCCGATGTGAGAGCAAGGCTTTCCGATAATGGCTCCACGGGCAGGCTCAGATGGATGAGCGCTATGTTCTTCATGATGCGCCAGCCCCTGCCCGGCTCCGCCTCTTCCATCGCATCGTAATTCGGCAGGAACAGATCTGTGAGGGAATAGGACGCTCTAAAGCGACCCAACGCCTCCTCCTTTTTGCCCTCCGCCATAAGTATCCTGCCGTACTCATACTCCCTTATCGCTCTGTTTGATACGGACTTGAGACGATCCAGAAGGGATTTCGCCACATACGCTTCCCCATGGCTTATCAGTATGTCTGCCGCTTTCATCGTGGGAAGACTGTCAGACAGACTGCATTTGCCGGCCACTTTCAGGGCTATATCCTTCAGATCCTCCAGATTCTGCTCCTCGGCCATCCTCAGTAGCCGTAGGGAGATCGCCGAGTGCAAAGGATCCTCCTTCTCCGTAAGATCAGATATCAGGGACCGTAAATCCGAAAGATATTTGGGCCTCCGCCTATCGGATGCTAGATTGCTCGATATGTCATCAAGCCTGTACCACACCTTCAGATCATCTGAATCCGGAAGGACGGGCGGTGACAGAACCATGACTGACGGATAGAGCACAGAATAAATAAACATCCGTGTTAACGCGTCCGAGTACCGATCCTGTTCATCATGATTAAATATGTGCTTCAGATTAACAGGGACACACGCGACTGTAATCTAGCTGGTTAGGATTGTAGCCTTCCAAGCTACCTACCCGGGTTCGAATCCCGGCGGTCGCACCACTTTCATGATCATCTCGACATGGCGGCATTTATCGCCAATTCCGATATATCCGCAGAATACTCGCTGATTCTCGAAAGGCTTCCAATCAACATGTTTACCGTCATCGTCACCTCTTTCGACAGCCCGACGATGCTCTTATTCTGATCGTTGCACTCTTTGACCAGTTTCGAAGCTTCCTCAATTATTTTGTTGGCCTCGGCCAGGTTCACCTTGGTCCATGCCCCTACAGAGCTCAGGAACAGATCTGTCACCTGCCTTCCCATGCGAGCTATGGACAAGCGCACAGACTTCAGATCGTCCATTCCCGTCAGGAGAGAGGAATACTTTGCCATGAGGACCGCATGGTCCCCTATCCTTTCGAGAGTTCTGCTGACAGTATAATTCCTGTAGATGTCGAGGGGCTCTACGCCGATCTTGCGGATGATGCTGGTATCCCTGACCGTCATGTTCGTCTGCCTGGATATGAACCACTCTATGCGGTCCACCTCCCGATCTCTGGCCTCTATATTCTCCACTTTGGATGGGTCATTCATCTCCAAAGAGTCCATCACATCCGAAAGCATGTTCCGGACCAGGACCTTCATTCGCTCAACGGTGCGGGGGAACCTCATCTCGCCTGGATCCACCAGATCCTTCATGACTATCCTATCGGAGGATTCCTCCACTATCTCGACACCTATTGCCATATCTATGAATCTGGTAGCCGCATCCACCATTCCGGAATCCAATCTGCTCGAGGATCTGACCTCTATCTGTCCGTGACCGGATATGTATGCCCCTAATAACATCCTGAACAGAAGCGTCGTGCTGCTTACACTGTCTACATCGATTATCTTCACATTGACTGAGGGGTCCTTCATTCTGGACGCAGGGAATATCGTAAGGCCGCCGTCTGAGCACTTGCTCATCCTGACCGGGTCGTTCTTCTTGAGTCCGTTCTCTGTTATCCAGTCCTTTGGCAGGGTCACTATGTAGGACGAGCCCCCGGTGGCTTGGATCTTCCTTATGTCCATAGGTATGAATGTTCTACTCGATTTATAAATATTATTGATTTATGAATATAAAATATATTCTGAATATATTTGAACATATAATATGTCGATAACATATATAGTTAAAACCACAAATCTGCACACAAGGTGAAAACCTTGAATGAGAACACGAAATTGATACTCGCAGTGGCCGTCACTGCCATAGTCTGCATCGCGGGAACCTATGCCGCGATATCGGGCTCGGACAGTGACGATTCCTCTGGAACAACCCTTTCAGTGGCCGGGTCCACGACTATCCTGCCTTTGATGGGTCTTTACCAAGAGAGCTATGAGAAATACACGAATGTTACACTTGAGGTGTCCGGCGGAGGCTCCGGCGCAGGCGCCAGCGCCGTCATAAACGGAACAGCGAGCTTCGGTATGCTCTCCAGAGACCTTAAGGGCAGCGAAACGGACAGCGGCCTTAAGGCCACTGTCATCGCCAAGGACGGCGTGGCTGTCATAGTAGGCGCTAACGCAGGCGTCACCGATCTGACTCTTGAGCAGGTCGCCAAGATCTTCTCCGGCGAGTTCACTGACTGGAGTGAAGTCGGCGGCACCCCCGGCGCAATAGCCGTCAACATAAGGGAGAGCGGCTCCGGCACCAGGGACTGCTTCGACACAGTCATGGAGGGGGCCTATGCTGCATACGATATACCTGCCGATACCAATGAGGTCGGTAGCACCGGAGCTATGGTCACTGCCGTTAACGGTAACTCTACAGCCATAGGATATGTCAGCTTCGGAGCCTTGGGAAACCTCACAACGGCGAGCGCTGTCTCCGTGGGCGGTGTCGCAGCAACAACAGAAAACGTCGTTAATGAGACATACACGCTCCAGAGGAGCCTGATACTGGCAACCATGGGAGATCCCAGCGGCGCAGTGCTGGACTTCTTCAACTGGATTCTGGGCCCCCAGGGACAGCAGCTTGCAGTGAAGTCCGGATTCATAGCCGTAAAATCTGTGACCGTGTAAGGTGGAGCAGGGGTGATGCCTGATGAAAACTGAAAGCATTCAGACGAAAGGCAGGTTTCACAGCGACACCATTACCAAATATCTTCTGATGGGTATCGCAGCGATTGCGGTATCCATCGTTTTCTTTATCATCCTCTTCATACTCGGGAACAGCATCGGTGCCATAACCGACACGGGAATCGTTGAGCTCTTGACCGGCCAAAGATGGCTGCCCAGTAAAGACCTCTACGGGACGGCCCCGATAATCGCGGGAACCCTCCTTGTCACAGCGGGCGCGATACTGTTCGCAGTCCCTATAGGTGTGGCGGCGGCGATATTCATATCCGAGGTCGCACCCTCCAGATTCAAATCGATATTGAAAAGCATCTCGGAGGTGTTCGCAGGAATACCTTCGGTCATTTACGGATTCTTCGGGCTCACGGTCCTGGTGCCCCTTCTCAGGGACACCTTCCCCGGGCACCTTCTGATGGGCAACTCCTGGCTGGCAGGATCCATTCTGTTGGGCATAATGGCCCTGCCAACCATAATATCCGTCTCAGAAGATGCTCTGAGCGCCGTACCCAGATCATACAGGGAAGCATCCATGGCCATGGGCGCCACGAAATGGGAGACCACAATAAAGGTTGTGACTCCCGCCGCAATATCCGGCATATCCGCAGCAGTCATACTGGGAATGGGAAGAGCTGTCGGAGAAACGATGGCAGTAATGATGGTATGCGGGAACTCCGCCATAGTTCCCGATCCCCTCTTCGACGTATTCAGCAGGATAAGGCCCATAACCGCGACCATCGCACTGGAGATGCCCTATGTGGTAGTGGGCAGCACCCATTACTCTGCCCTGTTCTTCCTTGCCCTCGTGCTCATGATCATGGTATTGGCCATAAGCATGGCTTCGAAGAGCATAGTCAGCAGAACCAGAAAGAAATTCGGCGAGGTGAAAGATGAGCCCACTCTCTTAGGCATGCTCCTTGCGAAACTGCCTGTATCTTTCGTAAACGGTTCCAAGAACGTGCTCGCAGAGATCGGCCTTTTTCTTGCGATATACCTGATATCCCGGATATTCCTGAGCTCCTTCGGCGCCACGGTGATCGCCGTATTGGTCACGATTGCGGTCACGGCATCTTCGATCCTCTGGTCGAAAAAACTTAAGGTCAAGGATAGGAAGAAGGGACCCAGCAACCCGTCTGAGTTCATAGGGCTCATCCCTGTGAATATCAAGGACATTCTCAGGAAAGCAGTCTCATACATCCTCATAATCGCCGTTGTATACATGGGCGCATCCCTGTTCTGGGGCGGCACCGAGGCCATCGCGGCAGGCCTTATCGCAGTAATCATACGCGTAGGGCTTGCACGATTGTTCAGAGGTATCGGTTCAAGGAATGTCCAAAAAGTCGCCCACACCGTGCTATTATTGGTGATGATATTCTCTATATCCCTTCTGATCTACATACTGGCTGATATTTTCATAGAGGGTCTGCCAATGATCACATGGGATTTCCTGACAGGATACCCCAAGGATGCCGGGCGCGCTGGAGGCATATATCCTGCGATCGTGGGAACGCTGAAACTGATCGTCGGCTCCATGACAATAGCTCTGCCTCTGGGTATAATCACGGGTATCTTCCTGGCAGAGTATGCAAAGGATACACCCTTTACCAGGACCGTCAGGAACTCCATCGACATACTGAATGGCACGCCGTCGATAGTCTTCGGGCTCTTCGGTATGTCTGCCTTCGTAGTATACTTCGGATTCGGGTATTCCCTTATCGCAGGATGCATAACCCTGGGTCTCATGGTCCTGCCCGTTATAATAAGGACAACAGAAGAAGCGCTGAAGGCCGTTCCCAGAGAGCTTAGAGAGGGATCAATGGCCATGGGCGCCACGAAATGGGAGACCACTGTGAAGGTCGTGCTGCCTGCGGCCTTAGGGTCCGTAATAACCGGCGTGATACTTTCAATAGGCCGCGTGGCCGGGGAGACGGCTCCGATCATGTTCACCGCCGTGATAGTGTATCAGAGGGCCATGTCCCACTCAATACTGGACCCGGTCATGGCACTGCCCTATCAGCTGTTCTATCTGGCAACTGAGGGGATGGGGCCCTCCGCTATGCAGAGCGCTGTCGCAACAGTACTGCTGATCATAGTGCTCTCGATGTTCGTACTGGCGTCAGTTGTCAGGCATTATTACGATAAGAGGATCAAATGGTGACGAGTATGGAGAATGTTATAGACATACAGAATGTGAATCTCTGGTACGGGGACAATCAGGCGTTATACGACGTTTCCATGCCCGTCCAGACGAAAAAAGTGACGGCGCTGATAGGTCCGTCCGGATGCGGGAAATCAACTCTGATCAGAAGCATCAACAGGATGAACGACCTGATCGATGGCTGCAGAGTCGAAGGACGGATGATATTCCACGGAGAGGACATATACGGTCCTGGGACCGACGTGATCAAGGTCAGGAAGAAGATAGGCATGATCTTCCAGAAGCCGAATCCTTTCCCCATGTCCATACGAGACAACATAACCTACGGTCCGAAGATCCATGGCATAACAGACAGGGAAGAATTGGAAGCGATCGTAGAGAAATCTCTGAGGAAAGCGGCCCTCTGGGATGAGGTGAAGGACAGGCTCGATAAATCTGCCATGGCCCTTTCGGGAGGACAGCAGCAGAGGCTGTGCATAGCCAGGACCTTATCCGTATCGCCAGAGGTGATACTCATGGACGAGCCGACATCAGCTCTGGATCCCATAGCGACATCCAAGATAGAGGACCTGATCACTGAGCTGGTCAAGGAATACACCGTGGTGATAGTCACTCACAACATGCAGCAGGCCGCGCGCATAAGTGATTACACCGGGTTCATGTACATAGGAGAGATGGTCGAATTCGACAGGACCGAGAAGATCTTCGAGAGCCCTTCGAAAGAGATGACTGACAGATACATAAGCGGAAGATTCGGGTGATGCGGATGAAAAGATTCATAGAAGACTTCAACAGCCTTGTAGGAACGACGAACGAATTCGGGGATCTGGTTCTCAGCATGGTGGAGAGATCCGTGTACGCCCTGGATAATATGGATGCAGATGTTGCAAGATCAGTTATGGACGACTACCTCAGAGTGGACTACATGGACAGCCTCATTGAGGATGAGGCTCTGAGGATACTGATGCTTTTCCAACCAATGGTCTCTGACATGAGGGTGGTGGCGGTAATACTGAAGACCATAACCTATATGGAAAGGATCGGCAAGTATTGCCATAACATCTCCAAGGCCGTCATATACCTATCAGAGAAAGGTATGAGGCATTCTTATGAGTACGCCTCTGCCATGGGGAATCTGGCCGTCGAAATGGTGAGAATGGTCACCGAGACCATGAAGGACAGGGACATATCCCGTTTCGAAGAGATAGGTGCCGGGGACCAGAAGATGGACGAGCTACGCGATGTGGTCCTGACCAGGGCCGTCGAGCACATGAGCAGGGACCGTGCTTCCGTGGATGTTTGCACATACTTCATCTCGATCTCCAAATTCTTCGAAAGGATCGGAGATCACGCCTGCAAATCAGCCGAGAAGATAACCTATATGGTCAACGGGAAGCGCGTCACGTACAACTAACACTTGTCCGTGAAACACTTCCCCTTCTTCAAAGGATTTTCCCGGACGGACGGCGATAAAAAAGATCGGGATGGGATGGCCGTCCGTCCGTATGGAGGAAACAGGAAGGGATTGGGATGATTTCTTTCCGTCTCCAAACAATACTACTGCACCAGAGTATTAAAAGAAAAGAGGGGGAGGTCACCGAAAATGACCGAAAATCACTTTCTGTGACGGATCTTTACCGCGATGCCGCGGTTCATATCCTCCATTTCCCTTCCGGACATCTGTGCGACTCCCACGGCGATTACCTCTCCGTCGGCCACTATCACTGCCTCATCGCCTATCCTTATACGATGATCGGCTGCCTTCACGCCCACGGCAAAAAGGCTTCCCTTGAGCTCGAACCCCTGAACTTCCACCAGGTTGACGCCCATTGAGGCGAATATCTCAGCACCGTCGATGGTAAGGGACACCATTCCTCTCTCCTCGGACATCATGCCTAGCTGGGTCTTTCCGCGCATGATCTTCCAATAGGGGTATTTCCCTACGGCAAAGGTCTCAGCGTCCATCATCCTATCTGCGACATCCTTTCCGAACTGGAAGGTCAGAACCGATCTCACGGTCTCTTTCCGATCTGCCATGTACTCGCCGGAAGGCATGCCCTTAGACAGATCCCTTAGGGTTCTGTCAAGTCTGTCCAGCGATGCCTGCGAAACCGGGTCGTCGTCCACTACCGTCTCGATGATATCAGCCATATCTCGGATTAGATCGGTACTGGATCCCAGATGCGATACAACTTTTTCATAGCCGAAACTCAGGAAACGGGAGAACAGCTCCCTTATGAAATCTCTCTCCTGGCACTTCCATTGGCCGGTAACGGGTATGTCATAAGAATTCGCCGGATAGAATATGTCAAGCTCCCGGGGGACCATCCCCAGCGGCGACGTCAGTATGACTTCGTGAACAGCCGTGTCATGTCCCGCCGTATGTATTGCCGACGAGAACATCTTGTGGGTCTTGGATTTGTGATAGGGTTTCCTGGCGGAACATGGGAGCAGGAGCAGGACCCTCTTATGGGATGGCCTCTCATACATTTCCATGATTGCTTTCCTGTACCTTAGTACATCAGGGCGCATCAGGGATTGAGTGGTGTTGCATGAGAACCTGGTACCGACTACCGGGGTTGCCTCCTCCTGGTATGCATAGCAAATATCGTCGAATATCCTAAGCATTGCCACAGAGGACGGGGATGAGGGGGCGCGCTGATCGACAAGCTCTCTCAACCGCCCTGATACCGTGAATGTGCGCACCTTGGAGCATTCCCTGTTCATCTCAGAGATATTCTCTGATACGGAGTCCTTACCGCGATCCGCATTCCCTTCCGAGAAGGCTTCAATGCCCTCGGCCCCGAGAACCCTGGACAGAGAATCATCAAAGACGTCGATCCCCATATAGGCGTACATCGCGATTGTCGATGGCTCCGCCAGACCCGGCGCGACCAGCAGGATGCCGTGGCCTGCAGACTTCCTTACAGCGGATATCTGTGAGATCGCCCTCCTGAAATCCCCGCGCAGCTCATATGCGTTGGCTATCACCACGATCTCCGTTCCCTCCGGGATCGCACAACCCTCTTCGAATGGAAGGCGTACTACGGCTATGCTACCGTACGCTGTTACTTCCCCCTTTCCGCGGGATACAGGATATCTGAGCTTGGGATCCAGGGGTGCTTCGTCACCCATGGCGAAAAATGTCCTGCCTGAGTCATCGACTCTGATGTGCATATCCCCTGCCGCATCGCGACAGGTCTGTATGACCAGTGGTGTTTGTACGGCTATATCGTTCCGAGTGTAAACACACGCTCTGCCCCTCATTGAACGGGCTGTCACATCCAGCATAACTGCGAGAGCGCATCTTCTTAGATAATGTTGTGCCCGTCGGATACGGTATGCTCCGTCTGCATCCTGTTCCTATAGCGATCTGCTTGCATCCGGAACGACCTACGGATCTCTGCGGCGCGATCAGCATGAAACGTCCAAGCTCTAGCCCACTCCCTGCGAACATTAGCCGAAGGCAGCGTGAATGAAAGTGTTAAATCACGAAACGGCCAATTACCTGACCGAGGTGAGCTGTTGGATTTCTATGACCGGGACATTGTATCAATAAAGGACTTTACAAGAGAGGAGATCGAGGCGCTTCTGGATCTTTCCGAGAAGATGGTGCCGTATGCTATGGGGGAGAAGACCTGGAAGCCTCTCTCCGGAAGGATCTTGGGCAATCTTTTCTTCGAGCCTTCCACAAGGACGCGCCTCTCTTTCGAGAGCGCCGCCCATAGGCTTGGGGCAAACGTGATAGATGTTTCGGAAATGTCCATGACATCCATATCGAAAGGGGAGACCCTCGCCGATACAATACGCATGGTGGACGCTTACTGTGACGCCATAGTCCTGAGACATCCCCACGAGGGAGCCGCCAGACTGGCAGCCAAATTCTCTATCAATCCTGTAATAAATGCCGGGGACGGCGCCGGGTCCCACCCAACGCAAACTCTCCTGGACCTTTTCACCATGAGATCCTGCAAAGGATCCATCGACGGGCTCAACATAGCTCTGGTGGGAGACCTGAAGTACGGCAGGACCGTGCATTCCCTCTCTGATGCTCTGACAGTTTTCGGGGCCAAGCTCACCCTGGTCGCCCCTGAGCAGCTTCAGATGCCGGACGATATCGTAAGGCATCTGAAGGAGAAGGGCTGCCATGTCAGGCAGACCGACAACCTGGAAGAGGTCATAAGCGATACCGATGTCCTTTATGTCACCAGGATACAGAAGGAGAGGTTCCCTGACCCGACAGAGTACAGGAAGGTCGCCGGGATGTACAGGATAGACAACTCCATGCTGAGGGAGGCGCAGAAGGACATGATAGTTATGCACCCTCTCCCCAGGATCGACGAGATCGCCCCTGAGGTGGACTCCACAGAGCATGCGAAATACTTCGAACAAGCCTTCAACGGCATACCTGTGAGGATGGCCCTTCTGATGGCCATACTTGGAGGTGAAGGAATATGAAGGAGATCAAGGTGGCACCGATCAGGAACGGCACAGTCATAGATCACATAACCGCCGGTCAGGCGCTCAATGTCCTGAAGATCCTGGGCGTGAATGAGAATACTATAGACTCTACGATAAGTGTGCTCATAAAGGTCCCTTCCAAGAAGGGCGTCGGATGGAAGGACGTGGTGAAGGTGGAGGACAGAGAGCTTGATCCCAGAATGGTGGACAAGATCGCCCTTATCGCACCGGATGCTACGATAGTGATAATCCGCGATTTCATCGTAGCGGAGAAATACAAAGTCAAACTGGACGACGTTGTCTCTGGGTTAGTGAAGTGCAGCAACCCCCATTGCATAACCAATAAGGGGGAGCCGGTGGAGCCGGAGTTCAGAGTGGTCAGCCGCAGCCCGCCCAAGCTCAGATGCATGTACTGTGACAGGACTCTGACCCGGATCTCGGACAATCTGCTATGATGATAATAGCTGTAGCCGGTATGCCCGGGGCCGGAAAGGAGGAGTTCCTGACCATGGCCCGGAGTATGGACATACCATTCTTGAGAATGGGTGACGTCGTAAGGGATTTTCATGCCGAAAGAACACCTGAGGATGCCGGTCTTTCCGTGGGACAGCTGGCTAATATAGAGAGGGAGCGCCACGGATACAGCATATGGGCGAAAAGAGCCATGGCCCGGATGCATGGGGACATCTTCCTGGTTGACGGCTGCCGCAGCATGGACGAGGTAAGGGCCTACAGGGAGCTGACCGACGATGTCATGATCGTCAGCATACACAGCAGCCCCTCTACCAGATACGATAGGCTGGTCAGAAGGAAAAGGGATGATGCCCCACGTAACCTGGAGGAATTCAGGGAAAGGGACCGTAGAGAGATCAGCTGGGGTCTTGCAGAGCTCATAGTCCTGTCAGAGATCCTCATAGTCAACGAGGGCACCCTGTCCGAGTTCAAAACTGATTCCGAGACTGTCCTGAGGAAAATAGTAAGATGAGATTCACTGTGACCCGCCTCTGCGGAGGCAAAGCACTAATGGCAGCATCCAGAGAATTGCTTGATGTGGACCTGGAGAAGGCTGGCGCGTTCATATCTGAAGAAGGTTCGGTGAAGAAGAGTGACGATTTGATGATGGTGGCCGACTGGCGCGGCATGGAGGTAACGATATACCCTCAGGGCAAGGTCATGTTCCATCCTCTTTCAGACAGGGATACGGCAATAAGATACGCAACAGAGATCCTTCTGGGCGCCGGGATCGCAGGCGATTAATCATATATCGGACAAACTGTCCGTTATCCGTGGATGCGATCACAGAGATATTATTGGTCCTCTTCCTCTCGGCTGCCCTGTCAACAGTTGCCGTGAGAGTGAAACTGCTCACGACTTCCGGTGCAGTCACGGCAATTATTGTGGGCCTCACCTTGGGCATAGCGGGATCCATATCCTGGCTGATCTCCGTGTTGGCCTTCGCGGTAATTGGCTTCATGGTAACGAAGCTGAATTTGTCAGAAAAAAAGAAGAAAGGGCTCCAGGAGGGGAAATCCGGAGAGAGAACAGGGAAGAACGTTCTTGGCGTTGCATTGCCAGGATGCGCTTTCGCACTTATCAACCTCTATTCCGAGGACAAATACTATTTCATCCTGTCCATAGGATTCATAGCTACCATTGCCGTGGCCGCCGCGGACACCATCGCCAGCGAGCTTGGCACCAAAGACAGGAACGTCTGGATGATCACCACCTTTGAGAAGGTGCTTCCCGGCACAGACGGCGGCATATCCGTACTCGGCACCTTGTTATCCCTTATGGGCTCCGCTATCGCCGTGCTTCTCGGATGGATTGTGATCTTCGGGCTGTCTTTCGACATCATCATGATCATCCCGTTATTGGCAGGATTCATCGGATGCATGCTGGATAGTTTGCTCGGCGCAACCCTGGAAACGGAAGGACGGATAACGAAATACTTCAATAATATGTCCACAGGGCTGATGGGCGGCATAATAGCCATAATATTCGTAGGTATTCTGAGTTAGAAAGGATAAGAGGGGGTTTACCCCCTCGGTTTCAGAGCTTTGAGAGCTTCAGCAGCCTCTCCCACTTGGCATCCAGCCTCTCCTGCAGAGTCTGCACGAGGGGTATGTACTTGTCCTTGGTCAGGTGCTTGTACCTGCCCTGAGCTGAGAACCAATCCATCAGAGGCTTCTTCTCCTGCTTGCCGACGGCGATCCTCTCACTGTCCGCGGTCAGGGTGAGCTTCCCGTTCTCATACTCATACAAAGGCCATACACAGGTCTGAACAGCCAGCTGGGCCATGGATATCGCCGAGTCGTTGGCGGTCCTCCATCCCCTGGGGCATGTGGATATGACGTTCAGGAATGCCGGTCCACCGCATTCGAATCCCTTCTCTGCCTTGCCTATGAGGTCCCTCCAGTTGTGAGGAGACGCCTGGGCCACATAGGGTATGTCATGGGCTATCATGACCATCGTCATGTCCTTGGAGTACTCCCCCTTGCCGGGGATCACGGATCCCGCAGGAGAAGTTGTGGTGGAAGCACCGAACTGGGTCGCACTGGACCTCTGAATGCCCGTATTCATGTAGGCCTCGTTGTTGAAGCACACATGCATCATGTGATGACCTCTCTCCATCGCACCGGACAGGGCTTGCAGACCTATGTCGTATGTAGCTCCGTCACCTGCGAAGGAAACGAATCTCATCTCATCGGTTATCTTGCCCTGCTTCTTCAGAGATTGATATGCAGCTTCCAAGCCTGCGCAGGTCGCGGCACCGTTGCCGAAGGCTGTGTGTATCCATGGGACCTTCCACGACGTGT
>JAQVOB010000014.1:0-20202 GCA_028702835.1 Candidatus Methanomethylophilaceae archaeon
AGGGCTCCTCTATGCCTGCGTACTTCAGGCCCTTGATGACATCAGCAAGCGTAACGTTCATGGGGGGCATGTCTATCTCCAGGTTATCCACCCTCTCCTGGAGGGCGGCCATCGTGCTGAGGGGCTCATGCCCCAGCCTCTCCACTATGTCGAACAGTATCATGCTGTTCGGAGGGTCGATGAATATCTTCTTCATAGGTTCACCTCGCAAATCTCCTTGAATTCCTTTACAGGCAGTTTGTTCTTCTTTGGCTCCGGGGGAGCCTTCTCCCCCAGATCTATCGCATCCATTGCATGCTGCAGATTGGCCAGCAATTTCCATTCAGCCTCCAGCTGAGCGTATCCGGGCCTCGTGCCGTGCTGGGCCCTGCATCTGCGTGGATCGCCGGCGGGGTATGCTCTCCTCTTCGAGTATATCCCGTGGGGATCCAGCTTGCGCAGCTCATCCCGGACCTCTACAACGGTCTTCGGGTCCCCTTCCAACAGGCAACCGTAGCATGTCTCCTTGGCGGACAGCTCTTTGCCCATGGCGTGAGCGGTCCTGACCAGCAGGTCCGGTGTCACATTGGATGCCGGGGATATCATGATCAGTCTTGTCTCCCTCTGTCTGGGTTTCTTCTCGCTCATAGGTCCATCTCCGTAAAGTACACTGTGTCCCCGTCCTTCAGGCCCTTCATCATATCGTCCAGATCCCCGAGGAACTTACCGAAGATGTTAGTACCGTAGGGCTCTTCTCCCGTGGGGCCATATTCCTTGCTGTTCTCCAGCCTTATGCCCAGGAGCCCTTTGTGAGGCCTTGCCTGGTTTGTAACGCCTATGTCCCCTCTGGAGCATTTCTTGAACGGGTCGTTGGGATAGAGGGATTTCCCTCTGACCTCATCGCCTTCAAAGGTGACCATGGGCATACCCTTGAATGCGAAATGCACCTTCAGAGCGCCTATGGGCTTATGGCTCAGGCCCGTTATCTTATCGAAATAATACGAATTGAGTTTGTTCTTCTCCCCGCGGTCCAGGGATATCTTGTATATCTTATTCCTTGGAACACCGAACGTCTCTATCTCGTCCGAGTGTATGGCATCGAGGGTCGCCTCAGGAGTCTGATCCACTATTATCGCTTCGTCTGAGCTGTCCCCGGTCCTCTTCTGTCTGAGACCTTTGGATTCCAGGAACGCGGCTCCGTCCTTCTGGGTCATGCCCACCGAGAGTATCCTCTGAGGATTGGTGACCACACCTATCTTATCGCCTGCCTTGGCGAACATCGCTATCGAGAGGCCGTTGGTCACGGTGCCGACATGATTATGGGAGAGCAGCATCTGCCTTCTCTCCCTGTAGATGTACATACGGCCCATTCCCGGGCCTGTGTTCCTGACGGTAACGACCCCGGGGGACCTCACAACACTGATCTCCTGCGGTATCTCCGTGTCAAGATCCATAGAGCTGGCCATGAAGCTGCCTGTGGATTCCGTCACTTCCATATATCCGGATCTGGAGAGCACCAGCAGATGCTCTGCAGACTTGGGGGACTGCGGGTCCAGATCCACCGTGATGAACGTGTCCACACTGTACCCCTCTTCCAGTTTGTATGAGAGATCGGATGTGACTATGACATTGTCCTTGCTTGTCTCGGACATGAGGGGCGTGACGCTCTCTATCGCATCGCCTTCCCTCATCTGATCTATAACGTGCCTACCCAGGGTCACGCGCCCTATTATTCCGGATCCGGCTCCGTAGGCCCCGCGGTGCTCTTCTCTGGCGATCATCATGTAAGTCGTATTATTATCAAATCCGCCCAGGGCGAAGAACACATCGTACTTCCTGTATCTCCTCCGGTCCCTGTTCACTTTCATGTCCGTCGGGAAGGCTCCGATGGCCGCGATCTGCCTGTTAACCCATCTGGCATATAGGCCCGGCATCTTCGTCATGTATTTCTTCCAGAGCTCTGAGTCCTTACCCGGCTCCAAATGAAGCACGATGGACTTCCCCGAGCTCATCTTTATCTCGAAATCGTCGGATTCCATCACCAGCTTCTCTGTGGACAGATGTATGGAGACCACAGAACCGGGATGATAATTCTCTCCCGCCAGGGCATCCTTCAGCTTGGCGCCGCTCTTAAGCGTCTTCTCCCTGCCGTTGACCTTGACCCTCAACGCTCTCCCCCCTCATTTACCCCGGGCAGCATCCTCTGTATCTTCGTGACTATCTCATCCAGCTTCTCCTGGGGGCATGTCACGCCCCTGACTATTCCTGTCACGATCTCCATTATCGTGCCCTTTGTGTTGATCTTATCATCCGGCGGCATCACCCTCGAGGTCTTGATGCCTATCGCCGCAAAATCCTCGAAGTCCACCGGGCATTGGGAGACTATTATCGCAGGGATGTCCACATTCCTGAGTATTAGCCTCGCTTTCCATATGATATGGGCGCGGACGTTCCCAAGGTGTATCAAGGCCACCTTGAACTGCTGGATCCTCTCCACCTCTATAGGCTCCAGACCGAAGCATTGGCCATGGGATATGTCCGGGGCGTCCGCAGGGACGCCTGACCCTGCATTGAGGACCAGGACGGAGGTGTCTATACCCTCCTCCCTCAAAGCGTATGTGATCTCGCACACGGGCTTTGTGATGTGCCTGCGGCCGGGGCCCATGGCAACGGCCACGACCTCTCTTCCGCTCTCTGAGATCGTGGCTCTCTGAGCCAGCGCTCCTCCGGTACCAAGGCCCATAGACTCGCGGCACTCAACGAAGCTGAGATGCCTGCCTATGCGCTGTTTCAAATCTTTTCACCGCCCGACTGCTCTCGTTCTATCTCTCTGAATTCGTCGATGATCTCCTCAGGCTTCCCTATCTTGAGGACCCTGCCGTTCTTCATGAGGATTGCCCTGTCGCAACAGTTGGTTACGAAGTCCATGTCATGGCTCACCACTATGAACGTCTCTTCCAGTTCCTTCCTGGCCCTGAGGACCGAATTGGCCACTGTCACCTTGGTTATCGGATCCATCGTGCCGGTAGGCTCGTCAAGGACTACGATCCGAGGCTCTTTGATCAGTACCTGAGCGAAGGCTATCCTCTGATTCTCCCCCACCGAGAGGGTGTCTGGGTAGGAATACAGCACTTTCTCCACCTGATCCTCCGGGAATCCGACGCTGAGAAGCACCTGGATCGCTTTCATCTTGGCAAGCTCGGCCGGCATCTTCATGCCTATGCATGTCGAAAGGTTCTGAAGCACATTGTCGAACGGGTAAAGGGTATACTCCTGATGCAGGAATCCTATGTAGGGGGTGACACGACCCTTCCCGGTGAACCCTGACTCGGCCATGTTTATCCAATCGTCGCCCAGCTTTATCTTCACAGTCCCGCTGGTCGCAGGGGTCATGCCCGCGATCATCCTGGAGGTTGTGGTCTTGCCGGCTCCCGAGAGCCCAACCAGGGCCACGATCTCGTTCTGCTTGATATCGAATGAGACTCCGTCCACGGCTTTGACCACACCTCTGACGACGGAGAAGAAGTGCTTCTTCGCATTCTCCAGTTTTATCATCGGTTCGCCGACGTCGGCGTACTCGTGCTTCTCGAAGTGATACTCTTCCATGAATTTGGATGTCACCTCGGCAGGGTCGGCCTTCATTATGACCTTCCCAGCATCAAGCCAGATCGCCTCATCAGACATCTGTTCCACGGCCTCCGGCCAGTGGGATGCCATCACCATGCATATCCCCCTGTCATGGACATATTTCACGAGTCTTTTATGAACGATATCCGCCGTGTACGGGTCCAGCGTCCCGGTGGGCTCGTCCGCCAGGAAGAACAGCGGGTTCTTCGCCAGTTGCCTGGCCATGACCACCCTCTGCTTCTCTCCGCCCGACAGGTCCCTTGCTATGTGAGTGGTCCTGTGGGTCATGTTCACGAAGTCCAGAAGGTCTATCGCCTTCTGGACTTTGTCCGGCACATCACCCAGAGCCTCGAATATGTTCTCCACCACAGTATGATCCCCGAACAGGGCGAAGGTCCTCTGCAGCATGATGGCTATGCGGTTCTTCAGCTCATGCCTTATAGGCTCCCTGTCACCGAGAGCCCAGAAATCCACCCACCTGGTCTTGCTCTCACCGCCGCATCTTGTGCATGGGACCCCTTCGAATGGCAGATCTAGATTGCCGCACTTGGTACAGTGATTGACATGGTAGAGCACCTTACCCTTATCAGGCCTGTACTCGTCTGTGCCCCTTATCATGTGTATGAGCACACTTTTACCTGCCGCGCTCTTCCCTATGAGCCCGAGTATCTTGCCTGTGGACAGTGTGGCGCTGATATTATCTAGAACAATTCTGCCTTCGAATTTCTTAGTGACGTTCTCTATTTTCAGAAGGTCTACTGATTCATGGGCCATACCCCGTTAAGACTTTACGGTTATAAAATAACGCTGAAATTACCCCTGCAAAATTAGATTGCTGGGTATAGTGTGTTCGGAAGATAATGCCTGCAACCTCTTATCTACTTTCTAAACCATGCGCACCCTATGTTTGTTTCGATGAGGAGGGGTCAAGGCGGACCCATCCCCAAATTCAATGACTACAACCTTTGGAAGGCGATAATCTCTCTTGATGAGTTCATTCCTGTGGGAAGGAAGAAGCTCGCAACCGCATGCGGTGTAGGCGAGGGGAGCATGAGGACCATGCTGGGGATGCTTGAGGAAGGCGGGCTTGTCACGATCACAAAAAACGGGATCTGCCTTACCGAGAAAGGAGCTGAGTACAGGGGCATAATGTACATGGAAGCCAGGCCCATACCGAAATCCTCCCTGACTATAGGGGAGCACGATTGCGCCGTGAAGGTTCCCTTCGCGACAAAGAGAGTGCTCTACGGATGCGAGGAACGTGATGCTGCCATAATGGCAGGAGCTCTGGGAGCCACCACCCTTATCTGCATCAACGGCACACTCAGATTCCCGGGATCGGATTTTCCTGTTGCCTGGGACATTGACTCCGCGATCAGAAGTCATTTCAAAGTTAAGAACGAGGACGTGGTGATAATAGGCACCGCCCAAACACCCGAGATGGCGGAGAAGGGAGCCGTGACGGCCGCCATATCCCTTATGGGGGGACTTCCTCTTAAGAGAAGTTTGGGTGATATGCTAAGGACAGACAGCACAGCCAACGAGGTTCTGTCACTGGCATTCGCCATTCATGAGCTGGTGGGGGGCCTTCCTGTATGTGCCAAGAGCCGCGATAATCTGGGCATAAGGATCGAGAACGGTGCGGTGGTGGACAACGCCTATACGGGGGACATCCTTGAGGAAGTGCTTAGGGAGAACACCACCGTCAGAAGGGTGGCCGAGACGGGCCCCTACAAAGGAGTAAGGGTCATTGTCACTCCTGTGGAGATAGATGGCAAGGTCGTGGCAGCCATAGGCGTGGTCGATATCAGATGCGCTGTCGGAGAGGAGGGATACTTCAGATTGGATCTGGATCACTCATTCTCAAAATAATTCACAGCCTCATCGACAAGATCAGACCATATAAGGCCGGACGGGCCCACCATGTAAGCGACCAATTCCATGGTCTCCAGTATCTCCTTGTCGGATGCTCCTGCCTCCTTCGCCTTATCTGAATGATAGGTGAAGCATTTGGAGCACTGGGATGCGGAGGAAAGTGCCAGAGCTATCAATTCCTTCTCTTTCACAGACAGACTCCCTGCCTTGAATACCTCACGCCTGTAGGCATATAGGGCCCTCAGGACATCTGGGTCTCTCTCATTGAGCATCTTCAGGGACATGATGGTTTTGGGAAAACGCCAACATTTAATAATCTGCCCATACAATGCCATGGCATGGACGACGGGATAGGTCAGCTGAACATACTTAAGGAGCTCAGAGGCGTGGTAAAGGTATTCTATCTTGACCAGGAGATCCTTAGAAAAATCAAGGAAGAGGAGGCCACCGTCAAGGCTACGGGCGATATAGCAGTTCAAAACAAGGGTTTCGAGGAGGCCCTTAAGAGGAAGAGGATCGCCTGCATAGTCAAGAACACCCGGTTCAGGCTCCCTCCTGAGCCTACTGTGGTGCTGTTATCTACGGACGGGAAGCTTATGGGCGTAGAGGTCTTCCCTCAGACCGCCAAGGAATACCAGGACAGAGAAGATGTTGTCTGGCTCTCTGACGGTTTCGTCGTATTCACTGATATAGTGCCCGGGGAAGGGGAGAACGAGGTATTCGTAATGCCCCCCGTATCATTCCCTGAGCTCAACGAGAGCAACGGCTGCGCCAATGTCGTATCATGCAGCCCCGCTCCTACCTGTGACAAGATGATAAGAGAGTACGCCGGAATGGAGGACGACCCGCGTCTCGCCTCTATACTGGTCGCCTTCGACCCCATCTAATCCAAGGTCAGATGGTCTGCCAGGTCGCTCGTCGTCAGGTAGAGGCTCATATTGTCCGTCACTGCGGATATGTGCGTAACCAGTATCCCTGATGCAGTCTTGGAGAAGAGCCCCTTCTTAAGTCCCAGAGGCTCGTAGGCTCCCTTGTCCAGCTTCACCCTCACAGACTGAACAGACCAGTGTTCCATCTCCAGGAGCACGTCACTTACAGCTCCCACCAGCAGTCCGTCTGAGGATACCACCTTCTTGCCCAGCAGGAACGAGAGGGACGATATGTTGTCGTTATCCGCGGATATCCTGTCCTTGGAATCCTCCAGGGTGTCCCTGAAGAGTATCACATCGTTGATCGCATACTCCCCCGGACCGACCAGGATCATGGATCTCGCGGATCCGGCGCTGATGATCTTGGACACATCCTTATTGCTCTTGACCTTAAGGCCCAGGATATCCCAGGACACGGGATCGTAGCGCACATCCTGAACATTGCCCAAGAGGTACGCGTCAGAAGATATGACCTCTTTGCCCTTCATCTCATCCAACGCTATGGTTACCATAGTTCATTAATCGAGCAATTGTTATAAAACCGTGGCGGAGGATCCGCACAAAGGGTCCCCTCATCAAACAAAAATGAAAAAATTGGAAAAGTAAGTGGTTTGATTGGGGCGTTTAACCGCCGCCGGTTGCGGCCAATTGGGAGATATCCACGTCCTCTGCGTCCTTCATCTCTTTCTCAAGAGCTTTCATGGCATACTTGGAGGACCTTTCCTTCTCCTTGTACGAGATCTCCTTGTACTCGCTTACGTCCGCAGGCTGCAGGAAGGCTGCATCATACCAGAGCTGGGTGAAGTCCAGGAATGCCCAGACCCTGCCGTTGCTCTCTCTGATGTCTGCTACCTTCCCCACTGTTGACGTCGGGATGTACTTGTAGATCTCGCCAACTTCCATGGCCTTACACCCTTATGACAGCGGTCCTCTCGCCTGCAGGCTGGAACTCGCGAAGTCCGCCACGCCCAACTTCCTTGGTTATGTTCGCGAAGTCGAACACGAGGCTCGGGTCTGCGAACGCCACACGTATGAACGGGCTGGCCGTGTATGCATCTCCGCGGGCAGCGTGGGCCGCCTTGGGGATACCGGTGTAGCCGGACAGGTGTCCGACGTTCATCGCGTAGTTGGGGTAGTTGGGACCTCTCAGCTCCATGGGGAGACCCTCGTCGGATCTGTAGGAGAACGAGTTAGCGGAACCGCACTGGTCCTGCAAGTCGTATCCGTAGAATCCGAGCCTTCCGGTCCTCTCCTTGTGCTGCAGCATGGACAGGTACCACATGTTGACACCGCAGTCGGCGTTACCGGTTGCCATGGCTCCGGCGATACCGGATGCCGCGGCGGCAACCGTTGCCCTCTGGGATCCACCGAAGTGGGCCTCCATGACGGCGGGGTACTTCTCATACATCTCCAGAGCGTAGGTGTTGACGTTGTCTCCGAGCTCCATCAGCTTGTCGTAGTTGTTCGGGTCAAGCTTGCAGAAGCCGCCATACTTGTCCTTTATGGTGTCGATGGCGTAGTAGACGTAGTCCTCCAGGATGTTGTCGGTGTATGCAGCGGATGCATACTGTGTGAAACCGACTCCACCGGACATGTAGCCTCCGAGGTAGATCTGGTCGTAGATGATCGCTCCGAGTGCGACTGTCTCAAGGGACGCCCTTCCGGGGTCGTCAGGGTTGACACGGTCAGACTGAGCCATGTCTGCCAGGAATCCGAAGGGTATTCCTCCGGGTTCGTTGGGTCCCCTGGCGCGCCTTGCGGGCATCATCGTACCCATAGGCAGGGACTGGTGCTTCGCAGAGTATGCGAAGTCAGCGATCGCTGCTTCTCCGGCTGCGAGCCTGTAGGAGGTGATGAACGCCATCGAGATCTGCATCGCTGCGTGTCTCGAGGTGGTCGCACCATCCATGACCCTGCCGACTATGGAGGGAACGCGGACTGCCTGCATGAGGGTGGATCCGATCGCCTTCTTCAGCTGGGCCGCGTGGTCCTTGCTGAACAGCTTGTTGATGTCGATGACGAACCTCTTGTCGAGCTCGTCGATCAGCTCATCGTTCCCGGAGTAGACCTTGACGTACGAGTCGTAGGCAAGGGCGGGGTTTATCTCCGCCATGTGCTCCTGAACGACTGCTCCGCCGGGCATCGTGTGGTTGACTGCCTCGAGGTACTCGTTGATGGTCTCGGGCGTGACTTCCTTACCAAGCCTCTTTTCGATGGTCTGGTGAGGGGCGTCCAGTCCGACCAGGATGGTCCTCCTTATGTCATCCCAAGCCTGCTGGATCGCAGGGTTGTTGATGCAGTGCAAGTCGTCGGGCTCCACGTAGATGTCCGTGTGGGACAGCTGGTAGGGCATCCAGGACCTCTGTCCCAGAGGGACACCGATGTCCTGGTTCATCATGGGGATTCCACGTTCTTTAGCGATCTTGTTGGCCGCCTCTACGAACTCCACTTTCCTCTTGGACTGTCTCCAGCCGCCGAACTTGTAGTACGAGGTGTACTCGTCAGTGGGGTCCTCTTTGAACTTCTTCTTCACAGCCGCCATGAACAGCTTCTCTTTGTTTTTGGCCATGTGCAATCACACTCCCTTAACATTGAAGGGCTGGAAACCAGCGAAGGTCCTCAGCTTGTGTATCCTGAGTCCGTACATGGTGACTTCCTTGTCGTCCTTCATATCTACGCCGTCCTCTCTGAAGATCGTGGTCCTCTTCTTGAGGTCCTCCATCTTCGCGGGCTTTCCGACAGAGATCCTTCTGTCGAGGGGCAGGGCTACCTGATCCTTGACATACACGACCTCTTTGGTCTTGTCGTCCCACTCGTACCTCTGCCATGCGTCGAACATGAGCCCGTGCTCATCCAGACGGCATGCGTGGCCGTGAACGGTCGCACCCCTGATACCGGTAAGGGCCGGGTCAAAGGTCTCGTTGTCTATCATCTCTTTCGCGAGTTTCTCGAGGTCTCTCTCCCTCATCTCGATGATCTGCCTTCCGGACAGGGTACCCGTGTCGAGCCCTCTGTACCTGGACAGATACATCCATGCCCTCTGATAGGGCGAGATGGGAGCGAAGTAGACGGAATCCGTGAACTGGATGTACCTTACGCGGTCTCCCTTCTTTGCACCCTCGATTGGTGTCACGAGCTGCCTGATGGGGCAGTCAGGTTCGTTACCCTCCTCGATCGGGGGGTGGATGGACTTGTAGTCCTCTCCGGGGTTCCTGTGTCCCATTATCCTGACGACGTCATCCATGGGGATGTCGCGCAGTTTCTTCAGGTTCTGTTTCGGGTCCAAGTACCTGCGCCTGTTCGCGGCGGGGATACTCTTTCCGGGGTAAAATTGTCTCTTGTAAGCCATATTTAACACCTCAGTTTATAGTCTGAAAGCGTGGGTCTGTATTTCGAGTACCTTCCTACATCCATGGTGAAACCGAAGGGTATCACCTCTTTGCAGATCCTGTCGATCTCTTCGACCGAGGCGCTCAGCATATCCTCGTTCTCAACTTCGAGCTCAAGGAAGAAATCCCCTACGAGCTTGGTGAGAAGGATATCCTTGTCTCCGAACCTGATCATCCTGCGCTCAGGATGATTGTTGTCCAACCCTTTGTTGGGACCGCTGTTTATCTTAGCGGGGAGATTCTCGCCTTTTATCGTGATCTGCCTGATGTTGTCCAAAGCCGACAATGCGTTCAGGACCTTCTCTGTAGATTCGGCTCCAAGCAGGCGCTTGGTCGTTATCCTAATCTCGGGAAGCATCATTCCCGTATACTTTGACTCCGGACTTTGTGTACTCGTCATATGACATCACAGCTTTTTCGCTATTTTCTTTGCCTCCGCACCGACGAACTGCATCGGGGTTCTGAATTCTGGCATGTCTCCGAAGACCTCCTTGAAGGCACCGGACGTGGCCTCTGCGGAGAACGTCTGGGTTCCGCCGTCAAGGCAGTTCGCAGCAGTAACCGCGGGTATCAGGACACCCTTGGAGTGCCTGGTAACGACGTGGTTCCCGTGGAACAGACCGGGTCCGCCTCCTCCGTAAATGGAGTGAGAGAAGAAGGACATTCCTACGCAAACACCCATCGAGCGGCCGTAGTCCACAGAGGGAAGCCCGGTCTCGTGCTCGAGAAGGTCGTTGTAGTACAGTATCGTCGAGGGAGCACCCTGGGCAGCCCTTGCGGCACCGACGTTTACCATAACGGCGGCGACCATTCCGACTGCTGCGTATGCGTTCCACAACGAGAGATCGTCAGTGGTGTACACCTTGTATCCGCTGGGGAGTGTCTCTTTTACCCTTATGACTCCGTCTTCGATGGCATTCTCCATGAGGGTCTCTATAACGGTACCGACAGTTCCGGTCTTACCGTTCTTCTTGACCATCTTGTAGAGCATGTTGTTCGCGTTAAGTCCCTGATATGCGAGACCGAGGAGGTGTCCTCTCTCGAAGGGCCCTATCGCGTCACCCATCTCGAATGCGGCAGTCTGCTCGAATATAGAGGAGAGTGCGACACCCTGCATGGCGTTCCTGCTTACCAGGGCGACCACGTGGTTGGACATGATGTTCCTGAGAGCGTAGCCTGCACCCTCATTGTTCTGAGGGAGATCAAGGATGGATCTGAGGTTCGTTCCGGTGAATCCGACGGTCTGAGGGTATCTTCCCCATACCGCGCCCTTGACCATGTTGGCCTTGTGCATAGGTATGTCGAACTCGTCGATAATCGCCTGAACCGTCGCAGCAGCAGTCGAGGTGAAACCAGTCGTGTACTCGACACCGGCGCTCATTCTCTCTTCAGGTGCTATCACAATCAGGCTCTTTCCGCCCGGTTTGACTTCAACAACGGTCTCATCGCCGTCGTACACCTGGACCATGTCCTTGATCGCAGCTGCGATCTTTTCCGCGTTCTTGACAAGCGGTATGTCGATCTCTTTGCCCTTTATCTGAGCTCCGCCGCCGCCGATCACACCGGTCTTGAGAGCCTTCTCAATACCGGCGAGGTTGACAGCCACGGTCCTCTTGGTCATAGCGGCAATCCTTTTGATTGCTTTGTTGCGCAACGGACTTATGGCTTCAAGGGGCACATCCTTCGCGATGCGCTTTCCCCTGTCGTCATACAGGTCTATTACGTCCTTGTATTTTGGCATTTCATACCTCCATTCTATATACAACCGAACAAAAGGCAGAACCTTTCGTTCCCCCTTGCGATTTTTGTAAACGAGTGAGAGGATATAAAGGAACTAGTTTTTTGGCTGCATAAACTATTGTTTATCAGAAAACATTAACTTTCGCGAAAAAAACACATTTAAAGAGCATTTTTTCGTGTACATGACTCGATATATATCGGTTTTGTTTTTCACTTGGTTTTACACGTTTTGAGTGCATTATTCAACCTTCCACCCACTCTTTCAGTGTCCATCGTGTACACTTCCAGACCCGGAACGACCATCCTCACAGTAGGGACTCCCAGTTCCGGGCGGGTGAAATCCACGGCGATGACCGAATCGAAGCCTGCATCCATCAGGGCGCTCAGGACCAGCTCTATATCATCCAAAACATAGGGCGTGGACATGCTCTTCATGTCAGACAGTCTCACGGAGCCGGAGGAAGGGCGGTACCACATGGGATTTAGAGCTTTGATCCTGTCATAGCCAAGCTTCAGCGTGCTCTCCCGTAACTCAGCATTCACCTTCAGACCGTGCCTGTGGGAGGCTCTGCTCTGCGCCACCTCCGTCAGCGCCCTGACGGCGGCGATCTCCGGATCCAGATGGGTTCCCACCCCTATGGTAAGCATCTCCGGGTCCTTCGTCCTCACATCATCGGCCGCGGCACCTATGGTGGTTATCCCTATGTCGCTGGTCAGATCCTTCAGGCTTATCTCGACGCCGGCATCGGAAAATCTCTTGAGAAGCCTGCCGGGCACGGATTCCGGATCATCCACGATCACATCCCTGCCGGAACGCTCATTGTAATCCGCTATGGACCATGCATCCCTCTCTATCAGCTCGAAGAGAGAATGGAGTATCGCCTCCTCGATCGTGTTCCCTGATGCAAGGCCGTTGGTGTTGAATCTCATCAGCTGAATATCGCCGTCAGGATAGTACGGATAGAAAGCGGCACAGGCCGGTACCCATACCTCGGAGCCGCTGAAGAGGTCATATCCTTTGACCCAGGCGATCTCCGATCCCTGCCAGGATGCGAGAACGCTCTGCGAGAGTATGAGATCCGGAGGATAAACGGCAGGGCCTGTCTCCAATGCCTCCTCATATGTGCCGTGGACCACTGTGTCGCACTCTCTCCTCTCACAGCAGTAGCGCTCCATGGCCTCCATAACCGCCGAGGCCATAGCCTGCTCCGCCGTTGGGCCCTTCCCGTTGTAATTACCGAACGTGCCCTTCGCCGTGCTCTTACGGTATACGGAGAATACAGGTATTCCTGTATTGTCCCTGCCCGTGATGTCCTCCAAAGGCTCCATGCCTGCTTTCGCCAGCAGAGGCGCCGCCTTTCTGACTGTCTCCTCAGGCAGGACCGTTCTTATCCCTGTCCTGACGTCGGCCTTCGGACATCTGCTCAGCTTCAGCATGCTCTCACTCCTTCCCCTTGACCTTCGTTTCGTAAATGAAGATCTCCGGATTGTCGTTGACGGAGGATCTCTCGACCAATATATCGACCTCAACATTCCTGATCGCAGGCATCTTCAACAGCTTGGCCTGAATGAATTCGTAGAGATCATCTACATTCCTGGTGTACATTTCGAACACGATGTGGTGGTCTCCGAAGGACTTGTAAACGTAACCGATCTCCTTCTGGTCCTTGAGATTCTCCAATACGACGGACACTGGCACTCCCATTATCTGGACCGCAACGAGGGACTTCATCACCCCTATCTTACCGTAATCTATGTCGAGACAATAGCCTCGTATTATCCCTTCTTCCTCTAGCCTTGCCACCCTGCGGCTGACTGTGGCCTTGGATATCCCCTGGTTCTCGCCCACGGTGCCCATGGGTTTCCTGGAGTCGGATTTCATCGATTTCAGTATCTCGATGTCCCTGTGATCAAGAATGTCAGTCATGGAACTGTGTTGCATATGGAAGGGTTGGATATTAAAAATGTTACATAAGGGGTTTGATTACGGCTCAATCGCGCTTCGCCTTTGTGAGGATGCCGTCCTTCCACCTATCGAGGGATTCCATGGCAGGGGCGATCCTGTCGTACGGAACGCCGATTATCATCTCGTCCTGCCGCACAGACGTCCTCTTCCTGGTACCGAAGCAGCCTATGGATATATTCGGCTTGCCGGACGCTATCGGTATGACCACTGCATCCTCGCACATGCATTGGAACGGTGCCGTCACATAACTGGTCCTTCCGCCGGTGCCTGCGGTTTCCAATGCGGATATCCAATATATCCTCTCCGGAATATCGGTGAAGACCACCACGTCAGGCACGAAATCCGCCTGGCCCAGAGGACATACGATCTCTCCGATCACACTACCCGGGGGCAGGTCCGTCCTCGTATCTATCATCCTCTTCGCCGCTTCCTTGCTGGCATGCAGTCCCATGCTGAAATGGAACTCCCCGTCTGCGACCTTCTCGGGCGTCCCGATCATTCCGAGAGAGGAAGCGCCCACATTGCAGGACATGTTCTCCGGCAACGCCAGTATGCACGAGCCGTTCATAGCATCCGTTATAAGTTGGCAGTGACTCCTTTGGCCTTCGAGGCGCTGAGGGCTGCTCGGTATCTCCTCTCCCTTCCTTATGAGCTTCACAGCTACGGGGTCGTGCCTCAGGGTCAGCGTGGACTTGAGCTTCTCCGCATACTCAGAATTTACCTTCTTCAGATTTGCCATGCATGAAGAATGCCCGTGCAATGGAAATAAAGTTTGTGAATAAGAGGTTTGGAGTTACGTTCAGTTGCCTATCTGAAGGTCCTTGAAGACATAGACTTTCTCCGGGCAGTTGAACTCACATGCCTGGCATGCAGTACCCAGACACAGATCGGAGCGCACATTGACCTCGAAGTCCCCCTTCTCACCCAGAACCGTCAGCGCATCCTCCGGGCACTTGCGCTGGCATTTCCTGCATCCTGTGCACCCTTTGAAACGGGCCTTCATTATCCTGCCCACCGGATCGAGGGTCTTCAAGCCCTCCCCCACATCAGGTATGTCGGACTTGACCTTCCTTATGACCGTTCCCGGGACCTTTATCGGAGGGAGCCTCTTGAGCCCTTCATATTCCAGCATGTCATTGTACATGTCCATGCCCATGCCCTCATCCCAATAGGCAAGCTCGAGGACGTACATCTTCTCGAACATCTCGGACCCTGCGAACATCAGATGATTCGACGATATCGATTTGGCCACACCCTTCATCATATCCAGCGTCTCATCGGATGCCAGCAGGTCCCTGGCCATCATGAGCGAGGTGTTGCCCAGCTGATATACCGCCTCCAGGACGCGGGGGATCATACCGCATTCCTGCGCCTTCAGCGGGTCCACATAGGTTCCGGATGCGCCGGCCATGTACATCGTCTTGACATCTCCGTCATCCAGGCCCACATGGTGCATGAGGGTGCGGTGCCCCGCCCTTATGGCCCCCATCGCCTTGCCAGATTCTGTGACATCCGCCTCTGTGAAATACACTCCGTCGGCCAGCTTTATACGGCGGTCAGGAGTGGCTATTGAAGGCCTTCCGATTATGCCTGACCTGAGTCCCAGTGCCATGGACGAGACAACACCGGTACCCGTTATGCCCTTAGCCTTATAGTCAAGGATCTTGACCGTCTCCCCCGTCACTGGGTTGGTTCTTGCCGTGACCACGGGCACAAGAGTATCATTGAGGACGAGAACATCCCATTTCCCGTCACCCGCCTCATTTACGTCAGATATCGCATGAGGGGATGCGAGCATACCGCACTCGACAGACTGCCCTTCCATGGCCGGACCTGCTGCGGCGGAACCGGAATACAACTCGCCTTCGTGGAACAGGCCCATCTCGGCATTCGTACCGTAATCTGTGACCATGCAGGTCTCGTTCTTCTCCAGCAATCCGGATTTGATTATCATCGCCAACGCATCCGCACCGATTTCGTGCCTTATGGCTGGAGGTATGATGACATCCGCCTCCGCTTCCAACCCGGGTATGCCTATCTCACCTACGGTCCTGATGCCTCCCTTCCTGTCCGGACTGACGACCCCCAGGCTCCTAAGTTTGCTCTTCCCTGCGAAAGCAAGGTCTCTGACCTCTATATCCTCGAAAAGAGAGAGTTGGATCGGGTTACCGCAAACAGAGACCTTCGTCACCTTGTCCAGATTATCCTTGCCGTAAAGCGCAATGAGATCGCCGATGGTCTCCACGACTATCCGATGGGTGATCTCGCGCCCGGAGGTCATCCAAAAATGCATATGGTCCATGATATTGGCCCCCGGCAGAGGGTGCCTGACGGTTATCGCCGTGCTGAGGATCTTCGCTTTCCTATCCAGATCCACAAGATGGGACCTGAAGCCGCTGGTTCCGAGGTCTAATGCTATTCCGTAGGGCATGGTCTTTCCTCTATGCGCCGTTAAAGATATGCTTGGTTAAAATCGTATGCGAAGGAAAAGAAAAATGTTGGGGGCCGTGACGGCGAAGCCGCCACGGCCGTTAATGTTTTCAGCCTTTGATGGCCTTGACGACAGCCTTCAGGTTCTCGTCGGAGATCATCGCGGACAGACCGCATCCGGGGGAGACAACGTTGAATCCGGCAGCGGCGACCCTCTTGGCCTCGCTGGCGCACTCTGCGGGAGTTCCCTGGAGCAGGGGCTTGACGACACCGATGTTACCTACCAGGGCAGCACGCTTGTTGACGTGCTTCACGGCAGCAGCGGAGTCGACCTTCTCCTCGATGGAGAGTCCGGTAACGCCGGTCTGGATCATGGAGTCGAGGATGGGCATGGTGTCACCGCAGATGTGCAGGACAGAGTACGCATCCTTCGTCTTGGCTAGGCTGTCCTTGACGTACTTCCCGGAATAGTCCCAGAACATGTCGGGGGACAGGAGGTCCGTGGAAGAGGAGGGCTCGGACATCTGGATGATGTCGGCTCCCGCATCGGAAAGCGCCTGGCAGTAGGTCTTGATGACAGGGGTGACAGCGTCGACCCATTTGAGGACCTCAGTAGGCTCCATTATGATCCCGAAGACGAGGTTCTCCGTGGACACGAGGTGGCCGGCCAGGGTGAACGGTCCGGTGTTACCCGCTATTACTGCGTAATCCTTTCCGTAATCCTTCGCCATCTGCCTTGTGGCCTCTATGACAACGGCGGGCCTTCCGCCTTTTATGAACTCCTCTGGGTCCATGAGGTGGGGCTCGTCATATTCGCCGCTCATCGGGTCGAATTTGAATGGGTGCTCTTTGAGCATGGGGGTGCTGTTCTTCTTTCCGGGATCTACCCTGCATCCGAGCCTCTCAGCCTCGGCCGTGAGACAGAATGCGGACCTTACGGCCTCGAATCCCAATACAGTGGCCTGACCGGCGCCCAGTTTTGCCATCATCTTAGCATCTGAGTGTGCTGCTGGCCAGGAGACACCGAGGGCGTCCATCTGTCCGGCCGTCGCACTCTGGGTGAAGACAGCCACAGGGGGCCTGTCCAGTTTCTCCATTCTCATGGCTGCGAGTACTCTTTCTCTTGGAGTCATTGACATATGATAATTCTCCTTGCTGTTTCCGTACATCTTCAAGTTATATTAAAGTTAACTGAAACACATTGTTACACTCCGCAAAGCAGAAGAAACCTCATTTCTCGATGGGGTCCCCGACAGCTCTGGATACGACTTCGACGAAGTTCACTGACTTCGCGAAGTTCTCCTCTTCCCAGTCCCCCATCCCCCCTTCGATGGCGGTATGGGTCTTTATCTTTGACGACGTCTTGATATTGATGCCGCCCATGCTGCGGACCTTCGATTCCAGGAATGATTCCATGCTGCGGGAGGCCGATGCAATCGCATTCCCCAGATGAGAATGGTATGATGTACCGACATACGGTATGGTAGCGATGAACCTGTAATCCTGTGTCGGCGAGACCGTGGCCGACATGGAGTCCGAGACCTTGCTGGTGACAACGCCTACGGCGTTGCCCACATCGAACTGCTCAGGGAAAACGACATCTGCCCCTATCCTCTCTCCCAGATCGGCCATCATGAATCTGGCGGGCGCCCCGATCCCAACTATGGGTTTTTTGAACCTTGGCCTCAGCGTCATGATCTCCCCTTCTCCGAGGGACGTCATTCTCCTCAGCAGGACCGCTGACCCCTCATCCTTCCAACCGAGAAGCTCGTCATCGAAGATCTTGATCATTATGTGCTCGGCCACCTTGTTCTTTATCTCCTCGAATACCGCCTTGGCTGCCTGCATCATAGTCATGCCGTACCTTTCGCTCAAGGCACTTATCCCTGCAGTGGCACCTTCCGGATTCCCGCTCTCGAAGAATCCCAGGAACACCATCACATCCGTCGGGGTGAGACATGAATGGGTCAGCGCCCCCCTTGCGGTCAGGGAGGCCAGCTCCTCATCTATCACCCAGAGGCCGTTCGATGCGTTCATTATCTCCATTTTGTTCATCGGCCCTTTGCCAGCGAGGACCTCGTATACCTTGGCCTCCTTTCCCTTGAGATTCTTGGGATCGTATCCGTTCTCCGCCACATAGTAGTCGTAGATCGTCGTGTGCTTTATGTTGGATATTACCTCAGGATATTTCATGGCCAGAGTGGAGAGCGGCATCACCCTTTCCGGACCTATGATGAATCTGGACCCTACGGTCGTTATCTTCGAATCACCGCCCAGAGCCACTGTGTACATATCGACGGCCTTGACACGGGTTCTCCACCCGCCTATCCTGGCACCTTCCTGCTGGACTTGAGGGAACCCATCACTCATGACGGCTATGTCCGTGGACGTGCCGCCTATATCGACGACTATGCAGTCCTCCAGGCCGGAGAGCACCTTTCCGCCCATGGCACTTGCGGCCGGACCCGAAAGTATGGTCTCCACAGGATAGTGCCTGGCATCATTGAGGGACATGACCGATCCGTCTCCTTTGTAGGCCATTATGGGAGCTGTTATCCCTTTCTCGCGGAACGTTCTCTCGACATCGTCGAAGAACTTGCTGACGACGGGTATTAGCCTGCCGTTCAGCACAGCGGTCTCTGCCCTCAGGTCGACGCCCAGCACCGCGGACAATTCATGACCGGCCACGGTCGGTAGCCCGGTCATCTCCTCCGCCAGGGCCTTGACCTTCTTCTCCTGCGTAGGATTGAGGTTGGCAAAGAGACCGGATATCGCTATGGAGTCCACCCCCTCGGACACCTCTCTTATGGCCTCCTCTATCTCGGCCTTCGACAGCGGAGCAAGGGACTTCCCCCTATGATCGTACCCTCCGCTTACCACAACCTGCTTCTTTTCCCCGAAGCTGATCTTCTCCATTGGGTTCCATCCTATCAGGATTAGACCGACCTCCCCGCCCTGGCCCTCCAAGACGGAGTTGGTCGCCAGCGTGGTGGATATCCCTACCGCCGATATGTCCTCCGGCCTTATGTCGGTGGCCTTGAATACGGCATCCACCGACTTGAATAGGCCTATGGACAGATCCTCATGGGTAGTTGGGGATTTTCTCTTGGCAATCACAGAATAGTCGTCGAGATCCAATATGACTGCGTCTGTGTAAGTTCCGCCGGTGTCGACGCCCAGGCCGTACCTGGCGTTCACAACGGTCTCATTCTCATCCGTCACCGTTTCCGGCTCGACGAGCCCCACGCCCTCTACCAACTTCCCCAGATACCCGGAGACCTTCTCTCTCTTCTTCGTCTCCGAATTATATCTGGTGGTCTGATAGTAGACGTAGTAGGAGTTCCCGGTCTTCTTGACATCGAAGCATTTCCTACCGGCCTTCTTCTCAGAATCTATCCACTCCTTTACCCATTCGTCATAGTCGGATCTTTGAACCATGAGAGCAGTAGAGAGGTGTGATTGTATTTATTCATACCGTATAACATGTTATACGGTATTATACGGTAACTTGCTGCCCAGAATACGGCACGCTGTTGATTAAAAGTAAAAAGGAAAGGGTTTCGTTGCTTCAGAACCTGTCATCTAGCTTAGATGCCCAGGAGCTTTGCGGCGAAGTGGGATGCCTCTACAGCGTCGTAGGTCCATCCGTCTGCACCAATCTGGTCAGCGAACTCTTTCGAGGTTGCGCCGCCGCCGATCATGGTGAAGATCTTGCCCTTCAGACCCTCTTCCTTCAGGAGGTTCTCCATGTCCTTCATGGCCGCCAGGGTGGGGGTCATGAGGGTGGACTCAGCGATAATCTGGGCCTTCTCGTCCTTTGCCTTCTGGAGCATGTCCTTTATCGGAACGTCCTTGCCCATGTCGATGATGGTGAGTCCGAGACCGGTGAGCATGGCCTTCACGATGTTCTTTCCGATGTCGTGAACGTCACCCTCGACAACACCGAGGACCACGGTTCCCTTGGTCTTTCCGCCGTCTCCAGCGAGCAGGGGAAGAACAAGGTTGAGACCCTGGTAAAGGGTGTTGGCGGACAGCAGAACCTGGGGCAGGAAGTACTGTTTCGCGGCGTATTTCTCACCGACGATTTCCATAGCCTTGGAAAGCGCATCGAAAACGATGGCTTTGGCTCCTATGCCGGCATCCAGGCATTTCTGGGTCGCTGCTTTTGCTTCTTTTATCTTGCCGGTTACGACAATGTCTATCAGTGCGTCAATCTCTGCGCTCATTTAATTTACCTCCATCCTCTGAGGCCAACGGCCTTCCAAGA
>JAQVOB010000015.1:0-19801 GCA_028702835.1 Candidatus Methanomethylophilaceae archaeon
ACCGGATGAGCCGCTCTTCTCCGGGTGGAACTGAGAACCCACGAAGTTATTCTTTCTCACCAGCGAAGGTATCATCATCCTTTCGTACTCCGTCATCCCCTTGACAACGCCCGGGTCCTTAGGGGATATGATAAAAGAATGGGCGAAGTAGAATAACAGGCTGTCGATTCCCTCAAAAAGAGGATCATCGGACAAGACTTGGTTCCATCCGATCTGCGGCACTCGCTCCGTCCTCATTTTGATGACTCTCCCTTCGATAAGTCCTATCCCGGGAAGGACCCCTTCTTCGCTGCCGTCAGCGGATATCTGCATCCCTATGCAGATCCCGAGGCAAGGTGTTCCGCCGAGTATAGCCTCCGATATGGGTTTGCTCGCATCACCGATCCGAGCCATGACGTTGTCGAAGGCGCCCACTCCCGGGAATGCGATGCACTCCGCCTCTGCCAGGGCTCTCATGTTCTCCGTAACTGTGACGACGGCTCCACACCTCTCAAGGGCCTTCTTGAGTGAATGCAGATTTCCTGCGCCGTAATCTGCCATAGTCACTTTGAGCGGCAATCCTCAATCACCTTTCCCATCTTTTCCAAAAGGAGATCATTCAGTTCTCTGGTACCGACGGTGGTTCTTACGCAGTTCTCGGTTCTCCTTTTGGATCCGAAATCGCGGATCAGGATCCCTTCTTCCTTTAGGCCGTCCACCAGACAGGTGTGGTCTACGGGGGATCTCATCAATATGAAATTGGAATCTGAGGGAAATGGGTCAAAGCCCAGTTTCTTAAGGCCTTTTGCAAGCACAGGCCTCTCCCTGTTCACCAGGTCCACAGACATTCTTATGAAGTCCTGGTCCTTCAGGGCCGCTATTGCGGCACCCTCGCTAACCATATTGAGGGAGTATGGGATCTTCACCTTGTTCATTTTGTCCGCAAGGTCCTCGCAAGCTGCGGCGTACCCGACCCTCAGGCCCGCCATGGCATAGGCCTTGGAGAATGTTCTCAGTACAATCAGATTGTCGAATTCGTTGACTTTCCCGATCATGCCCTTACCTGAGTATTCGGCATAGGCCTCGTCGACTATCACAACGCCGTCGAACCTTACCAGCAGATCCTCCAGGTCCTTTTGTCTGAAGCAGTTTCCCGTAGGGTTGTTGGGGGACGGCGCTATCATTATCCTGGAGCCTGTGGAGACGAAAGCATCCACATCGATCTGGAAGTCTTCAGTGAGGTCCACCTCGTTGACGGATCCTCCGTTCATCTTGACGAAGTAATCGTAAAGGGTGTAGGATGGTACGGGTACCGCAGCCCAGTCCCCCCATTCAGTGAATGTCTTGAAAGAGATGTCAAGAAGCTCGTCTGACCCAGACCCGGCAACGAAGTTCTCTCTGCTCAGACCGTACAGCTCGGCCAAAGCGTCCCTTAGGTTGTCCGAGTAAGTATTGGGATAATCATTGATCTCTCCTCCGAATTCTTTCAGGAAGCGGGTGGCTGCTGGGTTGCTGCCCAAGACGTTGGTGTTGGTATCCATGCGGACAGCGTCGCCCACGTCCGGATTGTAATATCTTCTGAAGCTTCGTGTGCTGCTTCTCATCTCGCAGGGCATCTCAGGCCACCAGGCGGTTTATGGGCAGGATCAGTATGCCTTTGCCCCCAAGCTTCTTCAGTTTATTGACGGAGTCGAATACATCGCACTTGTTGATGACCACATGTATCGCGACCATGTCGTCCCTCCCGGCTATGTTCATTATTGTAGGCCCCTCTATTCCAGGGCAGGCCTTCTCAACCGCTTTCAGGTTCTTCACGGGAACGTCGGCCATTAGGTAGATCTTCTTCTCGGCTTCTATGACGCTGCGTATCGAGTCAAGTATGTCGGTTACAGCCTCTTTTTTCTCAGCCTCCAGCTTACCGCATACGGCCACGGCTTGGGATTTGACTATGACGTCAAGCTCAATAAGGCGGTTCATCTTGAGCGTAGAGCCACTGGACACCAGATCTACGATTATGTCCGAGACGCCCATGTAAGGCATTATTTCTGCTGCACCGGACACCTGTATGATCTTAACCTTCTTCCCAATCCTTTCGAAATAAGATTTGGTGAGCTTCGGGAAAGAAGTGGCTACCTTGCATCCATCGGGTATCTCCGCCGGGCTCTTCATGCCGAGATTCTCCGGCACGGCAACGGAAAGACGGCAGTACCCGAACTCCAGGTCCAGCAGCTTCTGCATCTTGTAGCCTGATTCGGCGACCTGGTCCCAACCAGTTATACCGAAATCAACTGCACCGGTGTTTATGAGCTCTGGCACATCTTGAGCTCTCACGAACACTACCTCTAGGTCCTGGTTCTTCACAGAGATATACAGTCTTCTGCCCCAATCCTCTCCCAGATCCAGGCCTGATTTCATCAGGAGCTCTACGGTCCTTTCGTTGAGTCTTCCTTTGTTCGGTATGGCCATCCTCAGAGTCATGCCTTCCCCTCGCCCCTTCATGAATGGGCGCCCTTAAAAACGTTTACGCACGGGAGGACAGCCACACACTAGTAGCCTTCCCTTCTTTAGCGGGTACGATCTCGGGGACCTCTCCGCAGGATGCCATTATCCCGCCGCAGAGGATCAGGCATCCTTTGGCACCTTCCATATAGTTTATTCTCTCGGCCGCTTCAGCGACCGATTCGCGTGTTGCATCCTTGACATTATTGGCTACTGATGTGGCACAGGCATCCGCAAGCACTGGATCGTCAGCGAAGACCGTTGTTATGCCGCTCACTCCAAAGGAGACAGAAGGGCCGATCCTTCCTGACGAAGAACATATGCCCTTAATGCCATCTGATGCAGGAATCAGAAGTGCCAGATCAGAGAACCTTGGATCATCCTGATATATCCCTATTAGAACATCCCTGTCGGCGCACATGGCTATATCTCCGCCGTTGTCTAATATGGCGAAACGGCATCCTTCGGCGTATATCCTTTCCAGAGCGTAGGAGGCGACGGCTCCGGCCACAGCGGCCATGGGCCCCACTCCTGCGATCGCAGAAGCTTCGCACATCCTCTTGATCAGCGGATAATCCTTCTCAGACACTTTGTAGGGGTCGTAGGTCGCACCGAAGAAGGGATCCTCTCTTATCTTCGCCTTTATCATCTCTCTCGCATCGAATATCGCATTCTTAGCATCCTTCAGGTACTTCTCGTCAGCCATGATGGTCATGGCCGTCTCTTCGACCTCGAAATGGACCTTCTTGATCATAAGGGAAGGGTCAGAGCCTGGAACGGACAAGCGTTGAGACATGCTCCGCACGCTATGCATTTGTCGTAATTCAATACGATCTCCCAGGTCACAGGGTCTGGTGTGAAGCATTTGGTCGGGCATATTGATATGCATGCCCCGCAATCGGTGCACTTGTCCATATCCTTCAGTATCTGCTTGTCGAAGGCTTTGATCGATATGCCGGCATCGGAAAGGTACACGACGCTTGCATCGATGTCCTCCTGCCTGCCTTTCATCTCCAGCACCATCACGCCTCCGTCGTCCCTCACCTCTGCCCTAAGTATGTTGGGCTGTATGTTGAACTTCGAGACGAGGATGTACGCCACGGATTCCTGTAGATTCTCCTCACTGAATTTGAGCTTGTATCTTTTCTGGATCATCTTCTGACCTCCAGAGGCTTCACTGCACCGGATGTGGGGAGCTTGAAGGTGGGCTCCGTGAGCAGGAATTCGCCATTCTCTATCCAATCCTTCAGTTTCTCTGCTACCTGCCTCGCCTTCCTGTAAGAGGATAACGGCGATGTGCGTATCTTGTGTCCTTCGTAATCTATTGATCCGGACCTGAGCTCCGCATAGCTGTATTGGCCGAGAATGGCCCTGCTTTTCTCCGTTACGCTGTAATCCACAAGATTGGTGTATAACTCCTCATCGGAGATGGCTGCGCGCTTCATCACATCGGCATTCAATATCGGAATGGGTATGCCTATGCCTATTGCGAGAGACGTCCCGTACCGGTGCATCTCCATGCCCCTTACGTACTCCCGATCCATCTGTTTCATATCCCCTATGAGCGCTAGTGTTCTGGCGCCGGAGGTCGGTACCCCGTTCCTTTCAGGAGGGTTGACATTGTACTGAGTCCCCTGCCATGCGACGTATCCTTCTCCTCCTCCGAGGAAGATGCGGGTTCCGCCACCGATGGTATCGAGATGCGGATCGTTGAGCAGAGGAGACAGCTGCCCTGAGGTACTGTAAGTCACATTCTTCATGCGCGGCAGGAGCTTGCCCATGTAAGTGTACAGAGTGCGGTCAAGGGTGTTCGTGGCCGAGGCATAGTTTTGATAGCAGTTTCTAGGGTTGAACAGATATGCCTCATTAATGTCATCAAGCGTGATGTAGGTGTCTATGTCCTTCCTTACATAGCAGTCCGTTCCCGGACCCCAGGCCCTCAGGCGGACCCTGTTACCTGCGATAAGCTCCTCTATAACGTGGCCACCGCCATACCCGAACTCGCCGCCGTTCTCTCGCGTTGCCGTGGCACCTATGTAAGTATCCACGGCTGCGAGCCCGCCGTACGCTTCCACACCGTTAAGGCGTACATCCGTCATGCGTATGGGGGGATCAGAATGCCCGAAATTCAGGAACGCTCCGGATGAGCACATGGCGCCGAAGGTGCCTGTCGTGACGACATCCACCTTCTCCGCTGCCTTCTCCGCGCCTTTGGACCTCACGAGATCTATGACCTCCTCAGCCGTATAGACGACAGCTTTCTTCTGGCGTATCCTCTCGTTGATCTCCCCGTACGTTTTCATGTTATCACAGCAATCCTTTTGACTGTGCCAGCTCAGCATTCAGCACGGAGCCGCCGGCTCCGCCCCTGAGCGTGTTATGGGACAGAAGGAACATTTTGATGCAGTCATCCTTCTTCCTTACCCTTCCCACGCTCACGGCCATGCCCTTGGACCTTCCGGTGCCGCCTGCGAACACATCCGTGGCGGGTTGGGGTCTGTTCTCCTCTCTTCTTACGATTATTGGTTGGAATGGAGCGGACGGGAGCTTCCTTTTTTGGGGCTCCCCTCTGAAGCTCTCCAGTACTCTGATGATATCCTCTACTGAGGCATCCTTTTCAGTTCTTAGAATAAGGGATTCGAGGTGCCCGTCCACAACAGGAACCCTGGCACAGTTGGCGTAGGTGCGGAACTTGGCAGGCACGAACCTCTTGTTCTCGTAGATCCCCAGGATCTTGGCCAGTTCGGATTCCATCTTTTCCTCTTCCCCGCCTATGTATGGTATGACATTCCCCACGGCATCTAACGAGGGCACTCCCGGGTATCCTGCTCCGGACAGGGCTTGATATGTGGATATGAAGACCTCTTTCAGTCCGAATTCTTCATTGATGGGGTAAAGAGGCACTGCAACTCCGGTGGATGAGCAGTTCGCATTGGTTACAATGAAACCTCCGTTGGAGAAAGTGCTCTGGTCCCTCACTGACATGAGATGATCCTGGTTGACCTCAGGTATGAGTATGGGCGTGTCCGGGTCCATCCTGTGTGCTCCTGCATTGGTGAAGACAGCCACCCCGTTGGCGGCCAGCTCTGTTTCGGTAGGGCCGGCTATATCTGAAGGGAGTCCAACGAATGCGACCCTTGCCCTCTTGGCGATATCCTTGGGATCTGCGTTCGTTATCCTGGTGTCCAGGGTCTCTTTCTTGAACTCGTGGTCTCTGACCTTCAGTACATCGGAGAGTTTCTTACCCTCTGAGCGCTCGGATGCGTATAGTCCCTCTATCTCGAAAGTGGGATGATCCTCCAGCATCTCTACGAATCTTTGGCCGATCATGCCCGTTGCGCCGAGGACCGCTACTTGTGTTTTTCTCATGTCACACCTTCCAATGCATTGTGCAATATGACTGCTAGAACCATTCTTGACTTAAAGATATACTGTCAAATTTATTCGTTTCAGAATAAAATAAAAAATCCACATTCGGCTGTGGCTCATTCCACGATATGCTTTTGTCTGTCCCGGGAAATGTTCAGGATAACCTCTGCTATCTTTCGGGCCTCGTCCTCGGACATCTTGACCTCCTCGCATAGCTCGTGATACCTTTTGATGACCTCCTTCTCTTTGGCGTCGTCCCAATAGTTCTTCCCCTCAGCTTTTTTCGCCCTCGCCAGCTCGTCAGTGATCTCCATGCGGGTGGCGACCTGTTCTATTATCTGCTGGTCTATCTCCCTGATCATTTCTCTGAGCTCTTCGGTTCGGGGCATCGGCTGGTAAATTGCTCTACATGTATTAATTTCGATTGCAGAGTTGCATTTGGTGAAAAGCTTTTGATTTAGCGTGTTTTATATAATTTATGACATACGGTATCATATGGAACGTATCTTGGCGATGTTCGACAGGCATCCTTCTCAGAGAAAAGTGGCTGCGCTTATGCTCAGATACGGCATAAGCGTCAGAGAAGATGGCAACGCATACTGCAATGACGTGGAGATATCCCATTCTGCTCTGGGTCGTGCGGCCGGTGCAGACAGAAGAGTTGCAAAATCCACAATAGACAAGATATACAGGACACCCAGGCTCATGGAGGTATTCTCTCGCATGAGGTCGATGGCCTTGCTCTCTGAGGTTGCTCCACAGATAGGCTGCACAGCACTGGAGATCGTTCCGGTGGATGCCCGTATGCCCGGCATATTGGCAGGTGTCGCCAGTGCGATCTATGATGCAGGCGTTTCGGTAAGGCAGGCAGTCATAGACGACACAGGGATACAGGAGAACGCCAGGCTGATAATAGTTCTGGACGGTCCATTGCCCCCCGAGTATCTGCCGCGCATACGGTCCTGTAAAGGTGTGGACAAGGTCATACTGAGATGATCAGCTTATAGTGGCCCGACGGAACATTCTGATGCAAAGGAGGGCCATGACCACAGAGACGGCCACCAGCACGACCACTTCCAGCAGGGGGAACGTTCCCGAGCTTGCCGTTCTCGCGGCATCTATGGCATAGCTGAGCGGATTCGCTTTGGCTATATAGAACAGGACCGCGGGCATCTGGTCGTAGCGCAGCATAGCAGTAGATGCCAGGTACAAAGGCATAGACAGGAAGGATTGAGCGGCCGCATAGGAATCATGCTCTCCCAGGTACAGAGCTATAGTCGTGCCGAATGAGGCGACGAAGACGCCGAACAGTGCCAGTATTGCGAATGTCGCTATATACGCCCATAGGCTGAGTACGGTCGCTCCTACCAGTATCGCTATTATCTGAATGACCAGGGCCTGAAGCAGCCCCCTTACGGTGATGAATATGATCTTCCCTGCAAGTATGCTCTCCCTAGGGGTTGGTGCGGCCAGGAATTTATCCAGATATCCCAGTACTTTGTCGAACATAAGGGAGGATCCGCCGAAGAGTCCGGCATTGAGCATGGTCATTACCAGAACACCGGGGGTTATGAAATCGAGATATCCTTTGTCCGTTCCGGGAAGGACAACCCCCATGAATATGAGCCAGGCAGCAGGCATAACCAGTGTTGATACTACGTTCATAGGGGATCTGATCCATCTTCTCAGATCCCTTTGAGCATAGGCGAAAACTCCGTACATCATCTCAGCGCCTCCTCATCATGTTCCTGAAACGGTCCTCATCGAATGGAGCTTCCTCGCCGGGCCCTATCGCCTGCATATAGACATCCTCCAGGGTCGGTCCCCTGACGGAGGCGGAGAATACCTTTCCGCCTTCTGCTCTATAAGAATCCAGAATAGCATCCAAGGAATCCGCGCCGTCAGCTGCAGAGAACACTGCTTCGCCATTCTCTAATTTCACGGGTGTCACGCCGTCCGGGAGATTTCGAGGAAGGTCGCTGTCGGTTCTGACTATCACAACATCCTCCAGGTCTGATGTGAGCTCTCCGGGTGTTCCTTCGTTTAGTAGAACGCCCTTCTTCAGTATTCCGACGCGGTCGCAGTATCTCTCTGCCTCGTCCATCTGGTGGGTGGTCACGAATATGGTCATGCCAGATCCCTTAAGCTTGGTTATGTACTCCCAGATCGATCTTCTGGATGTGACATCCAGTCCGACAGTGGGCTCGTCCAGGAAAAGGACTTCCGGCCTGTGGACAAGGGCCTGTGCCAACTCAAGCCTTCTGCGCATACCCCCAGAATACTTCTTGGTCATATCCCCCGCCCGATCCGTGAGGTTCATTATGTCCAGTACGTATTCGATGCGTTCTCTGCGTTCTGTTTTGTCCTTTATCCCGTAGAGCTTGGCGAAGAGCTCCACGTTCTCCCATCCGGTCAGCCTGATATCCACAGCCATATCCTGGGGAACGTAGCTCATGGACTGTCTCACGCCTGCGCTGTCCTTTGTGATGTCATGTCCGCAGACTGAGGCAGTGCCAGATGTGGGGCGCACGAGAGTGGTCAGCATATTCACTGTGGTCGTCTTCCCGGAACCGTTGGGCCCTAACAGCCCGTAGATCTCCCCGTTGACCTTGAGATTCAGTTCCTTGACCACGGCTGTTCCTTCGTAAACCTTGGTAAGCCCGTTCGTTTCTATGGCATTCATCCTTTGATTCTCCTGTGGACCTTCTCCATTATCCGCTCTATGTTCTCGCCGAGGCCTTCTATATCGGAAGGCGCCGTCATCTCCACACTGCCCCCCTGGAACTCCCCTGATCCTGCCAGGTCCTCCATCCAGGACTCTACTTCCAGATAGGATTCCCGCAGTTTGTCTAGCACTTCTGGATCAGCGTCCCAAAGTCCCCTGCTCTCTGCCTCCAGGAGCCTTCTGGAGATCTCCTCCAATGCGTAGGGGTTATTCTCCTGGAAGAATTCTTTCATTTCCGGCTCATTCACGTATGTGTCGGCTATATCGTCGAATATCCTGTCGTCCACCTCTCCGGTGGATGCTTCCCAGCCATAGACCCGGGTTATCTTCTTCATCATGTCGGCGGCACCCTTGTAACCGTGTTCCTTCATCCCATCTATCCATTTGGGATTGAGGAGCTTCGATCTGACCACTCTCTGCAGCTCGTCGGCCAGGGTCCTGACGCCCACTGCGTCTGCTTCTCGGGTATCTCCGAAGTATGCCTTGACCTCTTTCCCGGAAAGATGCTTCGATGCGGCCGTCATACCCCCCTGGTTGCTGTAATAGCAGCAGCAGCCCAGGAGGTCGTGCTCGTCCGAAACCACTTTATTGAATGTGAGCTCCACTTTCTTGAGGCCGGAGGCGAATTGCTCGTGAGACGTCCTTCCGTCTCTGCCGTTGCCGTATGCGTATCCGTTGACTGAGATGTAGATCTGGGCCAGGTCCTTCTCGTCCTTCCAGGCACCTGATAATATCGCCAGGCTGACACCGCTGGTGTAGGTTCCGGGCCTGGAGGAGAATATCCTCGCTGTGGCTTCATCTTCGGGCACACCTGCGGCCGTATCGTCCAGGAAATGCTTTCTGATGAAGTTGATCTCAGGTGGTTCGTCCAGAGCCGCCACGGCCCGGATCGCAGAATCCAGGAGATCTATGCGGTCAGGGAAGGTATCCCTCAGTATCCCGGATATCCTCACTGTCAGGTCTATCCTCGGATGTTTAAGCTCCCCGGCATCGATTATCCGGAAAGAGCTCACATGCCCGTTGGAACTCCAGACAGGTTCTGTTCCCATCAGTGACATCATCTCTGCCAGCATCTCGCCGTCAGCGGCCATGACGTCGCTAGTCATCCATTGGAATGCTATGGATTCAGGCATGTGCCCCTCATCTTCCATGAATTTATCAAGAATGGCGTTCGCCAGTCTCTCGCCAACTCTCCAGGAGGCGGTCGTAGGTACCCGTTTAGGGTCCAAAGCATGGAAGTTCCTGCCTGTGGGCAGTACGTCGTCCCTTCCCCTTGTCATATATCCGGAAGGGCCGGGTCTGGTATATCCTCCGGCCAGGGCATTCTCGAGAGCGCCGATTTCGTCCGATTCATCCATGCGGTATGATATGTCTGCTATCCTGGCCGCTGGAGCATCGAGTCTGTTGCCTGCCTCAAAGCCAAGCGATTCCCCGATCTCTTCGGAGGTATTCCCACCAAGTATCATCTCAATTATGTTGTCCCCTAGGCCGTCTATCCATTCAACGGTGGCACCGTTGCTGGTACCTGTCTCTTTGCAGAATCCGGAAGGGTCTGATAGGAGTATTTCGTAATCAATGCCCATTATATCCGCCACTGCGCGCCTAGGCGACGAGTCCCTGTCGTCCCTGTCGTATCTTAGGATGGAGGAGATCATGTCAGTCCGGTTCTTGCCCTCCGGAATATTACCGAAAATATGCATCCCCGTCTCCATACGGGAGTTGCGAATCCCGGAAAGGAACTCGTGGCACATTCTCACCATCTCGTCCATCGGAGTCTCGTGGTCCACGTCGATGGGGAGTTTCGCCTCAGCTATCGCATCAAGGATCATGTGATGAAGGGCGTGCTGTCTGGACCTATCCTCTTTAGCGTTATCATACTGGAAGAGCAGACTGTCCAGTTTTATCATCCCACCGTACAGGCCGGAAGCTTCCGCAGCGGTCTGCATATGACCAATAAGGGTGGCGTAGCAGCGTCTTTTGGCCACCGTCCCCTCGGGCGGATTGTCAGTATTGTAAACGTAGAGGGTCGGAGTATCCCTGTTGCAGATGTCAGGGAAGCATTCCTCAGACATACCAGTGCCCTTACCGGGCAGGAATTCCACGGTTCCGTGGGTGCCTACATGTATGATCGCATCCGCTCCGAATATGTCTCTGAAGAAATGATAGGCGGCGAGATATTGATGCGGCGGAGGGCACAGAGGGTCGTGCAGTATCTTGCACACAGTGCCGTCGCATCTAGGACCGAAACAACCTCTCTTCGGTTGAACAGCTACAATCGCGTTCCCGAATCTAAGACCTGAGATTATTATCCTCCCATCTATTACCATGGATTCTCCGGGAGGCTCGCCCCAAGTGGAGATCATTTTATTCCTGGCACTTTCAGGTAATGTGTTAAAGTATTCTCCGTACTCGGAAGAGGGCATCATGTACGCAGCACCTCCGCATTTCAGGATCTCCTCTTTGGGAGTCCATCTGAACTCAGACATTGCTTTTCTGCTGAGGAACAGGTCCCTGAGCTCCTCCGGACCCTCAGGGCATTCGACGGAGAGGCCCATTTCCCTCAGATGCTTCAGGATCGCTATCGTGCTGCTCATAGAATCCAGGCCTGATGCGCTACCTATGTTCGCTTCCGCGGAAGAGCAGGGGCTGTTGTTCAGGATCAGGACGACCTTCTTCTCAGAAGCAGGTTTAGTCCTAAGCGCCAGTCTTTTCTTTATTCGCTTTGCGATCAACTCGCATCTGCCCGATATGGCAGCTCTTTCGTAGAGGTCCTCGGGAGCGGACCTCGTGGCTCCGAGCATAATGGGGTCTATGCAACCCTCCATCTCTGGCATGGACATCCCCCATCCGAGGTCCTCAGTGAGACCGTCTCCTGTTCTCCAATCCTCCAGGCTCATGTTGTAGGAGATCACCGGCTGGAAAACAGGGACGTCCATCATCGTGAAGATATGTGACGACTCCCCCGCAGAATCCTCTTGATCCAATCCCGGGACCTTTCCGGCCATGAATGTCACCAGCTTGACGATTCCGTCGATTACTGGCTCATCATCTCTGATGGTGTGTTTGATCAGGCATTCAGATATGTTCAGGGACCCGGTCTCCTCGTTATGGAGGGAATTCGTCATTATAGGTATGACTCCCAAATTCTCGGACCTGAGAGCTTCCACAAAATCCTTCTCTATGGAGTTCTGGCCTGAGATCCAGGCGTTCCTTGAGATTATCACGGCGACCCTGGGCCTTCTGTTCTCAGAAGGATACGATTCCAGATATCTTTCCAGTGAATCGAAAACATCCCCTTCTGACCGCGGGTCAACAAGGCCCTGCCAGGGTATTTCCAGAGGGGGGTTCGGAATTGTCGGTTTGTTCAGGAATTTGTGCTCCAGATATCCGGTCAGGCGGCGGAAATTCTCCTCGGTTCCGTTAAGAAGATACCTGTACACATCGGCCGCGATCCGCGGCTCCACGGTGCTCAGGGCCCAGAACACAGGATTCTGACCTACGCAGATGATCCTCTTGCCACGTGCCTTAAGGGACTCCAGGAAGGGATCGATGGTGTCCCAGAAGCCGTGGGTTGTCCTGTAGAGCAGTATCAGGTCCGCACTCTCCATGTCGCGGCATGCTTTATCCAGCATATCCTCGGAATTATCCACTTGCCGGTTGGCATATATTCTGGCCTCGAACATGGATCCAGAGAACGCTTTGACCATCAGGGGGTGGAGCGAATCCCAGAGCACGGCGGTAAGTCTCATCTTATCTCCTGCGCACGGCGGTCTTTGCCGCTTCCGCTATGGCACCGCCCTCCAGGTTCTCAAGTTTGATATACTTGCCCCCGGAGGCTTCCGCCAGCCCCTTTGCCATGCCCAGAGACAATCCCCCTTCTTCTGTATCTATGACTATGCAGTCGATTCCTGCCTCCCTTATTGCGGATGCGGCGCCTCTGGCCTCTGTCATCGGCTTGCCTCCTGCTGCGGATACGTTGCCCCTGCCGTCTGTCATCAGCACGAGAAGAAGTTTTGACTCAGGGTGTCTGGCCCTTTCTTTTGAAAGGACTTCATAGGATAGAAGAAGGCCGTGGGAAAGAGGTGTCTTGCCTCCCACAGGCATATTCCTCATGCTCTTTTCCGCCGTGTCCACGCTTCCTGTCGGCGGTACCAGGAGCTCTGCCTTCGAGCCACGCATGGAGATAAGTGCCACACGATCTCTCTTTTGATATGCATCAGTAAGAAGGGAGAGCATGGCCCCTTTGACCGCGGACATCCGTCTTTTTGCACCCATGGATCCGCTCGCATCCACGGCGAAAAGTATAGTACACCCCGTCTGGCGCTCGTGGACCTTCTCCCTGACATCACCCTTCTCTATATTCAGGGCCATAACGCTGTCACGGTCCTTCTGATGCGGGGCTGCAGCTCTCAGGGTAGCATCAAAGGCGATGCTCTTGGGCTCTCCTCTGGGCATCCTGCTGCCAATGTATCTTCCTGACGTGGATTCGGTAACTGCCCGTCTGCCCGTGCTCTCCCGCACGATGCCGTCGATCCCCGGCCGCGGGTCCAGTTCCGAGGATCTCAGGCGAAAGGGTCCGAGGCTCCCATTTGGATGGAGCCGGACCCGTCGGGTCCTCCGCCGTCCGGAGGATCGCCTTCCCTCTCCCGATCATTATGCTTTTGACCGGCATTCTCTACGGCCTCATCTATTCTTTCCTCAGATCCCGTATCATCATCGAAGGGAAGTCTTTTGATCCTGTGGGATAGGACAAGTTTCGCTGCCTCTCTCACATCATCCTCCGTGACGGTTCTTCTTCCTTCGTACGCTGCTATGGTGGCCGAGGTCTTCATCATGTTTATGTCGCCTCTGTGACCGTCGACGCCCAGTTCTATGCATATGTCTATTATCATTCTGGTAAGATCCTCGGGCACTGTGACCTTCGGCAGGAGCCTTTTGGCGGATACGATCTTCCTGGCTATTGCATCATCAGCCTTTTTCCACTTTCTTACGAATCTGTTGGGTTCCTTTTCGAACTCCATCCTTCGCTTCACGACATCCATTCGGGTGTCGGGGTCGGCTATACCTGTGACGTTCACACAGAGGCCGAAACGGTCAAGTAGCTGGGGCCTGAGGTTCCCTTCCTCCGGATTCATGGTACCGATGAGGATGAATCTGGAAGGGTGTGCGTACGAGATACCCTCTCTTTCGATCACGTTCACACCCATAGCTGCGGCATCCAGGAGTACATCGACGATATGATCGTTAAGAAGATTCACCTCATCCACATACAGTATGTTCCTGTGAGCTTCTGCCAGTATGCCAGGTTCGAATTTCTTCTCTCCGTGTTTTATTGCCTCGCTTATGTCAAGGGTTCCCACGACCTTGTCCTCTGTCGCGGAGACGGGGAGCTCAACCACGGTCATCCTGCGTTTAACTACATCCAATCTGTCAGATGATCTGCATCTCTGGCACATAGATGTTCGGTCATCCGGTGCGCACCCGTACTCGCATCCGACCACGAATTCCTGCTCCGGCAGCAAAGAGGCAAGTGATCTGACAGAAGTGGATTTGGCGGTGCCTTTTTCACCTTTTATCAGTACTCCGCCTATGGAAGGGTTTATGGCGTTCAGCAGCAGAGCCTCTTTCATGAGGTCCTGACCGACTATAGCGGAAAAGGGATACAACAGACGCTCGTGTTTCTCGGACATTTACGAATCTTCGGATTGTTATTGCGTAATGATAAACCTTCTTAGGTCAAAGGCCCCTCATTCGCTGAATTCCTTCAGACTGTGAACCGTCATATCCTTGCCCCGGGCAACCTTTATGGCGCCTACTGCGGCATTTGCGCCGTTGGCGGTCGTCAGGAATGGGATCTCCAACTCTACGGCGACGCGACGCATCATATACCCGTCACGTCTGGCACCGGATTTCATAGATGGCGTGTTGATAACCATGTTGATCTTCCCTTCTCTCATAAGTCCCAGAGCATTCGGTTTCTGGTTCTCGCTGACTCTGAAGACCGTCGTTGTGTTCACACCGTTCTTCCTGAGGAAGGTGGATGTTCCTTTGGTGGCATAAACTGTGAAGCCAAGGTCCATCAGGGTCCTTGCGGATTCCAGGATCTCCGGTTTGTCCTGGTCGTTGACTGTTATGTAAACCCCTCCGCTCATAGGCAGCTTGTTGCCGGCGGCGATCATGGCCTTGTAGTATGCGGTGTGGAAGTCCTTGTCTATGCCCATGACCTCTCCGGTAGACTTCATTTCCGGCGTGAGTATCGAATCCACGCCCACCAGTTTCAGGAACGGGAACACGGAGGCCTTCACGGCGAAGTGGTCTATCTCCTTGTAGCCGCTGCCATAGCCCTGTTCTTTAAGGCTCTCTCCCAGCATCACCCTTGTACCTACTTTGGCCAGAGGTATCCCGGTGGCTTTGGATATGAAGGGCACGGTACGGGACGAGCGTGGGTTCGCCTCTATCATCCACACCTCGCCGTCCTTGACTGCTAGCTGGAGGTTCATCAGGCCCTTTATCTTAAGAGCCAGCGCAACATCCCTGGAGATCTTCTTCATCCTGTTGATTATCTCCTTGCTCAATGTGAACGGCGGAAGGACCATCGTGGCGTCCCCGGAGTGGACCCCGGCATACTCCACGTGCTCCATCATCCCGCCTATGAAAACATCTTCCCCGTCTGCTACCAGGTCCACGTCCACCTCGATGGCTTCGTTCAGGTACTTATCGATGAGTATCGGATGGTTCCTGGAGACCTTCACGGCAGTCTCCACATACGTTCTGAGCTCATCCTCGCAGTAGACTATCTCCATAGCTCTGCCGCCCAGAACGTAAGAAGGCCTGACAAGTACGGGGTAGCCTATCCTCTCGGCTATATCTCTGGCCTCTTGGAAGGAGTAGCCCGTGCCGGACTTGGGCTGTTTTATGCCCAACTTGTCCATGAGCTCTGAGAACCTCCTGCGGTCCTCTGCTATGTCCATGTCGTCCGGGTCTGTACCTAGTATCTTGGTTTTGCTGCCTTTAAGCGCCTTCTCAAGATCGACAGCCAGGTTGACGCTGGTCTGTCCTCCGTACTGAACTATCACTCCGTCGGCTTCCTCTTTCTCTATGACGTCGAGGACATCCTCCAAAGTGAGGGGTTCGAAGTACAGTCTGTCTGAGATATCGAAGTCCGTGGAAACGGTCTCCGGGTTGTTGTTTATCATGACAGCCTCCACTCCCGCATCCTGAAGGGCCATTACTCCGTGGACGCAGCAGTAGTCGAACTCTATCCCCTGGCCGATTCTTATGGGCCCGCCTCCGATTATGACAACCCTTTTGTTCCTCTTGTTGGGAATGGATTCGCAACCGTTGCCGTATGTGGAATAGAAGTATGGTGTGACCGCGGCAAATTCCGCAGCGCAAGTATCCACCATCTTGTATGTGGGCACAACTCCCATTTTTTTCCTTTCTGCGCGCACTTCCGCGGCCTTCCTTCCTGTCAGGTCGGCGATAGTGGCATCTGCGAATCCCATGCGCTTTGCTTCTTCCATGAGCTCATCGGTCATCTTTTCCGATTTGAGTCTCTTTTCCATATTGATTATGTTCTCGATCTTCCTGACGAAGAATACATCCCATTTTACGATGTCCGCTATCTCCTCCGGGTGCATCCCTCTTCTGAGGGCGTCGGCTATGGCGAACATGCGCCTGTCGGTAGCCTCCTCCAGTTCGTCCATAAGCTCTGTGTCGGTAAAATTTTGGGGTTCTAAGTAATTGACTCCTATCTCCAGGGATCGAATCCCTTTGAGCAAAGCCTCCTCGAAATTACGGCCTATGGCCATGATCTCCCCTGTTGATTTCATCTGGGTGCCCAGGTGCCTGTCCACGGTGCGGAACTTGTCGAAGGGCCACCTGGGAATTTTAACGACAACGTAGTCCAAAGCGGGTTCGAAGGCTGCGCAGGTGTTACCTGTTATCTTGTTGGGTACTTCATCAAGGGTGTATCCTACCGCGATCTTAGCGGATATGCGGGCTATCGGGTATCCCGTGGCCTTGGATGCCAGCGCTGATGACCTTGACACCCTGGGGTTAACCTCAATGAGGCGATACTCCTTGGTCTTGGGGTCCAGGGCGAACTGGACATTGCACCCCCCCTCTATCCCTAGGGTGCGTATGACCTTTATCGATGCGGTCCTGAGGCGTTGATGATCGTCGTCGGAGAGTGTAAGGCACGGAGCGCATACTATGCTCTCCCCTGTGTGTATGCCCATGGCATCCAGGTTCTCCATGTTGCAGATGATGATGCAGTTGTCGTCGCTGTCCCTCATCACCTCGTACTCGTACTCTTTCCATCCGAGGACCGATTCCTCGATGAGGACCTGGTGTATGCGGGAGTAGGCAAGACCCCTGGCACAGATCTCCTCCAGCTCGGCTTCGTTATAGGCTATGCCGCCACCCGTTCCTCCGAGGGTGTAGGCGGGCCTGATAAGCACGGGGTATCTTCCGATGATCTCGACTGCTTTCTTTGCCTCAGCTATGCTGTGAACGCTCCTGCTGAGGGGAACCGGTTCCCCGATTCTTTCCATGGCCTCTTTGAACAGTTCTCTGTCCTCGGACATGGCTATAGCCTCTGGTTGCGTTCCCAGGAGTTTTACGCCGTGCCTATTCAGAGCGCCGTTCTCAGCCAGCTCTGAGCAAAGGTTCAGGGCGGTCTGCCCCCCCATGCCTGCCAGGATGCCGTCCACTCCTTCTTTGATGATTATCTTCTCGATAATGTCCGCCTGCAGAGGCTCCACATAGACGCTGTCGGCTATGTCGATATCAGTCTGTATGGTGGCAGGATTGGAGTTTACCAGTACTGTAGGGTACCCTTCTTCCATGATCGATTTGCATGCCTGTGAGCCCGAGAAGTCGAACTCCGCTGCCTGGCCTATTATTATCGGGCCGGAGCCTATGACCATGAGCTTCTTGTATGGGTCCTTCATTTCTTCCCCTCCATCATTTTGCCGAAGCGGTCGAAAAGGAACACCGTGTCCTTGGGGCCGGGAGACGACTCCGGATGATACTGAGTGGTGAAGACAGGCAGATCCTTATGGATCACGCCTTCCACCGTGCCGTCGTTTAGGTTGACCTGGTTTACCGTCAGGTCTGTACCGTCCAGGCTTTCCGCGTCCACGGCGTATCCGTGGTTCTGTGAGGTTATGTACACTCTGCCGTCGAATTTGACCGGCTGATTGCAGCCTCTGTGCCCGAATTTCATCTTGTATGTACTGCCGCCCATGGCCAGCGCAATTATCTGGCTTCCGAAGCATATTCCCATAAGGGGAATTACAGAGGACAGGTCGGAAATTGTTCTTACTGAAGTGCCCATCAGGTCCGGATGGGCCGGGTTCCCGGGGCCGTTGGATATCAGGAGGCCGTCGATCTTCGAATCCATGATCTCCTGAGCCGTTGAATCGTAAGGGAACGTCCTGACATTGAATCTTGAAGACAGTTCGCTGACTATCGATCTCTTGACGCCACAATCCAGGATGCCCACGGTCAAATCCTTTCCGGAGTCTACATAGGTCCCCTTCTTGCAGGAGACCCGGGCGACCAGGTTGGAATCGCTGGGCAGAGGTTTGGACTTCAGCTGCTCCAGGGTCTCACGTACGCTGCCCTCATCCGAGACGATGGCGCCTCTCAGGGTCCCGCTGTTCCTTATCTTTATGACGAGGCTCCTGGTGTCTATGCCGGATATCCCGGGTACCTTGCTTTCCTCAAGCAGGTTCCCCAGTGGTTCTCCTCCGTACATGGGGGAAGGGATATCACAGTATTCGCTTACGACGACACCGCTTACCTGGGCCCCCGTGTTGCTTTGGCTGTATTCCTTCTTTATCCCGTAATTCCCTATGAGCGGATATGAGAAGACGAGGATCTGTCCGCAGAAAGACGGATCAGTCAATCCTTCCTGATAACCGTCCATGCCCGTGCTGAAGACGACCTCTCCGTATGAGGCTCCGTCATGTCCGAAGCCTTTCCCCTTCAAAACCGTCCCGTCTTCGAGTACAAGATATCTGCTCGACATCGGGGAATAATCACAACTTAATTTTGTATATAATATCTCCCAACCGAGCATGACAACTTCCTGAATCCCATGTCTGATGGCCGACAAAACGCCTGACAATGAACGAAAGAGAAAAAGATAGGCATGCCAATCAGGGCGGTATGAGGATTCTCGGCAGGGACAGAGCGGACAACAGCGTATCCCTACGTTTGGAGTGCGACGAGGACGTCTGGCATCTCTACAATGTGCTGGAAGTCCTCGATCTTGTCACCGCATCCACCACAAGGAGGGAGGAGAAGGCCACAGACAAGATAAGGGCCGAGAGGACCGAGAAAAAGAGGATGACCCTCGGAGTCAGGATCGAGAAGATCGAATTCTCCGACTCCGATATGAGACTGAAGGCTCTGGGGATAATTGAGACAGGGCCACAGGACTTGGGGCAGCACCACACCCTGATATTCGAGCCGGGGGATACGCTGAGGATATCAAAAGAAAGATGGAAGTCCACCCAGTTGGGGAGATTGGAGAGGGCGGTGGATGATACGGCGAAGCCAAGAGTGGTATTCGTGTCCCTGGACCAGGACGATGCAGTTGTCGCGGTAATGAGGCAGTACGGCCTGAAGGAGATTGCATCCATAAGGTCCGGCAGGTCCGGCAAGCAGTACGAGGAGAAGCAGGGACCGGACGGTTATCACGGAGAGATAATAAGTAAGGTGAAAGCCACGCTCGAGGGTGACTCCCCTTTGATAATCCTAGGCCCCGGATTCGAGAAGGAGTATTTGGCAGAGACCATAAGGCAGAAGGAGCCCGGGATCTCGAAGCCGCACGTGTACCACACAGGGCAATCCGGCATGCAGGGCATCAATGAGCTGATGAAGAAAGGTCTCGGCGCCGACATCCTGAGAGATTCCAGGACAGGTCTGGAAATGGAGGCTGTGGAGAAGCTCATGGAGGAGATAGGCAAGGACGGTTTGGCGACCTACGGGCCCTCAGAGGTCCTCGGAGCAGCGGCAGCCGGGGCAGTGGAGACGCTGTTGGTCCTGGATACCAAGATCAGAGAGGAGGATCTTGATAAGATGATCAAAGAGGTCGAAGGTCAGAGAGGCAAGGTTCTGGTGATATCCTCAAAGCATGACGCAGGAGCCCAATTGGACGCTTTAGGCGGTTTGGCGGCGATTTTAAGATACAAATCGTATTAAAGCAACGTTCTTACC
>JAQVOB010000053.1:0-5000 GCA_028702835.1 Candidatus Methanomethylophilaceae archaeon
ACGCATCGAACAGGTTCCCGTCATAGTTGATCGCATAAAGGTCCAGGAAGCACATCCATACCTCCTCGCCCTCTTTTATGCACAGCTTGCTCATGTCGATCATGCCGGATTCCCTTATCCCGCGGTCAACGACCCTTGCGAGTTCGATGGAATCCGCTCCCGGAGGTCCGGATTCAAAGGAGGGGTGAGCCATGGGAATAAGCTCCGCTCCCGTGGTCAGCACGCCCATGTTGGGTGTGTCGCCGAAGGGAGTGCCGGGTATTATCTTGACGCCGGCTGTGACCTTCGTCTTACCGATCTCGACGACGGCAGAGCCGTCGGCAGATTCAATGATCCCGGTCTCGAACTTTATCTTCCTGAAGTCATCGACCCTTCTCCCGTCCGTCCTCCTCCCATCCTTCAAGAGGTTGAGGATGTGGTCGCGTCTGATCTCTGATATTACCTGATTACTCATCGGAATCACCTCCGTCACCGTAGCGTTTCAGAAGTGCTTCCTTCTGGAGCTTGTAAAGGTCGTGGCATCCGCCTACGGCCAGCTCTATCGCTCTGTCGAACTCCTGTCGGGTCATGTTCCCGTCCATCTGCAGCAGCACGATCTCGTTCGTGCTGGGAACGATGGCCAGAGGCACATCGGCCTGTCCGAAGTTGTCCTCCTCCTTGTTGAGGTCCAGCAGTACGTGCCCGTCCGCCTTGCCGGCAGCGATGGCGGGTATGATGTCCCTCATGGGTATCCCTGCATCGGCGAGGGCCACGGATGCCGCCGTAAGGCCTGCGCACCTGGTGCCCGCGTTCGCCTGCAGGATCTCGATGTACACGTCTATGGAGGCGCGGGGATAGAGCTCGGTCAGAACGACCTTCTCCAGGGCCTCCGCTGTTATCTTTGATATCTCGACGGATCTCCTGTCCGTTCCCGGCCTCTTACGGTCGCTTACGGAGTAGGTCTGCATATTGTACTTGCACTGGATGATGGCTTTGGTGGGATCCTGAAGATGTCGGGGGTGGCACTCTCTGGGCCCGTAGACCGCTGCCAGTACCTTGTTCTTCCCGATCTCCACATATGCGGAGCCGTCTGCATTTGCCAGGACACCGGCCTCGATCTTCACAGCCCTGTGCTCTTCGGGCATTCTGCCGTCTATCCTCTTTCCATCCTTGTCAACCAAAATCATGTCTGTAGTGCCGCTCATTCTCCCACCTCTCCTGTGTTGGGGAGCTCTTTCTCGATAAATTCTTTAACACGCTCGGTGAGGCTTCCCTTGTGGGCATTCTCACCGATCATCTCTATGGCCTGGGCGGCCACTTCCGCATTCCTCTCGTCCCCATCTATCCAGATGATGCCGTTCTCGCCTATGAATATGCGGCAGTCCGTCATGTTCTTTATCATCTGTATCATGGACCCGCTCTTCCCTATTACGCGGGAGACCTTGACGTACGGTATCTCGACGAGTCTTCCGCCCTCAAGTCTCCTGAGACCGGAATCGTTCATTGTCACCTGTATCTTCTTGCCCTCATCGACAGAGAGGACCTTCAATAGGACCACATTGCCTACGTTGAGGTATCTGGATGTGTCGCCGAACTCCACCTTCCACGGCACCTCGCTGACATGCAGCGGGGCTGGGTAGGGGGCTCTTATGTCCACCATCCAGTTGGATGATCCTATATCGTTAATCATTCCGATGACCATGTCCCCCGGTTTCGGCATGTACCTGCCGCCCAAGGGTATGACGCCCACGCCGTACTGGTTCTTGTTCTTCACTCCCAGTACTGCTGCGTATACCTTGCCGTCGACGGTGTATGTGTTGTCGCCGGCCTTGGCGCCGCTGTCATCCAGAATATCGCCCGGCACTACAATCTCGCGTGCCGGTCTGGCGCTTCTTTTCTCCATGTTATCACTTCTCAGACTCGTTATATTTCATCAGGAGATGAGCTTCACTTCCGCGGTGCCCCTCGTCCTGTCCTTCATTCTGCCGGTCAATTCGTTGATCCTTCCGGCAGGTATCTCCATGACCCCTATCCAGGAGCCGTCCTTCTGCCATTCCTCGCGCTCCACGACCCCGAAGCCTATGAGATCCTCGTAGCACTTCCCGTAGTCGGTGCCGCTCAGCCTCACTGCGACCCTGGATTTCTCCAACCTTATCGGAATAAGCGGCTTCAGCAGCTTCATGGCCTCATCGACCTGTTTCTCCATGGTCTTGAATGCGTCGACGTGGAATTTCACCTCGTCGAGGGCCATGCTTATTCTGTTGGGCGGGTGGGGCAGCTTGGTTTGGGGATTTATGGCGTTGGAAGAGATGTAGGCCACAATGCGCTGCCTCTTGGCCTCCAGCATCTCCCTCCTCTGCTCGGTCGTAATCTGGATCTCGCCTTTCTCGATGATTCGGCTGGCGATCGCGCGGATGTCGGTGGTCCCGAAGGCCTCAACGATCTTCTCGCTCTGAGGCCTGGTCCCTCTGCTGGCATTGTTGAAGACATCGTCTATCACCATGTGCTCCAGCAGGTCGACGTCCTTGCCGGCCTTTATGTCCCTGATCACCGTAGGATCGAGCAGGATCTCGAACGTCTCCCCATGGGTATCCAAGCGGGCGACGACCGCATTATCCAGATCTACCATCTTCCCTCACATTTTGCCGATGGCCTCTTCGAGCTCCTTATCGTTAAGGGTCCTGAAGATCCTGCCCTTCTCCACAACGCCGACCTCGATGTTGTGAGAGTTCAGCTCATCCTCGGTGGCGGCCGCAAGGGCTCTGAGGCCAAGCGCCAGGGCAGCCTCGTATGTCATGTTGTCCTCGAACTCCTTTTCGAAGACGTCCATGACAGTCGGGCGGCCCGAGCCTATGCTACCGGCCTTGTACGCCACCAGGGCGCCGGAGGGATCGGTCTCGTACAATTGGCATCCGAAGTCGTCAACGCCTGCCACGAGCAGACCTGTGCCGAACGGGCGGACCCCGCCGTACTGAGTGTAATTCTGTTTGAAATCGCAGACCTTCTTAACGAGGCCCTCTATCGTTACGTTGTCCCCGTAGGTTATCTTGTGGATCTGGGCATCCTTCCTGGCTTCATCGACCAGTATCCTCGCATCGGCGACAAGCCCGGATGTCGCGCACCCTATGTGCTCATCCACCATGTAGATCTTCTGGATCGAGTCAGGCTCCACCAGTCTGCTGGATGCATGCTTGTCCCCTATGAGGATGACTCCGTTGTCGAATTTGAGGCCGATGGCCGTTGTGCCCTTCTTCACGGCCTCGCGGGCGTACTCGACCTGGAAAAGCCTGCCGTCCGGGGAGAATACCGTAATCCCCCTGTCATATGCCATTTGTCCTGGTTGCATAGTAAAAACGCTCCTTGTTCTGTTCCTATCGCGCATAGTATATGCAGGCAGTATTTATGGCCTTTCATATTATGCAGAAAGTGCCCTAAGTGCGTCTCTTTGGGGGCTTCGTGCGCTCCAGATCAGGGTACCTTTCCCGGAGGGTCTTCAGCGTCCCGGAGGTGGCCAGAGATACGGTTCCCGGATAGGCGGATCGGATGCTTTCTGCCACGACGGAGGTCTCGGAAGGAGCACATCTTATGATGGCCCACCCCTCTGAGCATTGGATGACGGAGCCCGCTGCAAGGGCTCTTCTGAGATCGTCCCTGCGCAATATTGGGTCCACTCTGAAGGCAACATATCTTCGTCGACCCCTCTTCTCCTTCACTACCATGCGTCCACATGGTCCGCGGTGTTTAAACCGTTTCTCTGGGGACAGCCATGAACGTCTCGTATTTGGCACCGCATTCCGGACATGTGGTCATGGACATATGCATCGGTGCGCCGCAGACGCACTTGAAGGTCCCGTCCTCAAAAGGGTAAACGGTCCCGCAAACGCATATGTCTGAGGTCATCCGTTCTCCGCAGAAAGGGCACTTGGATGTCTTCGCCCCCCTTATGAGCATCTGACCGTACGGATTATCGCAATAAGGGCATCGGGAGGTAGGCTCTGCACAGGAAACATGGAATGAATTCCCACAGGAGCATTCGGCTACTATGCCCCCTTCGATGCTCCCGAAGCAGATTCTGCAGGTTTTGTCTATGTTGCCTTCTTCCAAAAGTTTGGTAGATTTTCTTGCGATTTTTTTCTCATTGTACAATTTTTCGAGAAAAATCCTGCCCTCTCTAGATTTTCGTAAAACTCTTGCAGTGATGGCAAAAAGGACCATCATGGAAAGAGCCAGCAGATAATACTCGATCAATGCAATCGCAACAGAGTATCATTTTTTGGTTATTATTCTTACTGATTTTCATAACGAGGAATTCGATTAACCGGAGAAAATGCTTCGGATTTTCCGAAGTATCTCTGTAAAAAAGACAAATAATAGAGTAGTATTGTCTGTTAAGGTAATACATTGCGATATTCGTTTTTTGGACATCTGGCTTGAAAATATTTAGGTAACACTAAATATTGTTGAACGTTTTTTTCTCCATAATTCAAAAAGTCTATTTAATAATGCAAATGTTATATAAAACAATTATGTAGAAATGGTTAAAATACCCAAGCATGTTCCTACTTTCCAGTTCCAAACAATCTATGTAATTAACGGAGGCAAAGATTTGACAAAATCAGCGTTGGTTATTGGAGGAGGAATCGCAGGGATTCAGGCTTCGTTGGATCTTGCGGACAGGGACATACATGTCTACCTGGTGGAGAAAGACCCCACCATCGGTGGAAAGATGGCCCGTCTCGACAAGACGTTCCCGACGAACGACTGTTCCGCTTGCATTCTGTCCCCAAAGATGGCAGACTGTGCCGGCCACCCGAACATCACCATGATGACCTTCTCAGAGGTCGTTAAGGTCGACGGAAAGGAAGGCGACTTTAAGGTAACAGTCAAGAAGAAAGCAAGATACGTTGACCCCGACGAGTGTACGGGCTGCGGAGACTGCATTGTGAAGTGTCCTACCAAGAACATTTCCGATCAGTTCGAGTTCGGGCTCTCCAAGAGGAAAGCGATATACATACCCCACG
>JAQVOB010000016.1:0-19751 GCA_028702835.1 Candidatus Methanomethylophilaceae archaeon
GCCGAGAGAAGCTCCCTCACATGCTTCACTCTGATTATATCGAAAGAAAGGCTCAGGGACAGGAATTCCAGGAAGTCCCTTACGCTGTGCAGGTCCTTCACGCTCAGTGAGTTGATGAAAGGTATCTTTTTCCTGTATAGTGCAGAACGCACCGCATCAGCGATCTGCCCTCCCACGTCCATCACTATGGCGACATCCTCCGCGTTCTCTGCATTGATGAGGTCCACTGCGTTCTCGGCGACCTGGCGGTCGTTGCCGAGCTCCCTTATCTCCCTTATCTTGTAGTCTCCCTTTTTGAATGGGGATATCTCATCGTAGGTTCCGAATTTCGGGTTGAAGTGCTTATCCAGATCATCGTAGAGCTCTCCGCCAATCACCGCGACCCTCAGTCCGTCGAATATGCCGTCCTTCTCTGCGTCGAATTCCCCCATCACCCTGTCAAGGGTGGGCAGTGCCATCAGCTCATCGTAGATCCTCTGGGCTCTTTTCCCGAGATGAGGGCGCACATCTGCGGTGTAGCGTCTCATCCTGAGTATGTTGTCCACTTCCCCGTGGACGAATCTGATGTCATATCCTGTGTATTTCGATATCAGTTTGACCAGGCGTATGTCGCTCAACAAACCGGTCTGGAGCTTTCTCAGGGCCACATCCCCGGCCAACTGTCTCGGGGTTATGGAGAAAATGCCTATCATCGGTCTCCTCACCCTGTTGCCGAGGGCAAGTGCCAGAGGGGCGTCGTTGCATAGTACGAGATCATAATCCTCAACCTCTTCGTAAAGCTCGTCTATGGTTTTCGCTGTCCTCATCGATATCGTTTTGTGAACGCCTATTAAAATAATATAGTCTGCTATGTTACATTTGTGAGCAAGGACATCTTCGTTATCCAGGTGATACCCACCGGACCTGACGGATATCCGAAGGACGGGGTTGCAGAGGTGGGGATAGCATCCGTGGATCTTGACTCCGGGGAGATAAGGAGTGTGTACCAGAATAGGATACGCCATGAGCCCGGGTCCTTGGATGAATCCAAAATAGAATATCTGGAGAATAATTCAGGCATGAAGGCGTCGGACCTTGCCGATGCGGATCCGGCAGATTCGGTGGTCAAAGAGGTCAAGGATATACTGAAAGGCGGGACCGTGACATCCTTCGATGTTGCTAACGTATTCTACAGATATATGATCCCAGAACCCTGGGACATCACCTTCGAGGTCTCCATAATGCCCTCGGTCTCCTCCAGAATGCCGTATTCTCTTAGGTGCAGGAAGCCATTTGAGGAGAACAAGGCGATAATGAAGGCCTATTCCGCCATTTACGGAGAAGAGGCGCCCCTCAATGCTTCCGGCTCCGCAACGGCACTGGATCTTGCCCTTATGACGGCTTACATAATAATCAGTCTAAGGCGGCAGAGCAAATACTGACGACCCGTCACGGATTTAACGGAGCAATGCCATTGCCCGCCCATGCCAGAGCTGATGACGGTCACACAGTTCAACGAGAAGGTACTGGCGGTCATCTCCTCATCCCAGGAGATAAGGAATGTGACCATGGTCGCGGAGATCTCGTCCATAACCCGGGCCACATCGGGGCATTATTATCTGGATCTCAAGGATTCTCAGTCGAACATAAGATGCACTTTCTTCAAGTTCGCAGCATCCAGGCTATCCTTCGATCCGAAACCAGGGATGAAGGTGCTGGTATTCGGCGGAGCATCGTTCTATTCGAAAGGCGGGTCCCTGAGCTTCAACATAGAATGGATGAAGCCGTACGGCAAGGGAGAGGCAAGCGCAGCACTGGAGGAGCTAACCGCCAGGCTGCTGAAAGAGGGTCTGTTCGATGCTGAGAGGAAAAGGGAACTGCCCGTCTATCCCCGCGCAATAGGCGTGGTCACATCTCCAACGGGGGCTGTGATAAAGGATATAATAGACACCGTGGCGAAGAGATTCCCTGCAGGCATCATCCTCGCAGCGGCCAAGGTTCAGGGTGACGGGGCCCCGGAGTCCGTTGTGGCGGGGATCGACCTTCTCAACTCCCAGAAGGATGTGGATGTGATCATAGTCGGGCGCGGCGGAGGATCCGCCGAGGACCTTTCGGCATTCAATTCAGAGATAGTGGTAAGAGCCATAGCCTCATCCAAAGTGCCGGTGGTCTCTGCTGTCGGCCATGCGACGGATAAATCCCTCTCGGACAGAGTGGCGGACGCATATGCCGAAACCCCTACGATGGCGGCCGTGATGTGCACCCGGGACCTTGATGACCTAAGGAGGGGGTTGCTGTTCATGACAGGCAAGATGGCGCGCTCCCTGACATCCATAGTCAAGGATATGCGGTCCAGGTTCGCCTATCCGAACGCTAGGCTGGACCCAAGGAATGCCGCGGTTACGCTGGAGAGATACGGCGCGAAGCTCAATCTTCTGTCTGAGAGGGGAGCGTCGTCTGTGTCTGAGAGGCTGAGGTTCATGTCCTCCAGATATGAAGTTCTGAATGCCAAGCTGGATCCGAAGAGGGCCGCTGAGAAGGTGGAGGGCTACTGGGTGGCTCTGGACTCGGTCTCGGAGGCGATGGATGATTCCGTCGTCAGAAGGCTGGCCGGAAACTCCAGGGAATTGGAGCACAGGTCGCAGATGCTCGCAGGACTAGACCCCCGGAGGGTGCTGGACAGGGGATACAGTTTCGTGACCGATGAGGCAGGGAGGACGGTCACATCCGTCTCCGGCCTCAGAGCAGGGTCGAAGATGACCATTACGATGAGGGACGGAACCGTCAAAGCTGAAGTGGAAGAGGTGAGTGAACATGGAAGAAGAGAGGAATGAGAAGGATATCGAGGATATGACGTTCGAGGAGAGCCTGGGCGCCCTAGAGGCACTGGTTGAGGAACTGGAGGCCGGAGGCCTTGACCTTGATGAGAGTCTGGAGATCTATGAGAAGGCGATAAAGCTGAGGGATCACTGCCGGAAGATACTCGAGGAGAGCGAGCGCAAGGTGCAGAGGCTCATGGAGAACGCATCCGGAACAGAAAGGGTGGATTTCACTCCAGACCGCTGATCCACAGCGGCAGATCCCTTTTACAGGCCCAATCGCTTGTGGTGCGGTAGAGCTTGGTCTCTGTGAAATGCTCTATATCGAAAGCCAATCTTAATGCCCCGTTGAGCTCGCCGCATCTCATGTTGCTGCTGTTATAGCCCCCGAAAATATGCCTTAGGCCGATCAGAAGGATCTCCACGAGATCGTGGCCCCTGCATATCGTCCACGGGTCCCTGTGATGCTCCATCTCCTCTTCCAATCTCTTACGGAGATCCTTGGCGCTTAGGTTGGGGCTGTGGGAGTTGTACATGACCTCGTCGACCATGTTGCGTATGTCGCATTGAAGGGTTCTGCGATCTATGAACCTGCCGAAGTCCAGGTCCCTGAAGCACAGGTCCCGTCCGTTGTTCTCGGATATCAGCATCAGCGTTCCAAGCGGATATGCGGAGTTTATCAGAACATCCCTGATATCTCCGTAATTCTTCACGAAACTCTCAACCTTGGCGCGTTCCCCGTACTCCCAGATGACCTCATCCAGGGCCCGGCTGCGTATCATCATGCTCTCCAGATCCCGGGTGTCCGTCTGGAACAGAGGAGGGTCACGTCTGACCGACAGGACCCTGTCCAGGTCTGAATCGACGATTCCCAGGACCTTGTCGTCCTTGCGGTTGTGGAAAAGCTCCTTGACCACAGTAGATGCATTATCCTTGGAATGGGCGACAATGAGCTCCACGTTCTCCCGGTCGGACAGCTTTCCATACAGCCTGTAGTCTGTGACCCCCTCAACGACCAATACTGTCCCGTCGAAGGCCCCTCTCAGCATGGAGATGTTGTTCGCAATGTCCGTAGGTCCTAGGTATTCACGCAAAGTCAACCCTCAGTTCCGTTGCCAGATCCCATCTGTCATGTATTATCTGGGGTGAATGGGTGGCGACTATGATCTGTAGGTCCCTCAGTCTGCAGACGTCAAGGAATATGCCGCCCAGCCTCTGCTGCCATGATATGTGCAGTGAGACCTCCGGTTCATCAAGCAGAACGATGGCGCCCGGAGCGGCGTGGAAAAGCAGGCGGTAGAAGATGATCATTATCTGCCTCTCTCCGGAGGACAGATAGGAGAGGCTGAGGGATGTTCCGCCGTCCATCTCAACGCCTATGTGAGAATTATCCTTGATGTAGATGTGCTTGTCAGTGAGAAGGCCGTTTATGATGTCCATGTACACGATCATCGACTCGGCCAGCAGGTAGTTCCTCTTCACATACTCCTCGAGGGAGCGTGCCAACCCTATGTACGCCTTCCTTTCGTCCACCAGGTCATAGCGTGTCGGAGGGAATCTCATGCCGGAGGGCATGTCGACTGAGAATCCGGCTTCGTCAATGAAATCCAATTTGGCCTTAAGGTCCTTGGACCAGAATATTATCTCCTCATCGGTCATGTTCGCGTCATCTTCGCAGGGGACCTCGACCAGGTCCTTGTGCTCCTTGGCGAACATGATCTCGTCGTGCAGCTCATTGGCATAGGCTTCCAGAGCCGGTACGAGCCTGCCATCCATCTTCCTTACCGTAGACCTCTCCGGGGACATGTAGACTGCGTCGAACATGTCGACCAATTCTTCAATGGTGATGGAGGTCGGCACTTCGTTGCGTATCACCGTTATACGGAGCTCGTCTTCTTCCTTCTCCACAACCAGGTTGGTCTCATCGAAGAAGGTCAGATCGGCTCTGTCGAAGGGTATTCCTCTGATGGTCTGCTCGTCGCCCGTAAGTATGGAGTACATCAGGCGCAGGAGGGTGCTCTTCCCGGTCGCATTGACGGCATGAACATAAGTGAGACCTGAATCAGAGAGGTTCAGCTGGCAGTCATGCGTCCGGAACAGGCCATAAACGGTGAACGTCTTTATCTTCATGCGTGGGCGGTGATAGTCGTGCACCGTTATTTAGGATGCGGTCTCCGTGAGCTAAGACCGGTCGCCGTCACGACATCGCATAAAGGTTTTATCCACATTGGTTCTCTGCTGTCCTGATGGAAGCGGAAGAGGAATTCTCCCGGATAACCGAATTGATCAAGAAAGGCGATTATGGTTCGGCTAAGATTAGAACACGTTCGTTAGCGGACGCTCACAGAGGAAAAGCTTCCATCGGCATAAGATGTGCCAGCGTTATGAAGGTAATAGGCGATGAGGGCGGAACCGAAGAGGTTCTTTCCGACATCCTGTCCAATCTTCCCGAGGATGAGACCGAACGTTTCGAGATCCTTTTCGCAATAGGCATGCTCGGGATGCCGGAGGAGGCCATGGAAGGAATGGACAGAATGGGGATGGTAAAGGACCGTCCCGAGCAATACGGGCGCATGCTCTTCATGTCCGGCAGGCACGATGACGCTCTCTCTGTCCTCTCGGGGTCGAGAGCGAGGGATTCCAGGATACTCATGTCAGAGGCTCTATGCGCACTCGGCCGTTATGAAGAAGCCGTTCTCGAATCCGCCGCTTTGGCAAAGGAAGACGATTCCTATGATGCCACGATATCCTATTGCTCATCCCTGATAGCTGCAGGCAGGGAGAAAGAGGCCGTCAAGTTCGCCAAGTCGAGGCTGAAGGAGGACAAGAGGAACGTGGATTCCCTTGCGGTAATGGCCTACGTTATGAGATTGGAAGGCAAGCTGCCGGCCGCGGTGAACTACGGTAACAGGGCCTTGAAGGCCGACCCTCTCCATATAGGGGCCCTGGAGACCATGGCCATGTGCCTGGTCGAGAAGGGGGATGCGGTTCATGCGAAGCTGTTCGCCGGCACCATCAATCATAAGTCCCCCGGGCATCCGGCGGCCATACGCATACTGGATGCCTGCAATTCGATATCTTAGAGCTTGGATATCCTTTTCCTTGTGCCGATGAGGAACTCCTTCCAGAAAGATGGAGTCAGAAGAGCCAGTGCTGCGGTTATCTCCAAACGGCCTACCCACATGAGTATGGTCATGAACACCTTCACGAAATCGCTAGCTTCGCCGTAGGATTCAGCGAAAACACCTATTCCGAGCCCGGTGTTGCAAAGGGCGGATATCGAAGTGTAGACCGAATCCAGGAACGGCAGTCCTGTTGCTACCAATACTGCGGAACCGAATACAACGCTCATCATGAAGAGCAGGAATATGACTACTGCCGAGGACACAACGCTGTCATCCAGGCTTTGTTTCTCTATCTTCACATCGAATATGCCGCGGGGATAGATCATCTGCTTGACGCCGTTCCAGAGGTACTTTAGGGATATCACGATCCGAGATATCTTGACTCCTCCTGCCGTGGATCCGGATGATGCGCCCACGAAGGAGATCAGGAACAGCAGCATGATTGCAGACAGAGGCCACGCACTGAGCGGCACATCTCCCACGAAGCCGGTCGATGTTCCGGCGGAGACCACCGTCAGCACCATGTCCGTGATGTTATAGAACTCTTCCACCAGGCCTTCCCCCATTATGCTGGTACGGCTTATGAGGGCATAAGCGACCACACTGGCAAAGAAGAACCAGGCCAGCATGTAAGTGAATTCCTTGTTGCGGAAATAGACCCTAATGTCTCTGTTGTTTATCGCGCGGAAGTGAAGATAGAAATTCACACCCCCCATGAACATGAAGAGTATGACCACCCATTTGACGTACCAGAGCTCTCCTGCCATGCTGTCCGCGGTGTTCAGGAACCCTCCGGTGGAGATGGATGAGAAGGTCATGCACAGGGTAGACAGCAGATCTATGCCCATGAAAGTGAGGAGTATGGCCATTATCGCGCTCAGGCCGATATAAACTATGGTGAACTGCTTTGCGGCATCCTTCATCCTGGTGGAGAAATTTCCGCCTCCTGAACCCGTCATCTCGTTCTCAAGAAGGTTCCTGCTACCGAATCCGACCATAGGCATCAGGAGAAGGAAGATTATGATGATAGCTATTCCTCCGACCCACTGGGTCATCGATCTCCACAGCAATATCCCATTCGGCCAGGATTCTATGTCGGTCATAATGGTCGCTCCGGTTGTTGTGAATCCGCTGCATGATTCGAATATCGCATCCACAGGAGTCATTCCGGCCAGTATGAAAGGTATCGCACCGAAAGTTATCGTGACGAACCAGACCATGCCCAGCATGAATAGCCCAGTAAGCGGGTTCACGTGGTCGGGCATCCTTACAAGGGAAACCAGCACGAGGCCGCTGACGAACGCGAACACCGCCGGCCACAGGAAAACCTCGTATGGGTCCCCGTCGTATATCGTCCAAACCAGAGAAGGTATCATGACAAGGGAGAGGCCGAGCAGGATTATGCCCAGAGTATAGAGGGACGCGTTCTCATACCTGAGATGTCTCTCCTTCTTGTATCTGAATACGGTCTTCTCCATTCTCGGCCCTCAGACATTTATATCGATTTTCATGCCGAACAGCCTGTTCAGCTTCTGCATATCCACTTTGTACGTGAACATAAGCACTTTATCGCCGCTCTTGAACACCGTGTCCATACGCGGGTATATCACGATGCCGTCCCGGACTATGCACGTGGGCTTCGCTCCTTTGGGGAAGCTTATATCGCCGAAGCGCTCGTCCACCAATCTTGATTTCGGGCTCACCCTCACGCTGAAGAAGGTCTCTCCTTCTCTTTTCATCTGCAAAAGCGAGGTCTCGTCGGATACCAGGGTCTTCGTTATCTCATTGGCAACTATGCGGTGGTAACCGATCATCGTCTGTATGCCCGTGAAATCGAATATGTCCTCGTACTCCACCATGGAATACTTCGCTATGATCTTAGGTGCGCCCAGCTTCATCGCCATGAGACTGGCCAGAAGATTCGTTTCGTCCGTGTCAGAGATGGCTATCACGACATCGGCTCTTCCCACGTTCTCAGTTTGAAGCACATGGGGATCGACTATGTTCCCGTTGACGACTATGACATTGCTGAACGTCCTCGCCAGTTTGCGGCAGAGCTCCACGTCCGGCTCTATGAGCTTCACATACCGTTTTTTGGATTCCAGTATCCCGGCGGTATTGGATCCTGTGACGCCTCCGCCCAAAATTATGAACTCATTGGCCTCGGACGGAAGCCCCATCATCTGATTGAACCTCGAGAGGCCCTCAGGGCTCCCGAGAACACTTATTTTGTCTCCGAGGTGCAGCTCCAGGGTCTCCGTTTCCGTTATCACTTCGTCGCCGCGGTATATGGCGACAACGTTGACATCCTCGGGGATGCCCAGGCTTATGACGACGCTGCCGATTATCTTCTCGTTGTCTTTGCTGACAAGGAATGTGGCAAGGCCCATATTGAAAGCTTCCAGGGTCTCATAATCCACCGCATTCTCCAACAAGGCCAGAGTAGCTATCTTTTGAGCGGCTATCAACTCAGGGGATATGATCTGATCCACAGCATCCTTGCTCGTGGGGATGAAATAATCCGGATTCCTGACCCGGGCGATGGTCCTTATCTCGGGTTTAATCCTCTTAGCCATCATGCATATGAAGAGGTTATCCTCATCCTGTATCGTGGTGGATATTATCACGTCCGCTTGATTGCGGCGTATCGCATCCCTTATAACGGCCGGATTGGTGCCATCGTCGTTGAGAACCGAGACATTAAGAAGATTCTTTGATGTTTCCGCCTTGTCAATGTCATTCTCTATGAGCAGCAGATTATGAACTTGGCTCAATACCTCTGCCGCCGTATAGCCGACTCTCCCAGCGCCTACGATTATAATATTCATCCGATCACCGAAACGCTCAAGACCCCTCTTTCTTGGCGTATACCTTCGCAGATATGATCGCAGCCAAGACCGAGATCAGTATGAATGCGACACAGATCATGAAGTATATGTTGGATATAGAGGTGAAAGGCGCGCCGCCTATGAAAGTGCTCTCCAGAACGAATTTCCCGAAGCCGGTCCAGGTCTCTACCCTCATGCCGGCGAGCTCCGAGAAGACGGAAACAGCATCGTTCAGGAAGTCAGTTATGGAGTAGTTGGGGAAAGAGTACTCGGATCCAGTGAATGCTGCTGCCGGTGTCCCTATGAAGAGAACACTCAAGACCGAGGCGGCCGCAGAGAAAGACAATGCCACACGCTTCATTCTATCCCTTATTCTCCGATTGCCTCGTCTCTATATAATATCGACCGCGCCCGCGCCTTGATGGAATGCTTAAATCATAGTTATGCCATCGAAGCAGTATGTGGCAGCAGATGGACGAAGGATTCTGGCAGAAGAATCGTGTTTCTAAGACCGATGATGTTTCAGAGAGCGTTCTGGCGATAATCGATCAGGTCAGGAAAGGGGGCGACAAGGCCCTCCGGGAGCTGACAGCCAAGTTTGACAAGGCAGACCTGAAGTCCTTCAGGGTGACCCGGGATGAGATAGACGAGGCGTACGACAGAGTCTCCCCTGAATTGGTGGAGGAATTGGAGAATGCTGCCGCAAGCATAGAGGACTTTCACATAATGCAGAGGCCCAGGGATCTGTGGCTGACCGAGATTTCCCCGGGAGTGACTCTGGGAGTAAAAAGCGTCCCCCTGGAAAGAGTTGGTTGCTATGTGCCAGGAGGTAGGGCATCTTATCCATCTACCGCCCTTATGAGCGTTATACCCGCCAAGGTTGCGGGCGTTGATGAGGTGATATGCTGCACACCTCCCCCGGTCAGTCCGCTGACTCTTGTGGCCATGGACATCGCCGGGGCAGATGAGATATACAAATTAGGGGGCACCCAGGCAGTGGCCGCTATGGCCCTGGGGACAGAGAGCATAGAGCCGGTGCAAAAGATCGTGGGGCCCGGGAATGTTTACGTGACCGCTGCCAAGACCCTTCTCAGGAATGTCGTGGAGATCGATTTCCCTGCGGGACCCAGCGAGATAGGCATAATCGCTGACGGGACAGCGGACCCGAGGTTCGTGGCCGCGGATATCATAGCCCAGGCGGAGCATGATCCCTCGTCGGCAGCTATACTGGTGACCAACAGCCCGGGATTGGCCGAGGCCGTGGGCAAGGAGATAGAGGCCGCCGTCAGGAAAGAGGACAGGAAGAAGATCATAACGGAGGCTATGAAGAACTCCGGTTACATAATCACAGATACCGTAGAGCATGCGGCGGCCATAATGAACGAGATGGCCCCCGAGCACCTGTCGATACAGACGGCCGACGCCTTCTCGGTGCTGTCCATGGTAAGGAATGCAGGTTCGATATTCATAGGTCCATACACACCGGTCGCGGCGGGCGACTATGCTTCGGGCACAAATCATGTCCTTCCTACCGCGGGGCATGCGAAGACATGTTCCGGGCTCAATGTGGCACATTTCATGAAGACGTCAACCGTGCAGATGCTGACCCGGGAAGGTCTTGAGGAATTAGCGGATACTATAGAGACGATAGCCTCAGCGGAAGGCCTTACAGCCCACGGACGCTCCGTATCTGTGCGCTTGGATGATTGAGCAAAGTTATCTATTGCGGATTGAGATATCCGAATGGGGAAAGAATGCCTGAACCGAACCTCAGCGATCCGGCTCTATACATAAGCAGGGAGATATCCTGGCTGGAGTTCAACAAGAGGTGTCTGGAAGAGGCTCAGGACAGATCCGTCCCTTTACTTGAACGGGTGAAGTTCCTCGCCATATGCCATAATAACCTGGACGAGTTCTTCATGATACGCATATACGGGCTGCTGATGCAGTCCAACTCTACGGCGGCCATCCTAGGCCCCGATCAGGCGGACCCGTCCACAGTTCTGAATAAGGTACTGAGTATAGTCGGAGATCTCACTAAGAATTACGAGTCCTGTTGGAAGCGAATAAGGAAGGATTTGTCGGCAGAGGGCATCCGGATAAAGGACATAAAGGACCTTACCCCCGATCAGAGGAAGTGGGTTTCCGGATTCTATAAAGAGAGGGTGCATCCTCTCCTGACTCCTCTGGCACTTGATGTCTCCCACCCATTCCCATTCATATCGAACAACTCACTGAATCTTGCGGTGGAGATGGAGAGGAACGGGGAGCTGAACTATGCGAGGGTGAAGATCCCCGTCGGGATAATAGGGCGTTTCGTGGAGGTACCGTCTGACAGCCCAGGTATGGACTTCATCTTCCTGGAAGACATGGTGAAGGATTCCGTCAACCTGCTGTTCCCAGGTTTCAAGGTAAGGAGCACGCATACATTCAGGGTTACGAGGAATGCTGACGTCAAGGTCACAATAGATGAGGCCTGCGATCTCATGGAGGCAGTGGAGGACAGCCTTGACGACAGGGATACAGGGTTTCCCGTAAGGATGACTGTTGATGGAACCACACCAAAGGCGCTGGTCAGCATATTCGGCAAGAACCTGTCCTTGTCTCCTAGCCAGATCCATACTGCCAGGAACGCGATAGCTCTGTCGGACCTCTGGCAGATCGCCAATCTGAACATACCGAAGCTTCATGAGGAGTCCTTCGTACCATACACTCCGGCGGAGCTGACGGAGGATTGCAACATCTTCGATTCTATAAAAGAGAGGGACTGGCTCTTGTTCCACCCTTATGAGTCGTTTGCCACCGTTGTGAGGTTGGTGAAAGAAGCGGCGGAGGACCCGAAGGTACAGAGTATAAAGATCTGCCTCTACAGGATCGGCAACGATTCGTCCATAATCACTGCTCTGAAAAGAGCCAGGGAGAGCGGTAAGACCGTCTCTGTGCTCATGGAGCTAAGGGCGAAGTTCGATGAGAACAGGAATATAAAATGGGCCAAGGACCTTGAGAAGATAGGCGTTCACGTCGTCTTTGGGCCGATAGAGCTCAAGGTGCACTGCAAGATACTGCAGATCGTAAGGCTGGAGGGGGAAAGCCTGGTCAGATACACTCATATGAGCTCTGGGAATTACAATGTGAGCACGGCGAAGCAATATTGCGACACATCATTCTTCACTGCAAATCGCGAGATAGGGGAGGATGTGGGTGAGCTTTTCAACGCGCTTACAGGCTATTACGGCCCCAGAGACTACAGGCACCTTCTTGTGGCTCCGATGTCCATCAAGAGCCGTCTCATTGAGAAGATAGATCGGGAGATAGAGCACAAGAAGAAGGGCGGGAGCGGTTACATAGCGATGAAGGCCAACGGACTCGTGGACCAGGACATCATATCTTCGCTTTACAGGGCATCCATGGCCGGGGTCAAGATCGACCTCAACATAAGGGGGCTGTGTTGCCTTAGGCCCGGGATCAAAGGGATATCTGATAATATACGGCTGATAAGCATCGTGGATCGGTTCCTGGAACACTCCCGCATATATTATTTCGAGAACGGCGGTGACCCTGAGATGTATCTCGGTTCCTCGGATCTGATGCCGCGCAATCTGATCGCAAGGGTGGAAGTGCTGTTTCCCATATTGGACAAGGTAATGCTCATGGAGATAAGGGATAAGCTGCTGAAGAACCACCTGGCCGACAATGTGAAAGCGAGGGAGCTGATGTCAGACGGCTCATATGTGAAGGTGAAGGCCAAAGGCAAGAGCTTCAGGTCTCAGACATGGTTCATAGAGAACAGAGGGTCTTGGCATGGGAAAGGATAAGACCGTAGCCTTCATTGACATAGGGTCCAATTCCATCCATCTTCTGGTGATAAAGTTCTTCCCAGGTACAATCGGCATGCCGATATTCCATGACAAGGAGATGGTTAGGCTGGGTCAGAGCCTCTACAAGGATGGCAGGATCGATCGCACCACCATAGAGAAATGCCGATTAGTGACCAGGAGCTTCGTGCATATAGCCAAGAATTTGGGTGCCGAGGAGATCATCTCCTTCGCCACCTGCGCCGCCAGGGAAGCTCCAAACAGGTCGGAGCTCCTGAAGGCCATAAAGGGCGACGACTATCATATAAACGTTATATCCGGGGAGGAGGAAGCCAGACTGATAAATCTGGGGGTCACCGGAGGCAAGGGCGTTGACAAAAGAACCATTTTCATAGATATAGGCGGCGGGAGCACTGAGGTATCCATCGGTCAAGGCAGGGAGATATTGTACCTGGACAGTCTGGCCATGGGCTCTGTCAGATATGCGTACTCTTTCCCTTTCGAGCAGAGCGGCCCAATATCGGAAAGCGAGTACGGCAGCTATCAGAGGGAAGTGCTTCTCCATTCATACCGATCTGCGAAAGCGGTCAAGGACATAGGCTTCGAGAGGGCCGTCGGCTCTTCAGGCACCATGATGGCGCTCGCCGACATGTGCGCCGCCAGAAGAGGCGATGGCAACAATTCGTACTTCACCCTTGCAGAGCTGAGACCTTTGATGGAGGATCTCAGGAAGACCGATGCTGAGGCGAAGATGGTTTTCCCTGGTCTTTCTGCGAACAGGATAGATATAATAACGCCCGGAGGCGCGATAGCCGAGGAGCTTATGACGATCTTCGGTATTGATCGTATAGAGGTATCGGATCTTGGCCTCAAGGAGGGGATGTATGTCGATTATCTCATGGAGCACGGCATGGGTGACATCGATGAGAAGGAATCCTCTGTACTGGCTCTTGCTAAGAGGTGCGGATATGACAAGGTTCATGCGGACTGTGTGACTGATAACTCAATGGCGATATTCGACGGCCTCAGGGAAGCGGGCGTCCATAATATGGATGACAGATGGCGGGACCGTTTGAGATACGCCTCCATACTTCATGACATAGGGGAGCTTTTCGGGTTCTCAAAGCACAGGATATACTCATACATGCTGATCAAGAGCACGGGGCTTCCCGGGCTGGCAATAGAGGACATAGATGCGATAGCTTTGATGGCCAGATTCCATTACAAGAAGATGCCCTTGCCCACGAACGGGATGCTCTCGATATTCAGCAAAAAGGATCTGAGCAGCATGATGATGTCCACGGTGATACTCAGATATGCAGATGTTATGGACCGCAGCAGGACCTGCCCCGTAATGAGCCTGTCCTTCTCTGATGACGGCATCAATGTGGAGATGAAAATACATTCGAAAGAGGACATTGACATGGTGATGTGGCGTCTGAATGAGATGAAAGATGAGTTCAGGAATGCGTTCGGCCGTAACATAGTGTTAAATCTTTGCCTTCACAGGGGTTAAATAGGGAAACCGTCATTCTTGGTACGAAACAGGAGACGACCCCTTGCAACAACCGGGTCTGAGAAGACTCATCGTCTCCTGTTACCCAAAGCATTCTTAGAAATAGCCCTTAGGATCAAGCATTACTTCTTTGAATCCCATGCTTTCAAGGGCGGATATCACCGCTTCGCCGTTCTCGAAAAGACGGGCTCTCTCTTCGGGAGAGGACACCACGTTGCACGTGCGTCCGGAGATCCTTACCCTTACAAGCCCTATGCCTGCGACATCTCTCACGGACCTTTCACAGGCCTCTGCGAATCTGATGTCCTTTTCCGTTACCGGGGTCCCTGTCGGGAAACGGGTCAATAAGCACGTCTCCTTGAACGGCCTCCGTTCAAGACCCATGGATGAGATGAATTCCTCTATTGCCGACCTGCCTATCCCCAGCTCGATAAGAGGATACATCACTCCTGCCTCTTTTCCTGCGGACATCCCGGGTCTGTCACTGAGATCGTCGTCCGCATTCTCGCCGGATACAAGATTATGGAATCCGTGGGATTCGGCGGCCCCCCTTATCGCAGAGAATATGGCCTTTTTACAGAAATAGCATCTTCGTTCCCCGTTATAGGAGACTTCGCGCAATCGGTACCAGTCCAATGGAATAGTGAGAAGACCTATGCCCGAAGCCCTGGCGCCGGTAACTGCCATCTCCCTCTGGATCCCGCTCAGCGTAGGCATATCCGCCATTATCGCTAAACTGTCATCCCCGAGGGCTTTTCGGGCGTGAGCCGCGAGAACGGTGCTGTCCAATCCGCCGGAGAAGCATACTGCGACTCTTCCCATATCTCCGAACAGGTCCAGCAATTCGGGGATGTAATCCATGTCTGCCTGATGCTCTTCACGGGATATATCTAATGTTGTGAATAATGGGACACACCCAAGTCTGATGCTGCAGAGGAGATCGCTGAAACACGCCGATCGTGCTTCAATCAGAGTCTGTTCCCCGTCTCAGAATGTCAAGGAGCTCGTCCATAGGCAGAGTATCCATGGGGTCGTAGGCGCGCCAAACGAATCTCAGTCTCATATCCCTCGTAATAAGAAAGAACTCTCTGTTTGTGTTTCCTAATATCTTCTGTGTCCTGGCCCTCTCCACAATGGCTCCGTAAGCTTTGCTTATTCTTTGATCCGTGTCGCTTATGTGCTCATAGAGCGAGCTCGTATATCTTATCCAAGCACGATGATTCTCCAGGGATTCCGGGTTTATGTGCACAAGGGAGACGTTAAGGTCGTCAAGCTCCTGTTTCCTCTCATTCATGAGAGCCATGTAATTTATGCACGTTTTCCCGTAATTGACAACATAGAAATACAGCAGCACCGGACCTTTGGCAACGCGCTCTGAAAGAACGAAGCGCCCGTCGGTGGACGAAGCTTCGAAATCCGGGACCCTGTCCCCGACAACCAGGTCCTTTGATGATATGCCGTCGGGAAGGAACCAGAAACCGTTCTCTTCCCGGATTCCGACGTTTTTATACGACGGTTCAGGGTCCATTGGAATAGGGATATTATTTGGAATATAATACATTATTTCATTTTAAAGTAAAAATATGTACTGTATGACCATCTAAGGCAAACAATAATACTTTTGAAAGCGTAGCCCGCATCATGGACATCAGGGACGTTCTGGAGACCTATAAGCAGGGCAAGATATCTTCCGAGGAGGCCGAGAAGCTTTTGCGAATGGATTATTTGGAGAGGATAGGTCGGGATTGTGCCTTGGACAGATCGAGGTACATGAGGAAAGGCATACCTGAGATAGTTTACGGGGCGTCGAAGACGCCTGCCAAGGTCGCCGAGATATGCGCATCCCGCCCCGCGGATCTGCTTCTCGTCTCCAAAGCGGGAAGGGATCATTTCGAAGCTGTGAAGGAGAAGGTCCCGGAAGCGGAGTTCAGAGAGGAATGCGGTGCTATCGTCATAGGTAGGATGCCGGAACCAGGTAACGGCCTCATTGGGATAATAACCGCTGGCACATCCGATGTTCCCGTGGCCGAGGAAGCGGCCGTGATGGCGGAGGCCATGGGTGTCAGGGTGATGAGATACTATGACGTAGGGGTTGCGGGCATTCACAGGATATCGGAGCCCGTCAAACAGCTCATCGAATACGATGTGGATGCCATAGTCGTCGTTGCCGGCATGGAGGGGGCCCTTCCTACTTTGGTGTCGTCCATGTCCACGGCTCCGGTGATAGGGATACCTACATCTACGGGCTACGGCGCAGGAGGGAAGGGCGAAGCTGCTCTTCTGTGCATTCTGCAGACCTGCTCTCCGGGCCTCACGGCAGTCAACATAGACAATGGGATAGGCGGAGGCGGTGTAGCGGCGCTCATAGCGAACCGCCGTTCTGAAAGAAAGGAAAGGGGCCATAAAGAAAGATCATGACGGGGACCACGGGATTCTTCGACAGCATGGCTGGTTACAACAAGCAGGATACAGCTTCAGGCCTTTGTGTTATATGCAAAGGGTCCAGGAACCTCTGCGGGAAGGACCGCTGCCCTCTGATGATAAAGTTCTACAGCCAGAGCAAGACCCGGCCTCTCATCGATGCCAAGGATATGGAAGGATGCAGCCCTCCGGCGGTCTTCGTGGGTAGGTACGGCTATCCCAAGGTGGATATCGGTCCGCTGCTCCCGCCGGATTTCGGTGACACCTCAGTCATGGACACCCCGGAGATGTGGGTCGGCAAATCCATCGACGACATAGTCGATTTCCGGTTCAGGCTGGTGAGAGGCAAATACAGGATCGATGCCAAGAACTTCCGGGCTGCCGGGAGGATAGTCGATCAGGTTCAGGAACTGGCACTTACGGAGAAACCTGTGGAGGTCGAGGCTAATTTCTCTCAGAAGCCTCAGGGCAGAGTGATATTGGATGACGAGGTGCAGCCCTTCGGTCCGTCAGCCAGAATGGAGAGGATGAGGGCTGCGAACGGTCGCTTCGAGAAGTATCTTGAGCGCAGTTTCTACGATACGGACATGAAGGCAGTCGACGGGGTGTTGAACGCATACCGCAACGGAACTCTGATATCCGAGATACAGAAGGCGTTCTCCGTAGGAACGATGGGGATAGACAAGAACCGCAGGTTCGTTCCTACCAGATGGAGCATAACCGCGGTTGACGATATCATCGGGAAGGATCTGCTGAAGACCACGAAGTTCAATAGGACCATCGACGAGTTCAGAGTATATCAGTGGGAGGAACTGGACAACAGATGGTGCATAATGATGATGCCGTGCACCTGGCGCTTCGAGCTGATAGAAGCATGGTACCCCAACACGACATGGAATCCCGCGGGAAAATCTGTATCGATGATATCCGACTATGAGCTGTTCGACGGCAGGAAGGAATACGCTCAGATCGGAGGATGCTATTATGCCTCCAGGATGGCGGTGAATGAGCTTCTCAAGGAGGAGCGCAGGACAGCGGGGGTCGTGATATTCAGGGAGGCGCACCCCGGGTATGTGATGCCCGTCGGTGTTTGGAACGTAAGGGAGAACGTCCGCGCCGCTCTGAAGATGAAACCCTTCAAATACGATTCGCTGGAAGGCGCCCTGTCCCATGTGGACAGGGTCATGGAGATACCCCGGAAGATGTGGATTGCCAATTCCGGCGTCCTCAGGGACTTCCTGACGCAAAGGAGGATCGAAGATTATCTCTAACCTTCTTGATTTCTCTGATTCGGCGGGAACGTACGAGGCGGTGGAATGCAGGCGAGCTCTTTCCCCATCGAAGCTCCCGGATATGGATTACGCTCTCAATCCGTACTCGGGTTGCGCTCACGGATGCGTGTATTGCTACGCGCCTGAGGTAACCCATGCAGAATGGGCGGGGTGGAGGATACCGAAGGCCAAGATGAACATAGCCAGACGTTTATGCTTGGAGTTGCCGAATGTCAAAGGGATAATAGGTATAGGGACGGTCACGGACCCCTATCAGCCCGTGGAGTCCGAGCTGGAATTGACTCTTCAATGCCTCAGGGCGCTGAAGGAGCGGGATTTCAGAATACACATGCATACGAAATCGAATCTGATACTCAGAGATATCGACCTCCTCTCGGAGATGGAGGGCACTGTCGGCATCACCGTTACCGGGATCGAGGAACGGGAATCTAAGATGACAGAGCCGGGGGCTCCGATGCCGTCGAGAAGATTGGAGGCGATAAGCAAGCTTGCAGACGTTGGAATAAACGTCTATGCGCTTGTGGGGCCGGTCCTCAGTCATTTAGAGGGGAGAGAGAGCGCTCTTGTCGACGCGATTGCGAGAACCGGCGTAAAACTGATCTATATCGACTCATTGAATTCAAGGCCGCTGCTCTCAGAGAGGCTCGCACGTATGAGATTCAGGGGTTCTCCGTCTGCCGAGAGACGAATAAAGGAGTTGTCAGAGGCTGCCGGGGTTGAGGTCCGTCCCGTCTTTCGCTGATGCGGGAATGGCGGATACGTAAAATACGCACACTCCATTCAGGGCATCGAGGATAGGGTATGGATAAGAGCATCGACTTTCTGAGATTGGCGGCGGGTCGCTATTCTGTCCGCAAATTCGCTGGGAAGCCAGTTGAACAGGGGAAGCTGGACAAGATACTTGAAGCGGGCCATCTGGCGCCCACAGCAGTCAACCGTCAGCCGCAGCATATTCTGGTTATAAATGAACAATCTGCACTGGCTAAATTGCCGAGGTGCACGAAATATCATTTCAATGCACCGGTAGCGCTTTTGGTGAGCTATGATAAGAACGAGTGCTGGAAGCGCGCATACGACGGGAAATCCAGCGGGGAGATAGATGCCAGCATAGTTACGACCCATATGATGCTGGAGGCGGCATCCATCGGACTGGGGACCACATGGGTGATGCATTTCGATCCTGTGGCGATAAGAAAGGAATTCAATATGCCAGATAACCTTGAGCCGGTGGCGCTTCTCGTAATGGGATATCCTGCTGACGATGCGAAACCATCTCCGTCGCATTCGGAGTTCAGGCCTCCCGAGGATATAGTATCCTACAACCGTTACTGAGAATCACGATATCCTTCGATACGCAGCAGATCAGCGCCGGAAGGCGTGAGCTGTAGATGTCATAAGTGACAGATTATCTATCGGGAATCCTCTGTGCAGGGAACAGGAACAGGACATGATGTACGCTCGGTCTTGAAAATCTTCGAGGAATCCTGTAGTGTCCGATACGATCTCCTCGCGCGTTCCGTTTAGCAGAGTGGTCATGACATCAGGTCCGCCCATCAATGAGCATTTTTCACCTATCCTATCGATGATCGAGGGGCCATCGTTCTCTTCTGAGAACTGGAAGCAATCTATGCCCGCACCCACAGTTGCATCAAGGATATCCGAAGAGCCCCCATCGAACTTACCGTGAGGATGGAACACAGACGGCATTCCCATGTCCTTGGCGGCGGAGCATATCCTCTTCAGGGCAGGGATGCAGTATTCCGTGTACATGCCGTCCCCCAGGAGGTCTGGATTATCCGTTGCGGATGCCAGGAAAAGAGCGTCTGCCAGGTCCAGACCTATGTAGTCCATTGCGGATATTATCGTCTCTACAGAGAAATCCATGACCCGATGGGCGGTATCAGGATCGGATATCATGTCCATCAGGAGGGTCTCCATGTTCCTGAGATTCCCGCC
>JAQVOB010000054.1:0-4940 GCA_028702835.1 Candidatus Methanomethylophilaceae archaeon
ACTCTGCGAAAATGAACATCAGCGCACTTATTATCAACAACAGGACGGCGCTGAACTTTATACCGAAGAGGTAGGCGATTCTCAGCTTGTCCTTTCTCTTGGCACCGTAGGCTGCCGCGCATACTGGGACGGCTGCGCCGCATATCGCCATCATGGGTATCAATGCCAGCATTATGAGCCTCCAGACTGACACATAGATCCCGACGCCGTCCGTCCCTCCGACCATTATGATCAGCATATTCATAACTGCGGAGACCAGAGATATTATGAGCATCTCCATAGACGACGGGATCCCGATCCTGAGAATATCCTTATAGATCTCCTTATCCGGCTTTGAATCACCGAGAGTCATGGTTACGTACGTCCTCTTCTTGGCGAAGAAGAACAGATAGATCATGACGCCCAGTGATATCATGCCGGCTGCCACGGTGGCCCAGGCCGCGCCTGCTATGCCGAGTCCCAACCCGTAATCGTATATCATCAGGGGATCCAGGATCATGTTTGAACCTGCCATCAGAAGCTGGGCGTTCATAGCGGCTTTGGCATTGCCTTCCGCCCTGAGTATTCCTCCCATGACCCCGTTCAGGATCATGAACGTCCCCATCAGGAATATTGGGGTGCCGTACTCGACGCACATATCTATTGTGTCGCCGGCTCCCAGGAGAAGCAGCAAAGGCCTCTGGAGGATCAACAGGATGGCTGATACCGGTATCGAGACCGCGATGGAGAGCACCACTGCCTGAGAGGCTATCTTGTCGGCAGTTCTTTTCTCCCCCCTGCCGATGGCCCTGCCAATGGCAGAGGCGGCTCCGACGCCTACGCCGTTGCCTATGCCGATGAGTATGAAGAAAAGAGGGAACACGAACCCCACAGCCGCGAGAGCATCAGGCCCCAGGCCTGCCACCCATACGGAATCGATAAGATTGTTCACGGTTTGGGCGATCATGGCGATCATGAAGGGCACGGACAGTGCCACTATCGCCTTTCTCGGATCCCCGAGAAGCGTATCGACACCTTTGGTTCTGTGTTCCTCTAAAGACTCCATATTATCCGCCTCTAGACCTATCTCGTATTTCAGCTTAATCTTGAACAGACAACCCCAAGAAACCTTATATCGGACTCTATTATTGTCGTTGCCATGCGAATAGCCTCCGTCATACATGACCGTTGCCAAAACAAGAAGTGCAACCGGGAATGCATCAGATTCTGCCCCATGGTGAGGACGGGCGTGGAGGTAATAACCGAAGGCGAGAGAGGTAAACCGATAATCTCCGAGACCCTGTGCTCAGGATGCGGCATATGCGCCAACAAGTGCCAGTTCGAGGCTATCAAGATAATAGGCCTGGCAGATGAACTGGTAGGGGAGATGGTGCACCAGTATGGCGAGAACATGTTCCGCCTGTACAGGTTACCGGTCCCGAAGAAGGGGCTGGTGACCGGCATACTCGGGCCTAACGGCATAGGGAAGAGCACCGCCCTGAACATGCTGTCCGGCCTTGAGGTCCCGAATCTGGGGAATTATGAGAATCCGCCTTCCAAAGATGAAGTGCTGGCACATTATGCCGGCAGTGAGATTCACGATCATCTGAAAAAGGTCTATGACGGCGGGATAAAGATGGCCTTGAAACCGCAGTACGTCGACAGGCTCCCGAAAGCCTCCAAAGGCGTGGTCAGGGACCTTCTGGAGAGGGTCCAGGAGCGCATGACTGTGAAAGAGGCCGCAGAGGAGTTCGAGCTCACAAACGTACTGGACAGAGGGCTGGACAAGCTCTCCGGCGGAGAGCTTCAAAGATTGGCCATGGCGGCCACCCTGATGAAGGATGCCGACATATACTATTTCGACGAGCCTTCCTCCTATCTCGACATATACCAAAGGGTGAAGATGGCGCGCCAGATCAAAGCCGTAAGTGCTGAGAAGCAGGTCGTCGTCATAGAGCACGACCTGGCGATAATGGACTTCCTGGCCGACAACGTAAGCGTTGTCTACGGGTCCGAGGGGTCCTATGGCGTATTCACCCTGGCCAGGCAGGTCAGGACCGCGATAAACGTCTATCTTGACGGCTACCTGCCTGAGGAGAATATAAGATTCAGGGACAGGCCCATAGAATTCTTCGCATCCCCTCCCAGGGGAGAATGGAAGACCGCTACTCTCGTCGAGTATGAGGACCTTTCCAAGGATTTCGGAGGATTCAGACTGGATGTGGAGCCCGGAGGCATCAGGATCGGGGAATCGGTAGGGGTGGTCGGACCCAACGCCACAGGCAAGACAACATTCGTGAAGATACTCGCAGGCGTGCTTGAGGCCGACACCGGGAAGTTGGACACGAAACTGGATGTCTCCTACAAACCCCAATACATCACTCCGGATTTCGAGGGGACTGTGAAGGAGATGCTGTATTCCGAATCCTTCGAGAAGATGGAATCCGGATTCTTCGAAACAGAGGTCCTGGAGCCCCTGAACATAAAGCACCTGATGGAGAAGAAGATGATGAACCTCTCAGGCGGAGAGCTCCAGAGGGTGGAGATAACCAGATGCCTGGCGAAGGATTCGGACATATATCTGTTCGATGAGCCCTCCGCCTATCTTGATTCCAATCAGAGGATGAACGCCGCCAGGACGATAAGGCGCATGATGGAGAAGACGGGCAAGAGCGGCATGATAGTCGATCACGACATCTATTTCCTGGATATGGTGTCGGACTCAATGATGGTGTTCGGAGGCGAGCCCGGGAAGAGAGGGCTGGGGACCGGGCCCTATGATATGAGGGAAGGGATGAACAGATTCCTCAAAGCTGTGGACATAACCTTCCGCAGGGACAACGACTCCCACCGGCCCAGGATAAACAAGCCGGAATCCAGACTGGACAGGGAACAGAAGTCGAAGGGCGAGTATTACTACGCATAGAGCACGATTCCGCAGCCTCTTGGGAATCCGCCCCCCTGGGTGCTTTCAGACTTATTAAATAGAGATTATACCTACTTCAGAAAACAATGCGCTCCAGAGCGGACACACACGTTCATACGTATTTCTCGGGAACCACCAAGTACAAGGCGCTCAAATTCCCCGAATCCGTTACCACTCCGAAGGAACAGGTGGACCGTGCGATAAAGAACGGTTACAGCGTCATCTGCATCACCGATCATAACACCATCAAAGGAGGCATATGCGCCAAGAACTACGCTTCCGGGCTTGACGAAATAGACGTCGTCGTAGGTTCTGAGATAAATTCCCGGGACGGAGAGATAATCGGCCTCTGGCTGAACGAGGAGGTCCCCAAGGGCCTCCCCATTGAGGAAACGTTGGACCTCATAAGGTCCCAGGGGGGAGTAGCCATAGCTCCGCACCCTTTCAGCTTCTACGTGCACTGCCTCGGAGAGAGGATATTCGATCTTGACATTGACGGCATAGAAGTCCTGAACGGGGGCCATCCCGACGGCTATACCAACGCCAGGGCACAGATGGTATGCGAGGACAACCCCGGCAGGTGGGCACAGATATCCGCCAGCGATGCCCACTCCACATACACGGCGGGATATGCATGGACCGAGTTCGAGGGCGACGGCGAGGACGACCTAAGAAAGGCGATCCTCTCCAAGACGACCGTTCCGCAGGGCAGGGCATCCCCGGTCTTCACTCAGGTGCAGTGGAGCATAGAGGTTGTTTCCAGAGCCCGGAAGATGATCGGGAAATCCTTGGTCAACAGGCTGCCCGAGGATCCGGACAACCCCGTCGTGACTAAGATACATTCCATAAGCTCCGGGAAGAAGATCGCGGGGTTCGTCGGCGGTCTGATCTATATCACTCCCCCGTTCCCCTTCATAGGCACAATGCTCAGCACGACCTGGCTGAAAAGGAGGGCTCAGGTCCTGACGTATGAGTTCGAAATGAAGTTCAGGCGCAATTCCTCCAAACATATGGATGAGTACGGATACTGCAACACGGATTCCGAATGCGGTAAGATGCCCAGCAAAAAGGATCGAAAGAAATGAGCAGGATGTTCAAGATCAGAGTCCCGGTTCCGGAGGATCATGCGGAAAGGCTCATGGATGCCATCGATGCGAACATGGAACCTGTGTATCCCGGATACACCCGCACGTTCTCCATCATAAGATCCAAGGGCACCTGGGTCTCCGAAGAGGGATCAAAGCCCTTCATAGGGAAGCTCAACGAGGCCGTTTACGTCGAAGAGCTGATACTGGAGTTCGCAGTATACGAGAAGGACCTGAAAGATGTCCTGAGGACCATAGAGAAGGAGCATCCCTATGAGGAGCCCGGTGTGGACGTCATAGAGATGATCCCCTGGAGAACCCTGCTCTGATCACTTACTCAGGGAGTAGATGCTGTCGAACGTCCTCTGAAGACGATGGATTTTGAGGCTGTTCTTCCTGAATTTGAGGTCCTCCTCGGATATGATGCCGATCTCGAAGAATTCATCCAGAGCGGCATTAGCGGATTCATAGTCCTTCATGTAACCGACCAGGATGTCTATGGTCCTGTTCCTGAACCTGAGATCCTCCGGCACATCTGAGAACTGCTCACTTCCTTTCAGCGAAACATACATGCTTTTTCCGCCACGGCAAAGCTCCAGAGCCTCCTCCCAGTGCTCTGACAGAAAGAGAGCATCAATGGCCAGTTCGTTTATCTCGTAACGGCGCATCTCCGTGTCTGCGAATTCGGTAGCATGGCGGCACATGTCCGCCGCGAAATCGTAGTTCTCGTCAACGATCGCCCCTCGGACGATGTGCATCAGCATATCGAATGCGGAGTTCTCTGGTGCGCCTTCCGCATATCTCCTCACCCTTACCTTGTCCTTGTCCGAAAGTGCCTCATACCATTTGGAAAGCCCGGCACGGGATATCCCCGCGAGGCCTTCGTCCTTCTTCCTGAAGAGCATGCTAACCGCAATGCGGAACCTCTGATTAAAGGTTGTTCTGCGAGC
>JAQVOB010000017.1:0-19513 GCA_028702835.1 Candidatus Methanomethylophilaceae archaeon
TCTTCACACAGCCTGAGTCCCCCGGGCATGTAGGTTACCTGACTCAATCCGTCTGAGATGTGTTCAGATGCGATCTCTCAAAAATCTTTAGTGATGCTTTCAGTCTTGTCCGAATGTTTCTTCGGCATCTTGCAGACCTAATCCGCTCGGCGACCGCCATATTCATGCTGCTTGCGGAGACGCACTCTGTGTTTGATCATACGCCTAATAATTGCACAAAATATGGCAATTCAAGAGTTTTGAGATATTCAATCGTTTATCCTATATCCCTTGTCCTTTGATTCGCACGTATATTTGACGCCCAGCGAATCAAGCATCTCCGTCAGCGTCCTCACATGAACTCCCAGGCCGACGTTGATGAACTGATTCTCAACAACAACCTCGCCGTCGGGCTTCCTTATCATGGGATGGAATCCCAAAGGCAAGTGAGCCGTTTTGACTTGAATACCTGCGATCTTGCAGGAACGATCGAATATCGGCCCTCCGGACTGTCCTCTCATACCTGGAGTGGACGTTTCGATGTATGACATGTCATATCCGTCGGAGCTTCTCCCCATGTAGATGTTCCTGGTGTGAATGCAATCGTTGGGGAAGAACGGCATGGGCAGCACCCCCTCGCGGATATGGAAGGTCTGGGTCTTCTCGCTGAAATCCGTCGTGCTCTTGGTGAACGGGAATCCTATGCGGCACAGGCTCGTTCCCGGGCGCATGGCGTCCGGGTCCTTCATAACAGGGTACTCCAGAATCCAGTCCGGGTTGAATGGCTCCAGCTTCCCTATGGCCACGTCTATCTCCCGGTTGATGTACACGTTCTTGATGGTCACGCCGTCCCAGCCCCACCAAAATGATTGGTTGGTTACCCATTTAGGATCCATTTTGACATGCTCGGTCCCGTCCGCATTATCCGCGTTCGCCTGCCGTATCTTCTCAGAATCGTTGTTCAGGCGAGTCATCGAATCGAAAACGTGCCCTGCGGTGACCATCCACCCTTCTCGGTTGAGCATCACGAAGGAGGCGCAGCTGGAGACCACCGTGCCGTCCAGGGTTCTGTAGGATATGATCACTGGTCTTGTGAACTTCATCGCTTTCTCTACGGCATCGGCGAACATTGAGCGGAGATGGTTAAGAGGCTATATTTTGGTTGTCGAGTTATAATGACTTCTCGAACACCTCTGTATTGTGATACTCTAAGAAATTTCTATCCGGTTTGTATCTATTTGGTAGGGATATCTTATTCTCCTCGTATATCCCAAAATTCATATCATACGCCTCTTTGGACAAATTGTTGGAGAGTCTCTTGGATATGACAACTCTGTAATCTGTGCTTATGGTTATCAATCCCTTATCAAAAGCAAGGTCATGCAGAGCGTTCAGACAAACTCCATTAGAAGGATTGAGTTTCTCTTTCACAGGATCTGAAACGCTCCAGGGTTTTATATGACTAGCAATTAATAGGCTGGGTTCATCTATATTTGTGATGCAACATCTATTATCGTATGCATTAAGTACTGTATCTCTGAATAAATTTTGACCCTTTCTTTCCCTCTTAGAGATTGTGTAGAATCCCCCATATGGGATTTCTATTTCTCCTTCTTCTATGATCAAGTCCGAATCTGTGAATTCCCTCTCAATATCATAATATCTGGCACATAGACCTTCCCAATCATTCTCATATTGATCCCAGATTCTTCTATCCATCTTGCTTGCATTACGAAGACCCACTTTACCCGAATTTATGAACTCTGGATCAAGAGATTGGAAATTGCCCAATTTCATCTTGATGGAGGAAGGCGTTTTACCAACTAATTTTGCTAAATATTGGATATCCTTATTTTTTAGACTGGCACGTTTTATGTTGATCTTACGATACAGAAAGAGGGATAGGATGGTCTCTTCCTCACTCCATTTCTGTCTTTCAGTTCGTGCCATAGCTTGAACTATTTTTGAGAGTACTTCAACCTGCCGGCGTTATGATGCCAGGGAAGCGCCCAGCTCCTTCACTTTGCTTATGGCCTCTTCCAATTTCGACAGACCGCAGGTCCTGCATTCGTGTCTCAGGCCGAGGTATTCCGCGACCTCTTCGGACTTCTTCATGTAGTGCTCCGTTCTCCCGACGCCGCTGTCCACGAACAAGCACCGTTCATACGATTCGAAGAGCATGTCCACGAAGAACTTCGGATCGTATCCTTCCACCGAGTCCAGGTGCAGATCCTTGATTATCCCCTCGATGCCCTGCTCCGCCCACCCCGGGGATAAGAACCAGGTCCCGGTGCAGATCCTCTTCTCCTCAGTGTACTCCTGGGAGCCCAGGAGCGCATCTATGCAGTCCGCTCCCTCCAACATGACCGCCGGCACCTCCAGGTTTCTGGTGAGGCCTTGGAGGGAGCTGCACACGGCATATCCGACGAAGACGGCGTCCACTTCCCCCTTGAGGGAGTTGACGGTGTCCTCTATCTTGGTCCTCATATCCTCCGGATAGACGTGGAGGGCGAATTCGAGATATTCCCTTCTGACGAAGTCGGGATCGTCCTTCGTCAGGTGCTCTATCTCGTTCTTGAGTATATCGCAGGCCACGATGCCTAGTCGCATTCCAGCACCTCTACCTTCGCACCGCAGAAGGGACATTCGCAGAGAGGCGAGTCCTGGGTTAGGGATGACTGGAAGAGACCGACTCCGAAGGCGTCCTCCAGCAGTAGGATCCTTCCCATTCTGACGCCGTCCCTCATCTTCTCGCAGCAAGCCGTCATATCGAAGGTGGGGCTTACGAATAGTTTGCCCTCGGTGAGCATAAGGCCTTCGGCTATCGCATCATATATGTTGCCCAGGGCCTTCCTGGCGCCGGGGACAAGTAGGGTGTACGCTTTTTTGTAAAGGCTCATGGCGGTCCAGAGGTCCTTCTCCACGAAGTATCCGTTCTCGTACATGCTGCCAAGATGCAGCATGGCCTCCCCGTCGGATGACAGGGCTGCATCCTGAAGCAGCAGGAACGCTTTCTCGTAGTCCTGCTCCACACGGTTCCCTGTAAGATGCAGGATCCCAAGCTGTGCCATCGCATACGTGTCTCCTGTATCGGCCATCTTCTTCAGTGCGTTGACGTCTCCGTAATCCATGGAATCACCTCTTGCGAGCCTTAAGGACTGTGTCCTTCTGCTTCTTCCTTTTCTGCATAGAACGTTCGGATTTAATAAACTTCCCACCCAACCAATTTTTGCCGGTGCGGTACATCAGCGTCGATACTGTGGACGGCGACGGGGTGAAGACCTGCATCTGCTCGGGATTCGTTTTAAGTTCACGTTTACAGAACTCCGAGAGCTCCTCCATCTGCCTTTCGCCGCAACCGGGATGGGCGGCCATCATATAGTATGTTAAGAACTGCTCCCGGCCAAGCTTCTCGTTCACGGCATCGAAGCGCTTCTTGAAGTCCAGAAGATCCTTCGGGCCCGGTTTCCCCATCATATCCAGGACGAACGGGGATACGTGCTCAGGCGCGATCTTCATCTGGCCGGATACGTGGTCCCTGCAGAGGCATTCGAGATACTCATCCCCGTGCTTCTTGTCGGCGACCACCAGATCATGGCGTATGCCTGAAGCGACGAAGACCTTCCTCACACCATCGATATTCTTTATATCGTTGAGGAGCTCGATCTGAGACTTGTGGTCAACGGGCATCCATCTACATATCTCCGGGTAGATGCAGCGTTTGTCGGGGCATGCGCCGACCTTTGCCTTTTTTTGGCACTCGAACCCGTACATGTTGGCGGTCGGGCCGCCAACGTCGCGTATGACACCGTCGAAGCCTTTTGCCGACGCTATGCGCTCTGTCTCCTGGAGTATGGACTCCCTGCTTCTGCTGATTACGTTCCTACCCTGCATCACGGCGATGGAGCAGAAGTTGCACTCCCCGTAGCATCCCCTGTGGGTGGTGATTGAGTTCTTCACGGTATCGACGGCTTTAACGTGACCCTGTACCGAATAGTAAGGATGGACCGCGTTCTCGAAGTCCATCTCATACACGCGGTCAAGCATCTCCCGGTCGAGGGGCGGTTGGGGCGGGTTCTGTATCAGATATCTGTCCCCGTGCCCCTGGGCCAGTCCCGTGGCGGTAACGGGGTCGTTGTTGCGGTAGAACTTCCAGAACGCTTCTGTGAATCTTTCATCGGACGCGGCGCATTCCTCGTAGGAAGGGAGCACCTCATAACCTTCCGGCACCTCCTTGGAGATGTAGCATATCCCCTTGACATTCTTCCAGTCCCTGCCGTCCCTCATATGTTGTGCCAGCAGCAGGTTCGAACGCTCCCCCATGCCGTATGTTATAACATCTGCTTTAGCGTCGAAGAGGACCGACCTCCGTATGGAATCGGACCAGAAATCGTAATGTGTCAGTCTTCTGAGGCTTGCCTCCACCCCGCCCAGAACGATCGGCCTTCCCTTCGAGTGCCTCTTGATCAGATTGGAGTATGCTATGACGGCCCTGTCAGGACGCCTGTCGTTCACACCTCCGGGAGTGAAATCGTCCTCCTTCCTGAATTTCTTGGTCGCGGTGTAATTGGCGACCATGGAATCCACCGACCCGGAGCTGACGCTCCAGAACAATTCGGGTGATCCGAGGCGGGTTATGTCGTCGCCGGAATCCATTTTGGGTTGGGCGATTATACCCACTCTGAACCCGTTCTCGATGAGCCAGTGACCGATTATCGCCGTTCCGTTATAGGGGCTGTCGTAATAGGTGTCCCCTGAGACAAGTATTATGTCGAGGCTCTTCCAGCCCCTTCGGCTCACCTCTTCGGCGGTAGTCGGTATGAACACGCGCCATACTACATCGGGGGCCTATTTTATGTTGTTGTCATCGATCCCTGGGCAGGCGGTTCCCCTATGTTCTTTTTCAATGAACAGAAAGTACATTATCCTGGTAGCGGGATTCTTGCCCGGTGACCGATATGATAGTCTCAATAATTGAATCGGACTGCATAGGCTGCGGGAGATGCGAGGAAGAGTGCCCGGAGATATTCGAGCTTGACAACGATCTCATATCCAAGATCAAGCGCCAGCCCCGGGAGGACGAAGAGGACTGCGTCGTGAAGGTGGAGAAGATCTGCCCCGGCGCGGCCGTGGTGATCTCAGAGTAGTTTTCTCATGATGTAATCGTTCATGAAGAATCTGCCTCCGATATCCTTGTCCACTTCATCGTCGACGAAGAAACCCATGCTGCGGTAGAATCTTATCGCCGACTCGTTGTTGCGGTTCACCGTTAGGTAGAGATTGGGCTTCCCCAGGTCCCTGGCGATCGCCTCTATCTCTTGGAATCTCTCGTATGCGAGGCCCCTGCCCCTGAAGCTCTTCAGGAGATAGATCTTGCTTATGAAGACGCGGTCCTCCTCTACCTTTATGGCGCTGTATCCCACGTTGCGCTCGCCGAAGAATATTGTGTCGTAGATGTATCCCTCGGACATCTGCCGCAGTATCGCTTTCTCTGACTGGAACTTCTCGATCATATACTCGGTCTGTCCGGGAGGGAGGATGCTTCCGAAGCACTCCGCCCATATCTCCTTCGCAAGTTCCGCGATCTCTTTGGCAGATTCCCTGTCCCCGCTCATCTTCTTATCCCCAGCGCCCTCAGGAGCTTCGGTATGCCGGATTCAAAATCCACTCCGAACCTTATGTCGGTTTTTGCATCCCTTGTTCTCAGTATGCTGTCAACAGTGAAGTTCACGGCTATCCTGTTGGCCTCTGCCAGGCTCTTCCCGGATATGAGGGCGGTCACGGTCGCGGATCCGAAGACATCCCCGGTACCGTGATAGTATCCCGGTATGCAGTCGCGGAATGCGTAGTCTGTTCTGTCAGTTTCGGCGTCGTAGGCGGCCGCGCCAAGTTTCTCCGTATCGAAGAAGACGCCTGTTAGGATCACCTTCTTCGGACCCATGGCGGACAGCTTTCTCAAGAGACCCTCGATGTATTCCTTTGTATAGGGTCCCTCGACGTACTTCTCGCCCAGAAGAAGGCATGCTTCCGTTATATTCGGTATGATGACGTCGGCTTTGGAACATATCTTCCTCATGCCTGTGGGGAAGTTCTCCGGGAATATGGAGTAAAGACGGCCGTTGTCCGCCATCACCGGATCGACGACTATCAGTGTCCCTTCATCCCGGAGACGGTCGAAGGTATCCGATACGATGTCGATCTGCTCGAAGGAACCGAGGAATCCTGTGTAGATCCCGTCGAATCTCAGGTCCAGGGTCTTCCAGTGATCCACAATTGGCGTTATGTCTTCGGTGAGGTCCCTGTATGTGAAACCGGTGAAACCGCCCGTATGGGTGGACAGCACCGCCGTGGGTATGACGCTGCATTCTATCCCGGCGGAGGAGATTATCGGCAATGCCACTGTGAGAGAGCATCTCCCGAAGCAGGATATGTCGTGTATGGCGACAACGCGCTGCTGTCTTTGCATGGCAAAGCGCATTTGTTATATGTAGATAAAATCTGCCTAAATCCTCTTTGGAAGGTTTTTTATCGCTTACCGCAATGGAGCCGGCATGCCGTCGTTGGATATTCATCTGGAGGAGGCGCTCTCCGACTACAACAGGAAGGTCAGCGAGTTGGAGGGGACGGGCCCGTTGTCCGAGCTTCTGTTCGCTTACATAAACCGCGGCAGCGTGCTGATGCTGATGGAATCCTACGTGTCCGCGATAACGGACATGGATGCGGCGGTGGAGATAATCGTAGATATGGAGGCCGCCGGCAGCAAGGTCGAACCGGGGCTCTATGTCAAGGCGTTCGAGAACAGGGGGCAGCTCCTCTTCTCCTCCGATCCGGAGGGAATGGCGGACGACTACAGGATGATCGTCTCCCGCCTCGATGAGCTTGACGGCACTACCAGATACTACAATCCGGACGACGTCGCCACCATGTGCCTCAACTGCGCCGAGGACCTGATCGATACAGGATTCGAGGACGAGGCCCTGCCGTTCCTGGATAAGGCCGTCTCCGTCCTCGGGGGGGATGAAGACCCGTGGTGCCTCAACAGGCTCACGGAGGCCCACAATCTCAAAGCGAAGGTTTTGGAAGAAACGGGCGACAAGGAATCCGCCGAGCAGTATTACGGGGCAGCCATAGACCTAGGCTCCAGGCTCTACGGTGCCGGCGATCTGGAGGACATAATGGAATTGGCCATGTCCTATGTCTGCAGGGGCGACCTTCGGGAAGAGGCGGAGAGGATCGACGAGTTCGTCTCTGATCATGTTGCGGCGGCCGACATATTGGACATGCTGTTCGACAGGAACGAGCTTGATGATGTCGAGCTCCTTGTGAGCATACACCAAGGCATAGCGTCCGCACTGATGAAAGAGGGCAGGATGAAAGAGGCGGAGAAGCACCTCCTTGCGGCCATGAAGATGGGAGTGGACGGGATAGAGGATAGCCTGATCAACTTGGGGATAGACCCTCAGTGATCATCTGCCCTTACGGGAATTGATCTCGGTCTTGATCTCGTCCCTCATGCGGACCATGTTGTCCATGATCTCGCTGTCTCCCAGGCCCCTTAAGATTATGGCCGTCAGATGCTTGTTGGATGAGTAGTTCCCTGCGAGATACTCTATGGTGATGTATCTGTCGTAATCATCGATCATCATCTCCAGCTCAACCAGCAGGCGCATCATCCTCTCGACTGACTGGGTCGGCAGGAGTTCTTTCAGGTTGAGCACCATGGCGGCATAGTCCTTCTTTTCGGGCTTCTGCATGCATTCCGCCAATCTCTCCGCAATAGATAAGGTTGATGTCCCGTATGCTGCAGGAACCCGGCGCAGTTTAAATAAAGGCCCTGAGTTTAACGCCCATGGCCTTTTTCTGCGCTAGCTGCGGTAATCTCATACCGCCGAATTCGGCGATATGCAGGAGATGCGGCACCTTCGTAGGCAGCGCTGCGGAGGAGAAACCGCAGAACGGCCCGGAGATACTGGATAAGGACAGCCTCCCCGCCCCATATTTTCCTTACAAGCCCCGGAAGGGGCAGATAGATGCCGTGAGAAGCCTGACCGCCGCCCTGGATGCGGGAAGGCACGCCGTGGTCGAATCCGGAACTGGGACGGGCAAGACGATAATAGCACTGTCCTCCGCATTGGGGCACGCGAAGCCCAGGAACAAGAGGATCGTCTACCTCACAAGAACGATATCGCAGACGGATCAGGTCATGAGGGAGCTGAAAGCGATATCCTCTGTGGCATCCGTCTCCGGGATGACCCTTACTGGCAGAGGGAGATCCTGCCCACTTCTCAGAACTTTGGAAGGATACGAGGACATACCTCCGAATGTCCTGTCCAATTTGTGCGAGGACCGAAAGGCGAAGAGCACGAAGAATCAGGCGGGCGGATGCCCCTTCTTCGACAGGATGAGGCACGAGATAAAGAACATCGGTGCCTACTGCGCCGAGACATTCCCCACATCGGAGAAGCTGGATGCATACTGCGAGGGTTTGGGCGCCTGCTCCTACGAGGCAAGGAAGTTCCTGGTCAAGGATGCTGATGTGGTCGTGGCGCCCTACATTCACATACTTTCCGAGGACATAAGGTCGAATCTCCTCAAGAACATGGACGTGGCCGAAGAGACTAAGATAGTTCCGATAGTGGACGAAGCTCACAATCTTGTGGATGCGGCGAGGGAGCAGGAGAGCTTCTCCATTCCCATGAGGCTGGTGGAAGCCGCGGTCGACGAATGCACAACGTTCAGGACAGACGTGGCATTGACGGGGAGCGCCACCCTCAGCCAATTCGTGGGCAATGTGAAGACCGCACTGAGAGGGATAGCGGACGACAGCCTCACGATACAGAACAAAGAGGCTCTGGTTCCCCAGGGGGAGCTGGAGTCCAGGATGATGAAGCGCTTCGTGATGGATGCCGACGATCTGAGGCGCTCCGTGGACCGCATGGTGGATCTCGGGCTCGAGAGGACAGACCTCCTCCTGGAGAAAGGCGAGAACAGGGTCTCCGAGCTCTACACTTTGGGTGTGGCACTTAAGAATTGGATATCGTCGGAGCACAGCAAATATGTCCGTATCGTCGAGGCGGGAGAGAACGGAGAGGTGCTCAGGGCCGCATGCATTGACCCGGACGACGTGACGCGTTTTTTAAGATCAACGGGGGGCGGGATCCACATGTCCGGAACGCTGAGGCCGCTGGACCAGTACGTGAGGGTCATGGGGCTTCCCAACGATACCTTCACTGCAGTCTATCCGTCTCCTTTCCCGCCGGAGAACAGACGCGTCGTTTACGTGAGCAACGTCACGACCGCATACAAGGAGATGAACGCGGATCCAAGTATATTCTCCAGGATAGAGAAGAGGATCGCGAAGATGTGCAATGCGGTGAACAAGAACACTTTGGTCTTCTTCACATCGTACGGGATGATGAACAAGATGCGCCCCTTCCTGGAAAGGGATGTCAGGAAGCCGATGTACTGGGAGGAGTCTGGGCAATCCAGGAGGACGATGACTGCTCTGAATACATTCAGGAACGGCAGGAACGGGGTCTTCTTCACCGTGATGGGAGGTTCAATCGCCGAAGGCATCGATTTCCCCGGGGAGGAGCTGTCCTTCGCCATAATCGTCGGGATACCGTACCCTCCGCCAACCCTTGAATCCAGGGCGATGTCTGACATGTTCGACCGTAGATACGGCCCGTGGACCGGCTGGAAGTACGTCACGGAGATACCTGCCACAAGGAAGATGAAGCAGGCCATAGGCCGCCTCATAAGAGCGGAGACGGACAGGGGGATGGCTGTGATATTGGACAAAAGGGCATCTAAATACGCCTCGGAGCTAGGAGCCAAGCTCTCTCAGGACCCGGTGGCCGATGCGGTGGAGTTCTTCTTCGAAGGAGAAGATTTTAAGCAAAGCCTGTAATCATCCGTCCATGGCTGTTCCGGGGCCGCTGCTCAATGTGCGATATTGGATCGCTATCGGCATAGTCCTGGGCTTTGCTGTGGGGCCGAGGGAGGACGTCAACTTCTCCCTGTTGATGATAGTTGTGCTCATGATACAGATGAGCGTGTCCATGGACGGCTTGGAGTTCAGCCGGAAGGATTTCACCGAGAATAGGAAGGACATTTTCATCGCTTTCCTGTGCTGCTTCGTGCTGAATACCGGCGTGACGATACTCGTCGGTCTTCCATTCATAAACTCCCACCCCGAGGTGTGGTACGGCTGGGCCCTGTTCGCTTCGATCCCCTGTGCCATAGCCGTCGTCGTATGTGCCATCTATATGAAGGGAGACGTCAAGCTGGCACTTCTTTCTGTAACTGCGATATACATGATCTCTCTGGCACTTACTCCGATACTCTCATTTGTTCTGATAGGCAACGCGGTGAGTCCCCTGGAGATACTGAAGTACATCGTGCTCTTCATAGCGGTGCCATTCGGTCTGTCATTCCTGATCAGGAAGCTGCATCTTAAGAGCGAACCGAAGACCATCTCGATAAATGCCATGATGATGCTCCTTGTGTTCCTGGCGATAGCAGCCAACAGGGATGTATTCTTCAACGATCCGTGGCTCGTATTGGCGGTACTGGGACTTGCAACGCTGAGGCTTGTGGCAACCACGGTGATACCTTGGGAATGGTCGAAGAGAGCCGGTTCCGGAAGAGGGAGGTCCGTGGTCTACGTCTCCGCATCTGCCTGGAAGAATACCGGATTGTGCATAACCATGGCTATGGTCCTCCTACCCGGCATGCAGGAAGCCGTCCTCCCCAGCGTGGTCTCGCTGTTGGCGGAGAATGTATGGTTCATGGTGATGACCGCCAAGGCCGACAGGATATGGTCTGAAAAGAGATTCCCCTCGCCGGTACAATCTCAATGATAAATATCAGTCTACCTCTACGGAAACGCTGCTCCCCTGATGTCCTTTTCTGACGATAATCTTCTTGTCTATCTTCTCCTTCAGGATATCCACGTGGGAGATTATCCCTATGAGTATGTCGCTTTCAGTAAGCTGCTCCAATATTCCGATCGATTGGCTAAGTGAATCGGAATCAAGGGTACCGAACCCTTCGTCGATGAACAGCGCATCTATCCTGACCCCTCCGGCAAGTCTCTGAACCACGTCTGATAAACCAAGAGATAGTGACAGTGCGGCTTTGAAGGATTCACCGCCGGAAAGGGATTTGATGTCCCTTCTCTTCCCCGTGTAATGATCCAGTACCACAATGTCCAGGGCGGTCTGGGTCCTTTTCTCGTCCGCATCCTTCTTCCTCTCCATCAGATATCTGCAGGAGGTCATTGTGCCGAGCCGCAGATTGGCATATGCGAGCACGCTGTCGAAATAAGTAGCCTGAACGTACTGCTCGAGTCTGATCTTAGAGCTTCCTGTGATCTGCCCGGAGGCAGTATCGTAGACCTTCTTGTATATGCGGTGCTCCCTGGTTTTTCTGTCATATTCCAGGTATTTTCTTTCCAGGTCCTCTTTGATTGATCTGTTGCTATTCAACCGATTCTCTGCATTTGTATGTGCTTTTTCGGCGATATTGTACTCTTCGTCCTTACTCTTGGATTCGGCCTCTAAAAGATCCAGATCAGGTATTATTTTCCCATCTACGTTCTTGCTCAAGGACTGTATGAGCCCTTCGGCTGTTCTCAGTTTCTGATCGTAATCGTTGAGTGTTACTTCTCTTGATTGCAGCACTCCTTCCTCAACCACTGCGGAAAGATAATCTTCCTCGGTTCTGAATCCGTGCTCTCCCAAAGTTTTGAGAAAAGCGTCCTCCAGCTCTTCATTCTCTTTCTCCTTTCGAGGAAGGACATTCTCTTTCTTGTCATTCAAGATCGAACCCTTTCCTTTCCAGTCCGCGTGAGATTTGCTGTATGCTTCTGCCGCTTTCGAGATCTCTTCTTTGAGGGAGTCGCTTTTTATACGCATTTCTTCCAATGCATTCCGGGCTGCTTCCTCATCCAAATATTCCAGATCCTTCTGGATGAGCTCGATCGTTGTTGATGCATTACCTATCTTGACGTTCAAATCCTGCAGTTTTGGCCGGAGTTCATTCAATTTGTCATTTAAATCGTTGTATTCCTCATCCAAATTCCTGAGCTTTTGAGATACTGTCTCATATTCATTTGCCAGTTCTTCCGTCTGCTTGTATTCGGGCTCGATTTCTTCCCGTTTATCACGGAAGCTTCTCTGGAGGCCGTCTATGATCTCCACATAATCCTTTGTTGAAGGGTTCTCCCCCAGACTGAGTTCGAAATTGGAGAGTGTGCGGTCCAGTTCTTCTTTATTTGCGGCAACGGTTGATCTCAGGGATTTTATTTCTCCGGATATATCATCTCGTTTCCTCTTCAGAACTTCGTTCTCTGATTTTGCATTTCTTATCTCTTCCTCATCCGGAGCATCTTCAGGTGCGATCGCCTTTTTGGGATGATCAAGAGAGCCGCAAACAGGGCACGGTGCGCCGTCAAACAGACTCTTTGCTAATATTCCGGCCTGGGCTTTGTAGAATGCCTTCTCCATCCGGGATATTTTACTGTCTGATTCGGAGCAGATCTCAAGAGTGGAATTAAGCGCCTTCCCGTATTCTTCCAATATCCTTTCTTTATCCTCTATTGTTCCAAGGATCCTCTTCATAGAGCTTATGCTTTTTTCTGATTCATTTATCCCTGAAAGGCGATTGGAAAGTTCTCTGAGATATTCCTTGACGTTCGTGTTATTATTCACGAAATCTATCAGCGGTCTTTTAGATTCCAGGGCATCATCTGCCTTCTCTTTTATTTCTGTGATTTCATCTTGAAGGCTTTTCTGTTCCCTGTTGTACTCATCCTTCTTTTCGATGCATTGTGCCAGGTCAGAATATTTTTCCATCTTGTTTTCGATAGTGCTTATTTTAGTATCCAATTCTTTAAGCTCAATGTTGTGAGATTCCGCCTCTCTCTTCTCGGATCTCTTCTTTTCCATATCATTACGAAGAACTTCAACCTCTTCTGCTAATCCGAGGATCTCTTTACTTAGTTCATACAGTTCTGATCTCGCTTTGTTCCTTGCTGCGTAATGAGGAGTTACTTTACTGGCACTTTTATTGAACCCGTAATCTTTACGCAGTGCTTCCATATCTTCGTGTATCCGAAGCAGTTCCTCTTTCTCTCTCTTCTTCGTTTCAAGACCGTCAAAATCCTTTTTCAGATTCTTTCCCGCCTCAAATTCCTGAATAGAATTCGTATATGCTTTCCGTGCATCTTCCTTAAGCGATGACAGACAGGATGTGCGCTCTGTTTCATTTGTTATGTGCTTCTCCAGTGCCGCGAAAATAGTGACATTCTTATTGACGAGATCGACCTTCGGCAAAGAGGCCAGGGTTGCCGCCAATTCTGCGTCATCACCCGCATCTATTTTGAAAACCATACTGTCGAAATCCCTGGATTCCTTACCGAAATCCAGAGCGTGCGCATCCGCCATATCCTTCAGCCGAATGACCGTCTTCTCATAGACCTCTGTGCTGAAGATGTTCCTGAATATCTTCTCCCTATCGGACGTACTGGACGTCAGGAGTCTGATGAACTCCCCCTGGGCGATCATGACGATCTGCCTCCACTGCTTCAGATCCATTCCCAAGATGGAGATGATCTCATCTGTGGCGTTCTGGAATTTGTTTATCCTGCGCCCATCGGGGAGTACCAGCAAAGCGTCCCTCAAAGATTGAGTGTAGCCTTCTCCCTTTTTCTTTTTGCGCATGTAGGGCGGGGACCTGCGTATATTGTAGGTCTTTCCGAGATGTTCGAATGTAAAGTCAACGTAAGTCTCCGTATCCTCGTCAGAGAAATCGCTGCGCAGTGAATCGGCGTCCCTGTTCTCTCCGCTTGTATCGCCGTACAGCGCGAACGTTATGCCGTCGAAGATCATGGTTTTCCCGGAGCCCGTGCTCCCGGATATGAGGAACAGACCTCTTTTGCCGAATTTATCGAAATCGACTACGACCTTCCCGGAATACGGGCCGATAGCTGACATCTCCAGACGTATAGGCCTCATTGCAGATCCTCCATGGCTCTTTCAAAGGCGGTTGAGAATATCTTCTCCTGCTTCTCTCCGATCTCCTCACCGTTCATGTCCTCATAGAAGTTGCGAAATAATTCAACAGGGTCCAGTCCCCTGATCTTCTCAATGGTCATTTCCGGCAGCTCCCCGCCTCCGGTAGTACTTACAATGGCAATGCCCATTATGTTCGGATAGACCTCTGCAAGTTTCGCTCTTGCATCGGAAGTATCCTCGGTCAGATTCACATATATGTAATCATCAGGATTACCGGATTCTACCACGGATCTCTCCTTCAGCTGTTCCACGGTTCCCGTTACCACACGCAGGTCCCTTATCGGAACAAGGGGAACGTTCCTTGTTGATACCGCACCCTTCTCTCCGATGTCCAATATGACAACGCCCTTCTCATCCCGATCCTCTTTTTCCGAGTATTTCAAAGGAGAACCGCAATATCTTATGCTGCTTCTTCCGACCTTTTGCGGCCTGTGTATGTGGCCCAGTGCAACGTAATCGAAATCTGAGAAGATATCGTACGAGATACAGTCAACACCGCCTACGGAGGGTTTGTACTCCTCCGATCCTCCCAGATCCAGGTCGGTCCCACGGCTGATGACGAACTGGTGGGCGACCAGGATGTTCCTCTCTGATGAGTTTATCTCAGTCGCTCTCAGGACCTCTCTGGCGGCATCATCCGCATTATTTATCTCGGCCTTCGGATTCAAAGAGCGTACCATTGACGGTTTGAAGAAGGGCAGAAGATAAACGTTCAGATCTCCGAATTCGTCCTTCAGTACATGCTTCTCCATGCCGGCCGCGAACTCCTCGGCTATATGCACACCCTGCTTCGCCAGCAGCGTGCTTCCGAAGGATATCCTGGTCGCGGAATCGTGATTGCCGGGAATGATGAATACGGGACAGTTGATCTCGTGCAATCGGGTCAGGAATCCGTTCAATATCGATACCGCGCCTTCGTTCGGCACTGTTTTGTCGTAAACGTCGCCGGCAATGATGAGCGCGTCTACTTTCTCGTTCTCTATTATCCCGAGCATCTGTTCCAGAATGTGCTTCTGATCATCCAGCATGGATAATCCGTGAACGCTTTTCCCGATATGCAGATCGGAAGTGTGCATTAACCTCATAATCAGCCCCGCCCTTCCGTGCAAATGCACGTTCTGACATCATTACAGAGGGGACGTTTCTATTTGATTATTCCCAGGTTATGCTTGGTCCACTTTTAAATAAAGGAATGACATGAAACCGTTAAGCGGAGATAGCTAAGCCTGGCCCACGGCGCCGGTCTTGAAAACCGGTGGCATCTGCCTCGGGAGTTCGAATCTCCCTCTCCGCGCCATAATCCAATCGACTTCTATCGCATTTGCTTCCGTTGCATTCATTGCTTCGAACCTTCGGTTTTTTATCACATCATTTCCTGTCCATTACATGGACGTAATATCACTGGTCGTGATGCTGTTCGTGCTCTTCTTCCTGTCCAATGTGGGCTTCTTCATTTTTGAGAAGCTCCACCTCCCCGGGATGATGGGTGAGATCGTCTTCGGGATCATCGCCGCCAACCTGGTCATAGCAGGTCTGGGGGGATGGAATCTCCTGGAGCAGATCGGGATAGTCGTACAGACCCCCACTTCCGAAGGAAGCGAAGGATACAACGTTCTGATGCTCTTCTCCGAATTAGGGATAATATTCCTCCTTTTCACGGTAGGTCTTGAGACCAGGGTATCCGATCTTCTGAAGGTCGGAAGGACCGCCATGCTGACAGCACTGTTCGGCATCGCAGTTCCGTTCACCCTCGGGCTGCTGCTGGTATTTTTCGTAGGAGGCAGCACGATCTCGACCTTGTTCATCGCCACCGTGCTGATAACCACAAGCGCAGGCGTGGCGGCTCATGTGCTCAGGCATCTGAATGTCTCCAATTCCCCGGAAGGGAAGATAATAATGAGCGCAGCCATAATCTCCGAGATACTGACGCTGATAATCCTGGCAGTCATATCGGGATTGGCCGTAGGGGACACCTCTCCCACAGGAATTGTCCTAACTATCGCAAAGGCACTGATATTCGTAGTGCTGGCACTCATCGTGTGCCTATTCGTGATGCCCAGGATACACGATTACATAAACCGTCACCGTGGCAAAGAGCACCCGGATTGGACCATGCTCTTCGTCGGTATCGGAGTATGCTTCGCCCTTGCCATACTGGCGGATGCGATCGGCCTCTCTGTGATAGTGGGTGCGTACTTCGCAGGCATGATGTTCGCCGATAACGCAAAGGAGTGGAATCTTATTCGGGAGATAGAGCCTCTCAAGGAGTTCTTCATGACGTTCTTCTTCATCAGCGTGGGAATACGGGTCATACTCAGCGACCTGATGTCCCTGGAGGTCCTCGCTTTCGCCTTCGCCATATCAGCCATAGCGATACTGGCGAAGTATTTCGCCTGCTCTGCGGGGGCGAAGCTGGGCGACAGATCATTGAAACGCGAGTCCCTGAACCTTATCGGCTGGGGAATGGTTCCGAAGGCTGAAGTGGTGATGGTCATAGCGACGATCGGAGTGATGACGGGAGCTTTGGATCCCGTCGTCTTCTCGTGCGTTGTCATAATGGCGATAGCCGCTACCGCCGTATCCCATCTCATGATGGAGATCGGATTCCATAAGAAGTATGGACGTGAAGGGTTCAAGACGGCAGAGGGCCTGTGATCATCTTCCCATGACCGGATGGATCTGCATCGGCAATGTGATCGACACGAAATCCTGGCCTAAGATAAGCACAAGATCTTCCGGAGGAATGCTCTCCTCTGCACTAGCTACCACAGCATACTGAAGCAATGGGCCTGGAACCTACTGGGACGTGAGAGCGCAAACGCCGTCATTCTTCGGCTTGAGCATGTATGCCGATATCGCGCCGATGATGCAGAACAACATACCAGCAACCCACGTCCATACGTAACCGTCGAATCCGTAGTATCTCAGTCCGTACATCTCGAAGACAACGAAACCGGAGAGTATGGCGGTACCGAGCACGGGACCGATGGACCCTCCGATCAGCCGGAACATGGTGTTCATGCCCGATGCTATGCCGAAGTCCTCTGCAGGACTTGTTTCCACTACGACGTTGATCATGGACACCATCGCCAGGGCATTACCCACACCTGCAACTGACATTGACAGAACAACGGTCCATATCTCTGTCGGGAAGGCCTTCAGCAGGATTATGAGCATCAGATCCCCGATGCCGAACAGGAACATGCCTGTTGCCAGTATCCTTATTGAATTGCCGGCCTTTCTGCACCATTTGCCTGCCAGCGGACCGAATATCAGACCCATTACGGCCATGGGCATCATTATCAGCCCTATGTCGAATGTATCCTCTATACGGAATCCGCCGTAGATCTCGGGGCCGCTGAGGAAATACGGCAGTGTCTGGAACAGCATGAACATCGATATCCCGAACAGGAACGCGGTCACGTGGGCTCCCGCGCCATTCCCGGTGAGCAGACTGAGCTTCATTAGAGGCTCTTCTGCCCTGCGCTCCCACCATATGAAGGATACCAACGATACGGCGAATAACGTCAGGCAGAAGAGGACGACGGGGCTGGTAAGGCCCTGTTCCTCCAGTATCGTCAAAGCGATCAGCAGAGACAGTATTGATATGGAGAGGGAACCGGCACCGACGGTGTCAACCTTCCTTCCTTTTACGAATATCCCTGCGTCTTGGACCTTGAAGTAGAATATCGGAATAAGGATCACAAAAAGAGGCGCCGTTATGTAGTAGCAGTACTGCCAGTCGAACTGGGAGACTATCCATCCGCCCCCCAGCAGACCAATCGAGACGCCTATGGAGAACATGGCGCTGACGATGCCGATGGACATGGGGACCATCTCCTTGGGGAAGGTGTCCCGGATTATGCCGTAGAATATAGGGAACATCGTCAGTCCGATGCCCTGCATGGCGCGGAAGGCGATGAGACAGATGAAATTGCTATAGGTAAGAGCGCATCCGATCAGTCCAACGGTGTATATCACCAAAGTAACGATGAGCATCCTTCTCTTACCGTATATGTCCGCTAATTTTCCTACGATGGGGTTCAGGACCGCACCGACGAGAAGATAGACGGAGAGGATCCATGAGATCCATCCCGCGTAATCAGGGAAGCCTACAGATATGTGCTGCAGTGCCGGGACCAGCATGATGTCTATGAACATGATCATCAATGCCACGAATGCCATCAGGATCAGGGTGGTCCTGCAGCCTCTCATCTCTTTGCTTTTGAAATCCATAGGGACGTCACCGATATGATTGACCAGTCAACATTCGGACATATAATAATCATTGCAGACTCGGCTTCGTACAAAACGTTCAGAGGATTGCCATTCAATGAACTTAGCCGTCTGTCATTATAATCTATGACCCTTATCCCCGCTCCGTGTCCTTCAGATACGGCGCATTGAGAGACTCCATTGTAGAATCCATACGAAAAAGCACGGAAGGCAGGGATATCGGCGTGGCCTTCTCCGGCGGACTGGATTCCGGTCTGGCGGCCGCCGTGGCGAAGAAGTACGCCAATTCCGTGAAGCTTTACACCTGCGGCACGGAAGGCTCTCACGACGTCATTATGGCAAAGGACCTCTCGGAGAGACTGGAACTGCCCTGGACGCATGTGAGGATCTCCAAGGACAACACAAGGTCGCTCATAGCCGAGCTGATAGCCGCCGCCGGCGTATCCGATCCCTTCACGATATCGTACGAGCTGCAGCTGTTCTGCGTTTGCAGAACGTCGAAAGAGGATACCATACTCACGGGGCAGGGGGCCGACGAATTCTTCATGGGGTGCGCCAAGTTCGTCGATCAGACCTATGAAGAGTACGAAGCATTGAGGAACTCGAGCGTGGACAGGCTCCTGAACGTCTCCATTCCGTGCGAGAAGGCGATCGCGGCCCATTTCCATCAGGAGCTGATGTACCCGTATCTCGACCCCGCTGTGCTGTCTGAGGTGGAGAGAATAGATCCGGCTGTGCTGAGACCAAAGGACCTGGACTCCCGGAAGTCCGTCCTGAAGGAGATCGCTGCGGATCTGGGATATCCCTCGATAGCTGGAAGGGTGAAGAAGTCCTCTCAGTACGGGTCAAGGACCACGGATGTCATAAGAGCCCTGGCGAAAGAGAAGGGACTGTACTATAATCAGTACATCAAATCCATCTGCGACGAAGTGACGGGTCCTGACGAATAAGCTGCTGACCGGCATTTGGAAAGTGCCAGATATGACATATTATTATGGCATGGGTCGGAGAACACGGAGCAGGAGCCGATCGCTCTTGACTTGTATCTGAAAGATAAATAGATATAGAATAGTTCCAACTAAAGTTAAGAATGCGTCATATCGCTCGTATGGTCCGATAAGGCGCGGATAGTGAAAGAAATGCCGTTAACGATGATTTCTCAGGAACTCACGTCTTGGTCCCTATTGCAGTATGCTTTCGCCGCAGTAGTTCTTTCGTAT
>JAQVOB010000018.1:0-18893 GCA_028702835.1 Candidatus Methanomethylophilaceae archaeon
ACCTCTCGCCGGGTGCATTTTCATCCTTATCCAACCAAAACCGTTGACCGGCCCTGGCGGAATTCCCGATTATCGAAGAGGTATATAATACCTCGTCAATCGTCATTTCCGTTCGATACCAGACCGACCGGACACACGATGGTACACATCGCGCATCCCCCTCTAAAGCCCGCTCCTATTTATAGATTTAGGATTGGGGGCGTCCAGTACCCGCATTGCCGCCTCAAAGAATGGGCTTTTCGGGGCATCCAGGAGTCAAAGAGGCATGTTCCAGGATATCTCCGCGACGAGAAAGCCTCTCAAGCTCCAGATCCTCCAGAGCGGAGAACGCGACCTTGCCCAATCTGGTCTTGGGCATATCGTCTATGAATTCGATATCCCGGGGTATGGCATACAGGGAGATGTTGTTCCTGCAGTGCTCCTTTATGGATCTCAGCACAGCCTCTCCTTTCTCAATCCCGGGCTTCAGGACCACGAACGCCTTCACGCGTTGGGACCGGATAGGATCGGGCACACCGATCACACAGGAGGAGTCCACGTCCGGGTGGGCGTTGATCATATCCTCCACATGGCTCGGATAGATATTGTACCCGGAACTGATTATCATCCTCTTGAGCCGCTGACGGAAGTAAATGTAGCCATCCTCGTCCATCATACCGATGTCGCCTGTGTGCAGCCACCTCATGCCGTCTTCATGCAGCCTGAGAGTTCTCGCATTCTCCTCGGGTTCGCCGACATAACCTATCATTACCGACGGACCGGATATGCATATCTCGCCGTCAGTGCCGTACTCCGCGGGCTCCGTGGTCCCCGTCCTGACTATCTTATAATATGTATCAGGGAAAGGTATGCCTATGCTCCCTCTCCGGGCTCCATTCTTCGGCGTAAGGCATGATGCGGTGACGCATTCTGTCAGACCGTAACCTTCACGCAATATGGATGAGCAATTCCTCTCTCTCAGGAACATATCTGTCCTGTCTCTCAGACTTGATGTCAGCGTATCGCCCCCGACGAAAACGCCCTTGAGACATGAGAGGTTCGCTTTACTGAGATGTTTGCTGCGCACCATGTGTTCGAACAGTGTGGGAACAGCCGCGATGAAATTCGGGTGACCTTTGACCAACAGCTTCGCATACGAATCCGGTGTGAATCTCGGAACAAGTATGCATGTACCTCCGTAGCAAAGGAACATGTGAATTCCTATGCACAGGCCGAAGCCATGAAACATGGGCATGGCCGACAACACCGTGAGATAATCCCTCTGATAAAGTTCACTCATCTCCATTGTCTGTGTTATAGCTGCATTGAAATTGGCCGATGACAGCAGAACTCCTTTCGGAGTTCCCGTTGTCCCGCCGCTGTAAAGTATGACCGCGGGGTCCTCCGGAGGGAAACTGTGACCGGGGAGCTTCTCTCCCTCCCCTCCGGCCAGGAACTCCTTCCATTTCACTATGCACTCTGAATCCGGTACGGCCGGCACCTTCCTTCCCAGGGTGAGCGAGTACACAAGGCCTGCGGATATCCCCAGCCCATCCTTCATGGACGATATCACCAGGGTTTCCAGGGACACGTCGTCCTTGATCTTGATGAAATTGCCCGCGAAGGCATCCAAAGTAACGACGATCCTGCTGCCGGAGTTCTTGATGTAGAAGGCGAGCTCATTTGGCGCAGATAGCGGATGCACCATGGCCGCCACAGCTCCGACGCGGCTGGCGCCATAGAAGGCGTGTAGGGCCTGAGGGCAGTTCGGCAGACATATCAGAACGCTGTCTCCCTTCCCTATTCCCTTCTTCTGAAGGGCAGAGGCGAACCGATCCACATCAGCCAACAGCGTCTTGTATTTGACAGATTTCCCCATGAATCTGTACGCCACATTGTCCGGGTACAGATCCGCGGCCTCCTTAAGGCCGCCGTAGAGTGTGTAAGTCGGATATTCCAGATTCGGCCTCACCGAGCCGTAGTGCTTCAGCCACGGTCTTGGTGCATCAGGCAGGATCGTCACCTCTGAACCTTTCCTCCAATGCAGAGGGGTCCTCTAAGAATCTTGTGAATACATCAATGGATCTGGCGAAATACACGCCATCAGCTATCCGCTCGTCCACGGTGAAAGCGAAATCAATATGCGGCCTCGCGGCGAATCCGCCTTCGAAGGGCACGACCTTATCATACTTCTCCCCTATGCATAAGAAAAGGGAATTGGTTCCCCATTCGTTCAGATGATGTATAGGGGCTCCGCACTTTATGCTCCCCATATTGGAAACGAACACGCTGGCGAAGTTCGGATCATCCTTCATTATGCTCTTTGGCACCCATCCGTGGAAATCCAGGAATCTCAGGAAGCGCATCACTGTCCTGAGAAGCCATCTGGGCTTGTTGGCCATCCCGTCAACGGTCCCGTCGGTCCCAGTGCTGTCCCCCCGGCGGGATGCGTTCACCTTGCCATATACCTTCTCGGAGACCTGGAATATGTCATCTCCCGGATCGAAAGCCACATTGACTAGATGCGAACCGGAATCGTCCTCGTAACCTTCCTTCGATACGAAGCCCACTATCAGATCATTCCTCTGATAGAACCTGTAGCCCTTCACGAATCTGTTGAGTGCGGGACGTATGGCGCTTGTGCGGACCATCGCCGCAACCATTGAAGAGAAGAGAGAGACGTTGTTGCCCTCGACGGTTTTGCGCTCGGAAACATACTCCAGAAGGCGGGTCACATCAACGGACCTTACAAGGAAAACCTCGGAATCTGTCCTTCGCGGCAGAAGATAAGGGATTATTTTGTGCATCGGGTCAATGTCCCGAATGTAAGTACCGTCACTTCTGTCCTTCCATTTCTTTTTGCTCATGGAAACCGAGACCATCCGGCGACGGCATTGCGGGCACGTTCGCTTTTTGAAAGGATATGTAGTATTATTCCCTTAAAATACATTCCCGTGGACAACACGGACTTCCTCAGGGCAGGAAGACCATGAAAGTGGCATTGGGAAGGAGCCTCCTCAGCTCCCTCATGTCCGGATTATAGAGGCGCACGGTGTCCGCTTTGAATTTAGCTCTCCCCAACATCCTCGACACGATCTCTGACTCCACCGTCCCGTCGACCTTCCAGGCATTGGCCTCTGAATCTGTGGATATGAAAATAGGAAGGCGTAGGACCAATTTCTCCTGCTCTGTGCATGCGCCAGAGAGCAATTCGATCTCGTCCTTTCCCATCTCACAGACGGAACCGTCCTTTGTCCTGAAGGTGAAATCGTTACTGTCCGTATGCTCGATCAGAGTACGTCTGCCTACGGGGATGCAGGAGTTCATGTCACGTATTAGATCACTGACATCCATACCCCAGCAATGCATCGCGCCGATATAACACTGCTTCAGCCACCGCGATGGCGGAGTGGGGATGAGAGCATAAAATACGAGCAGATGCCTAACACCACCCATGGCAGATGACGAAACGCTTAAGATGCTGTCCACGCACCCCTGCTACAATGAGGAGGCCCACAGGAAATATGCCAGGATGCATGTGCCCGTGGCGCCCCGCTGCAATATCCAATGCAATTACTGCAACAGGAAATACGACTGCAGCAACGAGTCCCGGCCGGGAGTGACCAGTGACATCCTCTCCCCGGAGGAGGCCGCAGACAAGATAGCGTACGTCAGGGAGCGAATACCGGAACTCCAGGTCATAGGGATAGCGGGTCCGGGCGATGCCCTGGCCAATGAGAGCACCTTCAAGACGCTGGAATTGGTGAAGGAGAGATTCCCCGATCTGACCCTCTGCATATCCACTAACGGACTCATGCTGCCTGAATACGCACAAAGGCTGTACGACCTTAACGTCCGTTTCGTGACCGTTACCATGAACGCCTGCGATCCGTCCGTATCCGAGAAGATCTACAGCACGGTCATCTGGGAGGGGAAGCGCCTCACGGGCAGGCCTGCGGCGGAGAAGCTGCTGGAAAGGCAGCTGGAAGGGGTAAAGAAGAGCGCAGACCTGGGCATGCTTGTCAAGGTGAATATCGTCATGATCCCGGAGATCAACCAGGACCACATCCCTGAGCTCGTAAGGAGAGTTAAATCCCTGGGGGCGCACATAGTGAACATCCTTCCTCTGATACCTGTTGAGGGCACCAAGTTCGCCAACCTGCGGGCTCCCACCCCGGAGGAGCGGAAGAGGCTGATGGACGATTGCTCTGTGGATGCGAAAATGATGCGCCACTGCAAGCAGTGCCGTGCGGATGCCATAGGAATGCTGTCCGACGACAGGTCAGCAGAGTTCGCAGGATGCGGCAAGAAGGGATGCGGTCCCGCCAAGGAGCGGGTCTCCGATATAATGGAGAAGGAAGAGGTCAAGATAGCGGCGGCATCCTCTGACGGGAGAAGCATCGACGGAGGATTCGGGAACACCGAGGCATTCAGGATCTACGCCTCCGACGGCGAGACCGCCCGCTTCTTAAGAGAGGTAAGAATGGATACCAGCACACAGCTGTCCATGGGTGATCACGCAGACCATGTATCCAAGTCCGTTGAGGCTGTCAGAGGGTCCGACGTCGTCATCGTGAGAGAGATAGGGCACAAGCCAGCCGACGAGCTGGAACGCCTTGGCATTATCGTGGAGATAGCTAAAGGTGATGCGCTGACGGCTGTTCTCAAAGCTGCTGCCGATGCCAAGAAAGCACTTTCGGGCAAAGGCGCTTGAGACCCGTATCACTCACAATCGAGAGATCTGCCTGGAAACGCGTCAGCATCCTTTTCGCTGACATAGTGTCAGATGCCCGTGGAGAGCATGATATTTAAATGAGCATTATATCCCCCACGACAGAGGGAGATCACCGAAATGGATGCGGAAGAGCTAAGAAGCGCGTATATAGGATTCTTCAAAGAGAGAGGGCATGCACAGATAGCGTCAGCATCCCTGGTGCCTGAGAATGACCCCACCGTGCTCTTCACGACTGCAGGCATGCACCCTCTTGTGCCTTACCTTCTGGGAGAGAGTCATCCCATGGGGAGGAGACTTGTCAACTGCCAGAAGTGCATCAGGACCGGGGACATAGATGAAGTGGGCGATTCCGGCCACCTCACCTTCTTCGAGATGTTGGGGAACTGGTCTCTCGGGGACTATTTCAAGAAGGAATCGATCGGATTCAGCTACGATTTCCTTATCAGAGTGCTTGGGTTCAAACCCGACCAGCTGGCTGTGACAGCCTTTGAAGGTAGGGGCACCATACCCCGAGATGAGGAGACCGCGGATATTTGGAAGTCCCTTGGCATGAGGGACGACCAGATCTTCTTCTACGGCATGAAGGACAACTGGTGGGGCCCTGCAGGAATGACCGGGCCCTGCGGACCGGATACCGAGATATTCTACGATAACGGTCAGCCGAGATGCTGCGAGGATTGCGGCCCCTCGTGCCACTGCGGGAAGTACACAGAGATCTGGAACAACGTGTTCATGGAGTACTTCAAGGACGAGAAGGGAGACTATACTCCGCTCAAGCAGAAGAACGTCGACACCGGGATGGGCCTGGAGAGAGTCATTCGTATACTGCAGGGAGTGCCCTCGGTTTACGAGTCCACTATATTCAGAAACTTAATCGACGGGATCGCCAGAGTGTCCGGCAAGGAATATGAAGGCGAGAACGTACGCATGTTCAGGATAATAGCAGATCACGTACGCGCTTCCACTTTTATGCTGGCAGACGGGGTGATGCCTGCCAAGATAGGACGCGGATACATACTCAGAAGACTCATAAGAAGAGCGTCCCGCTACATGAGCCAGCTCGGATACGATGATGCATTCATGGCGGATCTGGCGGAAATAGTCATCGCTGACTACGGGGACACTTACCCTGAGCTCAGGAAGAACGAGAAGATGACGAAGATGGCCATGTCCGGCGAGGAGAACAAATTCAGAAAGACCCTGCGCAAAGGGCTCAGGCACTTCGACAACATGGCCGCGGAGAACGAAGGGAAGGAGCTCATGGACGGGGAGCAGGTGTTCAGACTGTATGACACCTATGGATTCCCTATCGAACTGACCGCAGAGCTTGCGAAGGAAAGAGGACTCAAAGTGGATCTGGAGGATTTCGAATCCAGGTTCAAGGAGCATCAGGATAAATCACGTAGCGGAGCGGAGCAGACCTTCAAAGGGGGCCTGGCCGACCATGGCGAGGCCACCACGAGGCTGCACACGGCCACCCATCTCCTTGATTCAGCGCTCAGGAAGATCATAGATCCCAATATCACCCAAAGAGGCAGCAACATAACCGCAGAGAGACTAAGATTCGACTTCAATCTGGACAGGAAGGTCACGCCGGAGGAGATAGCGCAGATAGAGGCGCTGGTCAACGAAGTCATAAAGGCGGACCTTCAGGTGATCTGCGAAGAGATGCCCTATGAGGAAGCGCAGAAGCGAAACGCCATCGGGGTATTTGGAGACAAATACGGGGAGAAGGTGAAGGTCTACACAATAGGCGGTGTCTCCTGCGAGATCTGCGGTGGCCCCCATGTAAAGCATACGGGCGAACTGCAGGGATTCAAGATCACGAAGGAAGAGAGCTCGGCGGCCGGCATAAGGCGCATAAGAGCTATAGTCGGCAAATTCGACTGAGAAATTCAGAGCTGAGCTCTTCCCCGCATCTCTTCCTGTGCATGTACAGTCACATCGGGGTCACGGTCATCACGGGTATCGGGATGGCCTGCACCAAGGCCATTATGAAAAGGGCAATCGGATCCCAAGCGTGCTCCGCATCCTCATCCGGACCGCTGTGGACCTTCCAGCTGTCCATCGGCGGATCCGATAGCAAAGGGGGACGCTCCGTTTCTTTCCGGGCGGAAATATAGAACGGTGCCCTTTAAATCATAGATTCATATCATGCGACTGATGATCAGGATAGGATACATGGGTATCCCCCTCTCGAATTCAGAACAGGCCGCCGAGCTGATGGTTCAAAGAATGGATGACGACGTAGAGCTGGTGCCCCTTATAGATTCTGAGAGCGTGACCAAGGCCCTACTCAGCGGGGACATAGATTACGGCGTGGTAGCTGTGAGGAACATGGTGGCGGGTCCTGTCATCGAAACGGAGAAGGCTCTGAAGAACAGCCCCTCCATCATAAGCGTCACTGAGGTCAGCCTGCCTATACACCACTGCATATTCGTGAAGCATGAAGGTGCGGAGATAGACAGCATAGCATCTCACATACAAGCGCTGGGACAGACTTACAACAATGTCGAGCGCATGTTCCCCGGGATCAAGAGAGTGGAGGTCGCCGATACGGCACTGGCCGCGGAGATGCTGTCAGATGGTAGGCTTCCGGAGACCACGGCCGTACTGTGCACAATGGCCGCCGGTATGCATTACAAACTGCATCTTCTCGAGGCGAACATAGAAGACGACCCTGAGAACTGGACTGATTTCGCTCTTCTGAAGAAGGACTGAGTCTTCGGATATCTTTTTAACGGAGCATATGCATCGCTTCAAGCGGATGTGAAATCCGTGAAGCATACAGACAAAAGGAGGACTGATGATATGCCAGACATATTGATCGAACGAAAAAACACCCCCTCTGAAGTATGCTTTTACTTTTACGGTAGGTGATCTCCCATGACCAAGGAAATCTGGGTCAGGGCAGATATGCCCGATAATAAAGAGGAGCGCAAGGAGCTTCTCATAAGCGCCATCGAATCCGGAATCGCAACTGCGATTGTCAGACCCGAGGACACGGACTTGTCCTCTCTGGGAAAAATAAAGCTGATAACCGACGGCGACGATGTGAGGATAATAGATATCCGGTCTCCGAAGGACCAGGACAAGGCGATGTCCCTCGCCGGCAAGTGCCGTGCTGTGGTCATCTCCTCCTCTGATTGGACCATAATCCCTCTGGAGAACATGATAGCCAAATTCGCAGGCACCGGGACGAAGGTCCTGGCCTGCGCCTCAGACCCTGAGAATGCGGTTCTTTACCTGAAGACCATGGAGAAGGGAACGGACGGAGTGGTCATATCGGTCGACAACCCGGGGGAGATAAGGAGATTCTCTCATCTGCTCAGGGACTCTTCCAAACTCGATCTGAAGGAAGCAGAGGTCACCGCAGTCAGGAACATCGAGATGGGGGACAGGGTCTGCGTGGACACTGTGAGCCTGATGTCTCCGGGAGAGGGCATGCTGATAGGTTCCCAGGCGGGATGTCTGTTCCTTGTGCAGTCCGAGAGCGAGGACAGCGGCTACGTTGCACCCAGACCATTCAGGGTCAATGCCGGTGCCGTTCACGCCTATACGCTTACCCCGGACGGAAAGACAAGATACCTGGAAGAGCTCAGATCCGGCGAGCCCGTGACCATAGTTTCCAGGAACGGTAGCTCGAGGATATCCTCTGTCGGAAGATGCAAGATCGAGGTGCGGCCCATGATCTTGGTCGAGGCTAAGTACGGCAACGACAGATACTCCACCATCCTGCAGAATGCGGAAACGGTCAAACTGGTATCCTCTGACGGCGCCATCTCAGTAACCGAGCTAAAACCTGGGGACAAGGTGCTCGCCAGGATAGAAGGCGGAAGCCGTCACTTCGGCATGAAGATCGAAGGAACCCTGAGGGAAATCTGAGATGAGGATCTGCGCCTCTATCAGCAGGGCCGCGGACCTGGCCTATGTATCAGATGCGGATATGGTGGAGATCAGACTGGATCTTCTGGACCACGTTCCGGACACGGGGGGCATGGAGACCATTGTCACGTTCAGGAACGGATTCGATGCATCTGTGCTGCCGAGAGGATTCAACGGATACGTGGATGTGGGGGAGGATCCCCTTCCAAACATAGACCTCAGAACCGTCTCGTCCCACCATGACTTCGAGGGCACCCCGTCCTCCGCGGATATCATCGGAAGATTCGGCCGTATGGGCTCGGACATAGCGAAAGGGGCCTATTTCGTAAGGGATTTCAGAGACCTTGCGGGCATACTCACGGCATCCGAATCCCTGGAGAAGGAGCATGTGTTGCTGGGCATGGGGCCTCTGGGAATGATAACCAGGATCAGGCAGTCAGTGCTCGGCAACAGCTTCACCTTCGCCTATGTGGGGGAGCCCACAGCACCCGGGCAGCTGAGCCTCGGAGAGATGAGAGCGCTTGGGGAGGACTGCATGATAACCGGGATAGTGGGCTATCCTCTCGGCCGATCGATGTCGCCTGCCATGCATGCAGCTGCATACAGAGAGAGCGGAATACGCGGCAAGTACCTCGCCTTCCCCTCGCCTTCCCTCGATCTCATAGAGGAATGTATCAGAGGATACGAAATAAGAGGGCTGAATGTCACCGTTCCGTACAAGACTACTATAATCGGGCACCTGGACCGCCTTAGCGGAGATGCTGAAGAGGTGGGTGCGGTTAACACCGTGGTCAACGATTCCGGTGTATTGAGAGGTCACAACACAGACATAGACGGCGTGATCGGCGCCTTCGAGGAAGCGGATTGCGAGATCGAGGGTATGAGAGCGCTTATAATGGGCTCTGGCGGAGCTGCCCGTGCATGCGCGGCCGCCATGATGCGGGAGGGTGCAGAGGTCACCGTCACCGGAAGGAACCCAAACTCCCTTTCCGAGATCGCTTCGGACATGAGCATCGGGACGGTCCCGCACGGAACAGCAGACATCAGTGATTATGATATCATAGCGAACGCCACACCCATAGGCATGTACGCCGAGGGAGAGTACCCCGCGGACGTAAGGCATCTGTCGGAACGCCATATCGTGTTCGACATGGTGTACGGCGCCAGAACCGGACTCATTGATGCTGCCGTATCCAAAAAATGCAGGATGGTGTCAGGGGAAGATATGCTGGCCGTGCAAGGGGCCCGTTCCTTCGAACTGTGGACCGGCAGAGGCGAGATGTTCAGAGTGATGAGGGATGAGCTATGACCGGGCACGGAAGATCTTACGGTGCAATAACCGTGATAAACGCTATGCCCTGCGGTATAGGCGCCACTATCGGCGTGGACCTCGTGACGAATTCCGTATTCGATGTCATTGGCGACGAACGTAAGGTCATCATAAAGAACGATCCGTCAGAGGATGACCGCATGGCAAGGCTGTGCGTCTCCGCTGCATACTCCCGAATGGGGATCCCCGAGCCTATAGGATGGGAGCTGGAGATCTCCTCTCAGATCCCGGTCTCCAGAGGATTGAAGAGCTCCAGTTCCGCCTGCAACTCCATACTGTCCGCCATATTCGATGAGCATGGGTTCAAGATCGGAACAATGGATATGATCCGTATCGGCGTGGCATGCGCCAGGTCCGCCGGGGTGACCGTCACCGGCTCTTTTGATGATGCCTGCGGCTGCCACCTTGGAGGATTCGTCATGACCGACAATGCCCATGACAGGCTGATTCTGCACCGGAACGTGGGGCTGCACGACGTAGTGATATATGTTCCGGATGAGAAGATTAGGAAGAAGGGGCTGGAGGTCGATAATCTGAGGGCGTGCGCACAGATAATACGAGATGCGATATCGATCTCCGAGACGGACCCGTTCTCAGCGATGACCATCAACGGCAGGACGATAGCTTCTGCCTCCGGCATAGATGGCTCATGGGCGGAGCGCGCCCTGAGATATGGCGCTCTCGGGGCCGGCGTCTCAGGATCGGGGCCGGCAGTGACCGCTGTTTTCGATCGAGGTATGGCTAAAGAATTCATCAAGATATGCGGGAGCGGATGCATATTGACGACAACAAGAGACGCGAAGGTCCTGATGCGGCCTGATACGAAGGAGGGCAAAGAGAGATGTACACGACAGGCAGAAGAGTAAGATTCTCCCTTTTCGGCACTAGCCATGGCCCGGGTGTGGGGTGCGTTCTGGAGGGCATTCCGAAGGGGATGCCCGTGGATAAAGCGCGCATAGCCGAGGACATGGAGCTCAGACGCCCTAAGAAGGGCATAGGCACTCCCCGCAGAGAGACGGACAAGGTTAGCATACTGCAAGGTGTGCACAACGGCAAGACAGACGGCACGCCGATCCTCCTTGTCATAGATAATTCGGACACTGACGGATCGAAATACCTGAAATTCGCGAGAACTCCTCGACCGGGTCATGCGGACCTGCCGGCCATTGCGAAGTTCCCGGGCTACGATATAAGAGGGGGAGGACAGTTCTCAGGAAGGCTGACCGCTCCCATTGTGGCGGCCGGGAGCATAGCGAAGCAACTCATACGCCGTTCCGGGATGGAGGTGTCGGCATTCTCCAGATCGATAGGCGGGATTATTGATGATGAGGATAGGAGCATTGCGGACGCCACAGGATCAAGAGCTTTCGCCACCAGAGCATGCACAGAAGAGCTGGATGCCGCAATGGAGAGGAATATAATCTCCGCCTCGTCCGATGGCGACAGCGTCGGCGGTGTGGTAGAATGCATAACGACAGGTCTGCCGATAGGATTCGGAGGGATATGGTTCGAGGCTATTGACTCCGAGATCGCCGGGGCTGTGTTCAGCATCCCTGCCTGCAAGGGAGTGGAATTCGGAAGGGGCTTCGGCCTGGCAGGTATGCGAGGCTCGGAAAGCAACGACCCTTTCTTCGTGAAAGACGGCATAAAATGCAGGACCAACAACATGGGAGGCATATTGGGAGGCATGAGTGACGGAGCACCGATGGTGTTCAGGGCCGTGTTCAAGCCCACTCCCTCCATAGCCAAACCGCAGAGGACGGTAGATATCAAGATGATGGAGAACACGGAAGTATCCGTGGAAGGGAGACACGATCCGTGCATAGTCCCCCGGGCCGTATCCGTCGTAGAGGCCATGACCGCACTGGTCTTGGCCGACCAGATGATGCGCGATCCGGGGAGGAGCGTATAACCCTGCCCTCGGACATCTGAGGGAAGTTATGGAAAAGAATATATAGCGTGATGCATGCTAACACGTATCACGGGAGGTAAAGAAAGCATGTTCGGAAAGAATGTAAGAATGGAGAGGATAGTAGACAGAAGAACCGGCAACTGCGTCATAGTTCCCATGGACCATGGTATATCCATAGGCCCTACGGACGGTCTTTTCGACATGAAGCACACAGTAGATGCCGTGGCCAACGGAGGGGCCACCGCCGTTCTGATGCACAAAGGAGTGGTTCGATACAGCTACCGTGCCGGAGGGCAGGACATCGGCCTGATACTACATCTGTCCGCCTCGACGGACGTGGGCGTGACCAATAACAGCAAGGTATTGGTGGCCAGCGTATCCGAGGCCCTCAAGATGGGTGCGGATGCGGTATCCCTTCACATAAACGTTGGAGCGGAAACAGAGCCGGAGATGCTGTCCGATCTGGGCAACGTCGCCAGGGAATGCGAGGAGTGGGGCATGCCCCTTCTGGTAATGGCATACCCCCGCGGGTCCAAGGTCACGAACTCCTACGATCCGAAGCTCGTGGCACACAGCGCCAGAGTCGCCACTGAATTGGGGGCGGATATCGTGAAATGCAGCTACACGGGAGATGTGGACTCATTCAGGGAAGTGGTCAGGGGAACTCTTGCTCCGGTCGTCATAGCCGGAGGTCCCAAAATGTCCTCGGACCAGGACATACTGTGCATGGTCCGCGATTCCCTGGAAGCAGGAGGCAAAGGCGTTTCCATAGGCCGCAACATCTTCCAGCACAGAGATGTTGAGGGCATGACGCGAGCCATATCCGATATCGTCCTCAGAGATGCCAGTGTCGAAGAGGCGATGAAGAATATAAAGAAGAAATGAAGGAGGCGACATGATCCTGGAATTCGGAGGCGGACATGCGGAGGGTACCGTCTCCCCTCCGCCTTCCAAGAGCCACACCCACAGAGCCTTCTTCATCGCAGGCATGGCCGAGGGACTTAGCAGGATATCCGGTCCTCTGATGTCAGCGGACACAAAGGCAACTTTGTCAGCCGTAAGGTTCATGGGAGCCGACGTATCCGTGCACGAAGGAGATTTGCTGATACAGGGAGGTGACATGCATCCCGGTCTGGGGACGGTGGATGTCCTGAACTCCGGAACCACCATGAGGATCTTCGCCGGTATCGCATCCCTTTTCAACGTCCCTGTAACGATAACAGGGGATGAGTCCATAAGAAAAAGACCAATGGGCCCTCTGCTGGATGCTCTCGATTCCATGGGCGTTTCCTGCGTATCGCGCAACGGATTCCCTCCCGTGACTATAACCGGGCCGAACAGAGGCGGGGATGTGAGGATAGACGGAAGCGTAAGCTCTCAATTCGTATCTTCCATTATGCTCGCGGCCCCGATGATGGAGAAGGGCGCATGCATACACGTGGGAGGTAGCCTTGTCTCTGCTCCATACGTCAGGATCACCGAGTCCATTATCAGGAAGTTCGGAGGGAACGTCGGGATAACCGGGAATCTCATCGAGATCGGCAACCGAAGATACAAGGCCAACGACTACTCGGTGCCTGCGGACTTCTCCTCCGCAGCATTCCCCCTTGTGGCCGGTGCTCTGGGAGGCGGAGTGACCGCGACAGGGCTGGATCTGACAGATGCACAGGGAGACAGGGCGATAATGGACATCCTCAGAAGAGCGGGTGCGAAAGTCGTCTCATCCGGCAGCTCCGTGACCTCGGAGAAGGAAAATCTGGAAGCGATCGACGTGAATATGGGGGATACTCCCGACCTATTCCCGATCGTGGCGGTGCTCCTAAGCACCGCCAAAGGAACCAGCAGATTGCACGGAGCACCCCATCTCAGATTCAAAGAGAGCGACCGCATAGAATCCACCGTCAGGATGATCAACTCCTTGGGAGGAGACGCCACTGGAACGGAGGACGGATGCATAATACGCGGCGTGGGCCGGCTCAAAGGAGGGAACATAGATCACCTGGATGATCACAGGATAATGATGGCGGCCGCCGTGGCCTCCCTGGTGTGCGACGGACCGGTATCGATGAAGGATACGGGATGCCATGCTGTATCGTATCCGGGCTTCGTAGAGCAGATGGCCACCCTTGGCATCAAAGTGGTAAGGAAGTGAGGTATATGGAAAGCGTGAAATCCGATATACGCAGAATAGATGACAACATAATCGAGCTTATAGGCGAGAGGCTGAAGAGATCCAAAGAAATAGGCATGATAAAAGCTGAGAGGTCAGAGGGCGTAAGGGATATGGAAGCTGAAATGGCCATGGTGGACAGGTTCAGAACGATGGCTGAGATGGTGGGCCTGCATCCCGATGCCGCAGAGGACATCTGCAGGATAATCATAGAGCAGACGACCAGCGTTCAGGCTTCGATACCACGGAAACCCGCCGATAAGAAGACCATAGCCATAGTCGGCGGCGAGGGGAAGATGGGGAAGATGATGAGACGTCTCTTCGAAAGATCGGAGCATAAGATCATCTCCATCGATCCAGTGATGAAAGGCGGGCTCCACCTGGAGAACGCTTCTGTAGCGGACGTTGTGATCGTCTCCGTGCCCATATCATCCGTATCCGATACGCTGAAATCGTTAGATCTGATCTGCAAAGAAAACGCACTGATATTCGACATATCGTCCCTCAAGTCCCCATTCATCGATGTGCTGAAGGAGATGGGGCACCGGAGAAAGGTCTGTTCCATGCACCCGATGTTCGGCCCCTCCGTAAGATCCATGCACGGCCGCAACCTGGTGATCTGCGACTGCGGCTCGAAGGCTGCCGTCAATGAGGCCGTGGATCTGATGAAGGACCAGGGCGCCAATATGAAGATACTGGATGTGGATGAGCATGACCGTTTCATGTCCTATGTGCTTGGCCTGAGCCACATAGTGAACATTGCATTCTTCACTGTACTGGAGAGAAGCGGCATATCTTTCAGGGAACTATGCTCCGTGGGATCCACCACCTTCGATAAGATGGTGGACACGAATATGTCTGTGGCCCTAGAGGACCCTTACCTGTACTACGAGATACAGCATCTAAACACCAACCGCGACAGAATGCTGGACGAGCTCAGCGGCGCAATACATGACGTGGCCAAGGCTGCGGTGAGCAAGGATGCCGCCTCTTTCAAGGAACTTATGATCCGGGGCCGTGAGTACTTCGAAGAATGAACAGGGCGGCTCCGCAGAAACCCTTTCCTCTCTTCATCAACCGGCCGATGGTCTTCTGCGATCCGATCCGGAACTGGATGTCAGCAAAATGAATGCAACGCAATCGGAATCCGAGGACCATAATGCATTTAGAATGAAGTAAAGGTGGACTGGGCGCGATTTGAACGCGCGACTTCTTGCTTGCAAAGCAAGCGATCTTCCAGCTGATCTACCAGCCCATTAGATTACGGGGAGAGTCGGGATAAATATAAAACCTTCGTGCTTGTACTTTCAAGAAATAGCTTGGTGCACCGATATGGAGAAAGAAAAATTGAGAAATGAAATAGCTTTGATAGATCGGGAGGTCATTGGGCTCATTTCCAGAAGAACGTCTCTTGCAGAGAAAATAGGCCAGATAAAACTGTCTGAGGGCCTGCCAATAAAGGACCCGACGATCGAGGCAAAGGTTATCGCGAGATACCGCAGCTACGCCGAGAACGATGGATTGGATCCTGAGGACGGGGAGAGATTGGCGAAACTGCTGATTGAGATCGCCATCAAGAAAGAAACTCAGAGATAGGCTTTGTAATCGTACCTTCCGTCCTCTATGCGTGCAAGCACGGTTTCCGGTATGACCTCCAGGTCTTGGATCCTGAAATAACCGGAAACCACAGGTCCTCCGCCGGAGGCTGTGAGGAGCTTTACCCTGCACTTGGCGAGGCCGTAGGGTCTTGTGAGAGGACCGTCCTTTATCCTGACCGTCTGAACCTTGTCATAGGCCACCGTGGTTATCACGCGGTCTGCAACCCCCCAGAGGAAGGAGAAGTGGTTCTCGCCCGTGTCCATCTCCACTATCCTCCGTGAAAATGCACCATGGGCGAAGAATATGACCATTGAGCACGCAGAAAGAGCATAGAGCACCATGGCCAGATCTGGATTTATAACATCAAGCTCTGTCACTCTGTATATAAGGGCGAAAAGAACGGCTATGCAAATAACTGACCAAATGGCCGCATGCACATAGATCGTCTTCGCGGCGGCCCCGGGCTGCTTGATAGGACTTCTGTCGTATACAAACTCGGGTATGACCTGCGACATTACCGCATCTATTGTCTTCCTGTCCTTGAGAGGGCATATTAGCGGCGACTGCTCGTTGCTGTTCCCGCCTTCAGAAGAGCCGAGTCCTACCACCTCTGCCTCCAGGAAATATCTACCAGTCAGCCTGGCTATGAGGGGACTCTTGATCCGGACAGCATTTATCTTGTTAACTTTGAATGAAGTATTATACAACCGGATCATGCCGCATTTTATGTAAACTGTGTCCTTTATGCGGTATATTTTGTAATTATAATAGTGGAACAATTGTACCAGCATCGGGATTATGGTAGAACTGAAGAACATGAACAGCGCAACGATCAAAGTTACGTTCATACCTCCTCCGATCGCCATGAAGTAGGCCTCGATTATGCTGATCCCGAGGAAGAACGCCCCAATGAGAGTGGCAATTGTCGGCTGGGACAAAATGGAATGCAGGACTATGTCCTTGTTCGATATGTTCACCACAGACGGTATTACATTGTCTTCGGTGTGAGCATCGAGATTGCTGCCGTATATCTTCTTCGAAAGCTCGTACCTTACCTTATCGGCCAGATCCATTCTGAGGACCACTGTGGCCTCCGGTACTATGGCATTCACTGAGGAATTTATGTTGAACATCAGTTTGGATGTGCCGATTATACGATTTATCACGCCACGATTGATATTGATGCTGGCGATCTTGTTATAGGGTATCCTCTGATCGCGTTTGAATATAGTATCCCTGACTATGAATAGATCGGTCTCTCTGAATATGACCGTGGTCCTGCGCCAACGCCAATATAGCATGATGGCCGCCACTGCCACCGACCCCAGGTATGCCATCGGGATCAAGATGGAAATTCTCGGATCCGGTTTCTCAGTCATCAAAGGCAATATTATGATGAAGAAAAGAATGAATGCGACATAGAGAGTATTCTCAATGATCACAGACCAGTGGTAAAGCATCGGTTTGTCCAGAGGGATGTCCGGAGAACCGACCCCGCCCTGCACAGCATCTTCCGGCATCAGCTCCTCTCTTTGACTATCTTATTGACATATTCGTTGAGACTGTCGGCAATGTCCTCTGCCACGGTCTTCTCCAAATGCTGTATGGAGGCCACGCCCCCGGCCGTGGTTATGGTCACATCCGCTAGACCGAACATATTGTCTATAGGACCTCTGGACACCTCCAACTGATGTATCCTCTCGACCGGCACTATCTCATGGCTTATGAAGATTATACCGCGCCTGACATCTATCCTGTCCTCCCCTATCCTGTATCTGTAGCGGGCGTAGTATATCGCGGGGGCCACCAGAATATAGATTGTCAGAAGTATCGTCGACACCGTTACGGGCCAGAAGAATATCGCATCCAATCCGATCTCGCGGTAGTACAGGAAAAACACCGCATACGACGCCAATAGTATGGCCAGAACAATTAGGTTCCTAACGTACATCGAGGTCCTGGCCCTCTTCTCCAATGCTCTGTAGCCGTCTTTAGTGAAGCCGTCCTTGCCTATCTCGAAATCCTCAGACACCATCATACCGCCCCATACATTCTAGATTCTGAATACATTCTGAACATCATCCGAGATAGGCGCCGTTGGCCCCGTTGGAGACCAGCTTGCGGTATTTCATCTGGACTCCCGTGACCTCTCTCTCAGGGGGCACAGCTTTCGCGATGCGCTTCTTGATCTCTGCATCGGAAAGCCTTACGCTGAGACTCCTTCCGGGTATGTCTATATCCACAATGTCACCGTCTCTGACTGCTGCTATGGGCCCCCTTTCATACGCCTCCGGAGACACATGCCCTATGGCCCCGCCCCTTGACGCACCCGAGAACCTTCCGTCTGTTATCAGTGCCACCGAATCTCCGAGGCCCCTGCCGATTATGAGACTGGTGGGGGAGAGCATCTCCGGCATTCCGGGTGCCCCCTTCGGCCCCTCATACCTTATTATGATGACATCACCGGGAACTATCACCCCGGACAGTATCGCCTCTGTGGCCGCTGCCTCTCCGTCGAACACCTTGGCCTTTCCTGAGAATCTCATCATGGCGGGGCTAACGGCGGCCTGCTTCACTACGGAGCCCGCAGGTGCCAGATTCCCTTTCAGAACCGCTATTCCCCCCTGCTCGTGATACGGATCCTCCAACGGGCGTATTATGTTCCCGTCCAAAACCTTCGCGCCCTCTGCTATCTCCCTGACGGATCTTCCGGATACTGTCGGCGCATCCTCGAGTATGCCTGAGAGCCTCTTCATGACCGCAGGTATACCTCCTGCGCTGTCCAGATCCCCTATGCTATACGGCCCGGACGGACGGATGCTGGTTATGTGGGGCACCTCCCTGGAGATCCTGTCGAAGTCCTCCAACCCTATGTCGCATCCGAAATCCTTTGATATCGCAGGTATGTGCAAAGCCGTGTTGGTGGATCCCCCTATGGCCATATCCACCCTTACGGCGTTACGAAGTGAAGCGGGACCCACGATGTCCCTTGGCCTGACGCCTTTGAGTGCGAGCTCCACGATCCTGCGCCCCGATTCCTTTGCTATCCTAAGCTTCTCTGGGTCTGTCGCAAGCGTGGTGCCGCAACCGGGTAGGCTGAGTCCCATTGTCTCCGTCAGGCATGCCATGGTGTTGGCGGTGAACAGACCGGAGCAGCTGCCTTTGCCGGGACAGGCCTTGCACTCTATATTCCTGACGTATGCCTCATCAACCTTCCCTGCGGAATGCTCACCCAGAGCCTCGAATAGGGATTGAAGATCCAGGTTCTTATCCCCGTCCTTAC
>JAQVOB010000055.1:0-4762 GCA_028702835.1 Candidatus Methanomethylophilaceae archaeon
GCCAATATGATCGGGATCACCGGGAATGACATCTACATCGCGGACATCTAGTTATGCAACAGAGTATCCTTCAGACACATATTCTTTATCGGAACATGCTTATCGGCCGATGATGAGAATAGGCACGAGATACAAGGCCGTGGGATTCGATATGGATGGTACCCTCCTTGATACCCGCGTCGACTATCGCAGGATGACGGAGATCGTACTTGACGAGATGGAGAGGATGGGCGTGCCAGAGAGCGCCATCGACAGATCTGGCGGATATAAGTTCAACATAGACTCCGGAGTTGATTGGCTCAGGTCCAACGGCCGAGGTGCGGACGTGTTCGAGGTCAACCGCAGAGTCGCCAGGGCAGCAAGGGACGTGGAAATGGAGAATGTGGATAAAGCTGTCCCCTTCCCTGGAGCCGTTGAATTGCTCGGTGCCCTGAGATCTCGCGGAATACGCGTGGGCGTGCTAACGAGAGGCTGCAGAGAGTATGCTGACAGCGCCCTGTCTGTTTCCGGTGTCATTGACCTACTGGATCATGTTGTGGCAAGAGACGACCACCCGGAGGAGGAAGCAAAGCCATCGCCCATGGCAATGGAGCATCTGGCACATGGGCTCGGGGTATCCCCTGAGGACATATTGTTCATCGGCGACCATTCCTTCGATATGATCTGCGCCAAAGAATCAGGGGCAGGATTCGTAGGCGTCCTCAGCGGGACGTACGGGCAGAAGGACTGGGAAGATGTCGGCGAGACCCGTGTCATAGACACGATAGCGGATCTTATAGAATTCTTATAAAAGGAAATATGCCGCGGGGCCGTGCCCCGCGGCGGTTTCTGCTCACTGGCTTCCGTCACCGTAAGTGACGTGGCGGCCGTGGATCTTCTCTTCCTCCATGTTGTCATAGTGGAAGCGTTCCTTGTTCATCATACCGATCTTATCCTTGGGAAGGATCTTCTTGGCAGTCTGCATCATAACGCTTCCGAGGCCCATGAGCTTGGAGTCCATATTTATGCCGAACCTCGTCTTCCCGCATACCAGGTGCCCAGGGTTCATCACGTCATGGGGGTCCAGGAAGGTCTTCAAGTCCCTCATGAGATCCGTGGAGTTGCGCTCCCTTACGAGATCCAGATTGGATGCGAAGAACACTCCGAAGCCCAGGGAGCGGCCTCCGTACAGGAGGGCTCTGTTCCCGAGATAGAAGTTGAATGCGAAGGCCACCATGCCCAGCAGAGTCTCGTCGTCCTTGAAGTAGTACGGCATGAACATGGCTGTGCTGCGGTCGGCGATCATTCCGACGATACCGCCGGTATCCATCTTCATGACCTCAAAGCTCTTGTAGCATTCGTCCACGAACTCGGCCCAGTGCTGGACCTCTACAACGACCTCTGCCGGGATCGAACCGATGCCGATCTTGCGGACCCTGTACTCGTAGCACCTCTCCTCCCACTCGTGGTCGGCGACGTGCTGATCCATCTTGACCCCGCCGCTCTCAGCGACGATCTTGTCGATCTCCTGCTCTTCCAGCTTCACGAACTCCTCGGCGCCCTGTAGGGTCACGAGGAAGAGGTTGTCGATACCTTTGTGCTCGTCTATTCCGGCCTTCCTCTGGTTCTCGAAATGGTAGTAGTCGGACCAGGCTATGTGAAGAGGCTTGAGGCTCGGGTGGTTGACTATCTTGTTGATAGGCACGCCCATCTCCTTGAGGTTCTTGAAATTGTATGCGAGAGGTTTGATGATCCCCTTGGGGTAAACCCTGAGAGTTACCTCCACTATTATCCCGAGAGTCCCCTCGGCGCCGTTGAAGAGGCTGTTGAGGTTGTATCCCGACATGTTGTTGGCGACATTGTCGTAGCCGGTCTCTATGATCTTTCCATCAGGAAGCACAACTTTCATGTTGAGGATATTGTTCCCTGCCGCTCCGTACTTGTATCCGCCGGGACCTATTCCGCTGGTGGATATCCATCCGGCAACGGTGGCAGACGGGAAGCTGGACGGGTATGATCCGACGAGAAGTCCTTCCTTCTCGCAGACTTCCATCATCTTCTTCCATATGCATCCTGACTGGACTTTGACGTACATGTTCTCCTTGTCGAGCTTTATGACCTCGTTCATGCCGGAGGACATGTCCAGAAGTATGCCTGCCGCAGTGGGCATTGAGCCTCCGAGCCCCCACGTGGAGGCTCCCCTGGGCACAACGGCTATTCCATTCTTATGAGCCAGTGTGACAATGGATGCGACCTGCTCGACGGTGGAGGGCCTAACAACGACATCTGGTATGTTATTGAAGGCGATCCCTGCTTCCTTGGGAAGCGGTGCGAGATCATGGCTGTATAGCATTCTGTCCATTTCGCTGGTGTTAACGTTATCTTTTCCGAGGATCTCCTCCAACTGGTTGATGATCTCGGGTGTCACTTTCCGTGATAGGTTCTCTGCCTTCCTGGATGTCATTTATTCCCTCCGCTGATTAGATTCCGCGGTTATATTGCACGTGTAAAGAGGGTGATGTTTAATAATGCTTTGGTGGGCCCTCTGCCCCGCCTATCTGGACGCTTTTGAGCAGAATGCTTTGAGACCTGCTTCGGAGACAAGTTCTCGCATAGAATCCCCATTCGCTCTGAAAAGATGGGTCTGGCACTTACAGTCCGAGCATCCGAATCCCTTCACTGCTGGCTCCATCCCGCATGATTCGGCAATCGCTGCCAGACGGCATTCGGGTATGCTGTCGGGATATGATTCATAAGCCTTGACGTTATACTCAAAGGACGTGAGACGATCAATGTGCCAGCGTATCCTCTTATTGCGGCAGAGATGCCTTTCTATCCTTTGATCCAGGCCGTTCATGGCGCTTCCCACATAACAGTACTCCCCCTTTTCGAGGAACACGGTCCCCAGGGACCCCACTTCGCCTTCGAAGGGCTCTCTGAGGGATATAGCCAGTATGTAGGTTCCCTTCCTCATCCTTCCATCCGCTGCATATCCCTGTCGCGAACCTCGGACTCCGTCATTATGCGTATTATCGTGCTGCTGTCACTTATCTTGGAAGGCGTTATCCTCGCCACTTCTGAGAGCCTGCGGCCGTATACTTCCAGGTTATCCAGGTAATCCTTGTTCTCCGCATAGGGTATCTTGACCCTAAGCCCGTCCATATGAAGGACCAACGGAGCAGGCCTGAGGCTCATGCTGATCGGCTCGTACTCCTCCAGGAGCTGCTTGAGCTCCGCAGGGTGGACGAACAGCGGATCCTCCTCCAGGAGCTTGCGCTTGTTCTCCAGGACCTTCATCACCGTATCGGCCACCTCAATGAGCTTGGCCCTTTCCGGTACCGTTCTCATCCTCTCGGCCTTGCGCCCTATTCCCGGGATTATGGCCTCGCAAAGATCGTCTATTCCCTCAGGCATAGGTCCCGTGACCAGGATGACGGGGGTCTCTATCTTCTCGAAAAGATGGGTCTTGGACTCTATACAGGGCTTGAAGTTGCCCAGCATCAGGATCGCGACGTCGTACTCCTCTATTATCCTGATCTCCTCCAGGGATATCTGGGATGTGGACTTGCCGCGCCCTCTGGCCAATCCCATGACCACGGATATGGCGCCGTACTGTCTGAGCTGCTCCGCTATGTCGCATATCGGATGCGGCATGTGGTGCCTTCCAAGAGTGGGTCCGACCACGGCTATCTCGGTTCCCGCAAGGGGAACCTCGCGGACCTCTCCGCCCAATGCCCTGCATAGCTTCTCCACCATGGGCCGGTCCTCCTCCGGGATGGACATCGTGACCGTCAGCATCTGGGAGCTTCTTGTGCTTTGGATGACTGTCCCGCCCACATCCTCTATCATCTCGTATAGCTCGTCGGAGCGGTAAACCCCGCCGTCGTACATAAGGACCTCAAACATGCCTTTCAGCCTCCCTTGCCTTGGCCAGCATCTCGGTGTGCACCTTGCGGGCCTCCTCTTTCATCTCCGGTCTGACTATCTCCTCGGTAGCCATTATCGTCAGGACCCTGCCGTCGGTCTGATTGAACCTGACCCTTATGCCCTCGGGCATCGACCTCCATACTGCTCCCAGGATCTCCTTCTTCGTCTCCTCTCCGGAGGATATCTCTAGGGCCGCAACCTCATCTATATCGGCACCTTCGATGACGATGTCGAATCGGGTCTGCTGATCCACTTTGGCTCTGGTATATCTTTTCCACAGCTGGGACAGTATGTTCGGTGCGTACCTCTCATCGGATATTGTGATGAATACGTCATCACCCTCCTTCCTCAGTGAGGCCGCATCGGAGATCGTCTTGTTATCCGGCTCCGCCTTCAGCATCACCGAGAATATGAAGAGGGGGACTTCGGGCCGGAGCGTTATCCTGGCCTCGTCTATGAGTATCCCCTTGCCGATGTCGCTCATTATGACTCTGAACAGATCTTTGTATGCTTCACATCCGTAGGGGTCTGTTCCGGTAGTCTCTATGTTCATCGGTTCACCTCACTGAAGGAATCCGGAGCTCAGGAGAGCGCCGCCCACTGCACCTATGTATTGCGAGTCCGGAGGAACGATGGGTCTCTCGCCCAGCACCTCTCCCACGGATTTCACGAGACCTGATATCAGAGACGTCCCGCCAACCTGGATTATGGGCTTCCTGATGTCTATCTCTTGGAGCTGCTGCTCGTAGACCTGCTCGGCCACTGAGTGACAGGCTGCGGCGGCCACATCCTCGAAGGCCTTGCCCTCTCCCAGACTGGTGACCAGATCCTGTATCCCGAATATGGAACAGTAGGA
>JAQVOB010000056.1:0-4707 GCA_028702835.1 Candidatus Methanomethylophilaceae archaeon
GCAACATAGGATATGTTGGATGCCGTACCGCCCATGTTGCTCTTCTTAGAAAGAACGTTTATGGATGTGTTGAGGCGCGGGAACTCCCTGACGGAGATTATCTTATCAATGGAAACGTGCCCGTAAACGGAGAGGAAGGGCTTCAAGTTCCTTCCTCCCATCCTGATATGTATTCTGTCTGCTCCTTCGTCAGCGAGTCGATCTCGATCCCCATGGACCTCAGCTTGATGCGTGCTATCGCCTCATCTATGTGATCCGGCACCGCATATACCTCCCCTTCCATTTTCTTGTGATTGTTGACCATGTGCTCAAGTGCCAGCGCCTGTGTGGCGAAGCTCATGTCCATGATCTCCACGGGGTGCCCCTGGCCGGCGGCCAGGTTCATGAGACGTCCCTCTGATACGAGATAGAGCATCCTGCCGTCCTTCATCTCGTACTTGTCAACGAATTCCCTTACTCTTGTGACGCTCACGGCCTCGCTGTCCAGGGCCTTCTTGCTGATCTCGTTATCGAAGTGCCCGGCATTGCACAGCACGCACCCGTCCTTTATCAGCGGTATGTGGGCGTAGCTGATGACATCCTTGCAGCCGGTAACCGTTATCACTATCTCGGCTGTCTTCACGGCCTCGACCATGGGCATGACCTCGAAACCGTCCATCCTGGCCTCTATCGCCTTTATCGGGTCCACTTCAGTTACTACGACTATGGCGCCAAGACCTTTCGCTCTCATGGCCACGCCTTTCCCGCACCATCCGTAACCTGCCACCACGGTCCTCTTCCCGGCTACTGTGAGATTCGTAGCAGTCATCCATCCGTCGAATGCCGACTGCCCGGTACCGTATCTGTTGTCGAAGAGGAATTTCATCTTGGCATCGTTCACATCCATCACCGGGAAGCGCAGCGCGCCGGCGGCGGCCATGGCCTTCAGGCGGATGACACCCGTGGTGGTCTCCTCGTTGGCGCCTTTCACGTTGTAGAGCGCGTCCTTCCTGGTGGTGTGCAGCATCGCGATAAGGTCCGCACCGTCATCTATCACGAAATCCGGATGCATGTCCAGGACCGAGTTCAGATTGCAATAGTACTCATCCTGGCTCTCCCATTTCTTGGCATGGACCTCAAGACCGTATTCTGTCCTCAGCGCCTCCGCCACCGAATCGTCCGTGGACAGAGGATTGCAGCTTGCGAGCCTGATCTCGGCCCCTCCGTCTGCAAGGGTGACGGCCAGCATCCCCGTCTTGGCCTCCGTGTGAAGGGCCATGCCCACCTTCAGACCTTTGAGCGGTTTCTCCTCGGAGAACCTTTTCCTTATCTCCATGAGCGCGGGCATGTGCTCCTGAGCCCAGTGCAATTTTGCCAGTCCCTTCCTCGACAGCTCGTTCATCTTCCTCTCTCCGACATAAGTGATTCGCATATGTAATCTACCGTCTCCCTGCGGCAGCGCTCTCCCGAATAGGATTCCAGTGCCCTGTCGATGGCTGACGGGTCGTCCTTCATCTCCTCTGCGAAGGCGATCATGTTCTTCAGGGCCCGGGTTATCTCATCCGATATGGGGACCGCGGCGGCCTTCGAGGTCCTCGACAGAGGATTCAGATCTATCGATATCACCGTCTTCCCCATGGCCGCCAGGGCCTCCGCCCTGTCCCCGTCCTCTATCGGAACGAGGATGACGTCTGAATCATAGATCCCTTCCCTGACGCACAATGCTCTGTCCGAGGTCAATCCGGGTATCCTGGCATCCGGTTCCCTCCCCAGCACCTCCCCCGCGCCCTGCTCCTCCATATGGGAGATGAGCAGCTCCATCCTCCTCTCCGTGCGGTGGAATATGTTGACCTCTATCTTCGCGCCGACGAGCTTCGCCAGCTTTATCAGATTCTCCGCATCCAGCGCCGCTGCGTTGCCGTTGACGCATACCACCGGATTCTTCGCCTTCAGCAGATGGGCCGTACCGGCCCTCTCGGATTCCAGGGACGGCGGTATAGACCTCTCGCCCATGAGATAATCGTAGGCTTCGCCTCTGCCGTGGGATATCAGCCCGGTGGGCGTAGCCAGGCCCTTCTCCACCATTTCCGCGAGTCGCTCCCTCCTCATGAGAGACTCATAGCGAGGATGATTGCGTGGGATGGTCACGATTGAACTGTATGCAGGAATGCCTAATTAGGTTTGCCGAGGATGTTTCTCCGCAGCATGCGTATCGAGTCTTTACAAAAGTCTTTACAATTCATACTAATTTCTAAAAAATTATAAAGACTTTTATATTACTGGCTCATAACAGCATTCATGAGAATTCCTCAGCGACCCCCGGGAATCGGAGATGTCCCGGAAGGCCTTTTGATTGAAATGCTCCAAAGCAGGGACGCACTGGCCATCGCAAAGGATTTCAACAGAAGATACCTCCATTGGGAGGAGATACGGTATCGCGACATAGGCAGGAACGACCATGCCGTTATCTGGGCCCTCATGAAGATCCTTAGGTCCGACGGACAAAAGGAGCTCATATTCGGGAAGACGCAGATCAGATATTCATTCATCCGCGATTTCATGCGGATCGTGCATGAGATCGACACGATATCCTCGGCAGGCCTGTTCTCTGAGGAGAACATGACCAAGAAAAGCCGGATCGTTTACGCGGCAAGCTCGGTCATGGAGGAGTCGATAGCTTCCAGTCAGATAGAGGGGGCCTCCACCACCCTTTCTCTGGCTAAGAAGATGCTGCGGGAGAACCGGGCCCCCAGGAACAGATCTGAAAGGATGATCTTCAACAACTACAATGCGATGAACTTCATACGTCGGAGGAAGGACGAACCTCTGACCCCGGATCTGATCCTTGAGGCTCACAGGATCATCACCAAGGGTACCCTGGAGGATGAGGGATACGAGGGCAGACTGCGGGATAATGATGACATCGTGGTGCAGGATGCCCTGACAGGAGACGTTTACCACACGCCGATGTCCTTTGAAGACATAAGTGCCAGCATACAGTCCGTATGCGAGTACGCGAATGATGATTCTGAATTCGAACACCCTATCATAAAAGGAATAATCCTGCATTTCATGATGGCCTATATCCACCCTTTCATGGACGGCAACGGGAGACTGGCCCGGGCTCTGTTCTATTGGTACGCCTTGAAGAAGGGATACTGGTCTGTGGAATTCCTCTCCATATCCAAAGCCATAAAGAAACACCGCGGGAAGTATGACCTGTCATACCTGCTCTCTGAGACGGACGATAATGATGTGACATATTTCATCAAATTCAATCTGGATCAGATCAAAACCGCCTTCGATACGTTCAAGAGATACGTGGAACGCAAGCTGAAAGAACAGAAGGAAATGGAACAGAGCATAGTGAGCAATCCGGACTTCAATCTGAGACAGAGATCAGTACTTATGGACGCCATGAAATCCGATGAGCCTTTCTCCGTGTATTCTGTTCAAAAGAAATATCAAATCTCGTATCAGACTGCCCGTACCGATATTCAAAAACTGATCGCCTCAGGTTACATAAAGGTGTCCGGCAGAAAAGGGAATATGGCACTTTACAGATATGACAAGACGAACGACCGGACGATACCTTTACAAAAGTCTTTACAATCAATACTGATTTCTGAAAAATTATAAAGACTTAAATGGTCTGGCTATTCCGGGCACATTGCTGCCATGACATCTTATTCACCTCATATGGAACAATCCGGAGAGGACCTTCTTCGGGATATGATTAAGTAAGGAAATAGAACTGAAGGTGCGGTATGGCCAATATCAGGGTTGTCTTGGTGAGACCGAAATTCGAAGGGAATGTCGGAGCGATAGCCAGATCCATGGCCAACTTCGGTCTTGACGAGCTTTACCTAGTGGATCCCTGCGCCGTAGGCGACGAGGGGGAGATAAGAGCCGTCCACGGCATAGATGTGCTGAAGAACGCCGTGACCGTTGACACCTTGGAGGAGGCGCTGGAAGGGTGCCTCCTGTCGGCCGGCACAAGCGATACGATCACCGAGGGCGAGAGCAATTACGTCCGCGTTCCCATAACCGTGAAGGAATTCGCCTCCAGGCTGGAGGAGTACCCGGACAAGGTGGCCGTGGTCCTGGGCAGAGAGGATACCGGATTGCTTCAGGAGGAGCTTGCCAGGTGCGACCTCCTCATCCACATACCCGCGGACAGGGAGTATCCGACACTGAACCTCTCCCATGCAGCCGCCATAATCTTCTACGAGCTGTTCGGGGATTCGGTGAAGAAGCCGACGCCCGCCGACGGCTCCGACAAGGAGAGGATGTTCGCCTACTTCGACGAGCTTCTTGATGCAATCAACTACCCGGAGCACCGCCGCGAAGGGACGTCGGTGATGTTCAGAAGGATGATGGGCCGCGCGGTGCCCACGAAGTGGGAGTACAACACGATCCTCGGGGTCTTCAAAGACTCCGTCAAGAGGATTCACTGATTCTTCGCCCTTGCACGGGTGTACTCCCGCACGGCGTTCCTTATCGCGTCATCGATGGATACTGAATCGCCTTCTTTGATGAGATTCTCCAATTCGGTGACGTTGCCTCTGGGCAGGTCCACGGTTATCTTGGCGATGTTCTCGGGAGTGAAACGGGATCTGACGAACTCGTCCATGGCCTCCCTTATCGCATCGGATATGCTCTCGAACTCACCGCTGTCCACCAGGTTCTGGAGGAGCGCCAGTTTGTCCGACTGTATCCTTATCGTCA
>JAQVOB010000057.1:0-4683 GCA_028702835.1 Candidatus Methanomethylophilaceae archaeon
CAGATGCTATGACAAGGGCGGACGCCCCGTCACTGAGCTGGGATGAGTTGCCTGCCGTCACCCTGCCGTTCTCCTTGAATATGGGCTTGAGCTTGGCCAGGGCCTCCGGGGAGGTGTCCTCCCTCACACCTTCGTCAGTATCGAAGACCGTGTCCCCCTTTCTGTTCTTGATCGTTATTGGAAGTATCTCGTCCTTGAACTTCCCTTTCCTGATGGCTTCGGCCGCTTTGACGTGGCTCTCATAAGAGAACCTGTCCGCCTCTTCTCTGGAGATGTCGAACCTCTCGGCGACGATCTCCCCCGTGAATCCCATGTGCTGATCGGAGAAGATGTCCCACAGCCCGTCGAACACCATGGCGTCCTTCACCACCTGGTCGTTCATCCTGTACCCGAATCTTGCGCCCGGCATAAGGTATGGTGCACCGGACATGCTCTCCATGCCTCCTGCCAGTATGCATTTGTAACTGTCAGATTTGATCGCGTCGGCGGCGAACATCGCGGCCTTCATACCGGACCCGCATACGGCATTGATGGTGGTGGATCCGATCTCATAGGGCAGACCGCCGTGAACCGCGGCCTGCCTGGCGGGATTCTGCCCGAGGCCTGCGGATATGACGTTGCCCATGAGGCACTCCTCGACGGCCTCCGGTCCTATGCCGGCCCTTCTGACCGCTTCCCTTACCGCCATTGCCCCGAGGTCGGTGGCCTTGAAATCTGCCAGTGTCTTCCCGTATTTTCCTATGGGCGTCCTGACCGCGCTGAGTATGACCGCTTTCTCCATGATGTTTCCCTGGTTTCGGATGTACATGGATACCGTATATAATTATGTCGATTATCGTATTCGACTATTGACGTATACGGGCCGGAACAACGCCCATGCGCTTCAGCGGTTTCGACAGATGCCTGCGGGAGGAGCCGGGGGGCTCGTACCATCCGGCCTCCAGTTTCCTCGGGATCGTCGTTTCTATGGTCTTCGATGCTTTTGTGCGGCATCTCTTGCAGCGGTATGCCTGCCCCTTCCCCGCGGATTTCATCTTCCTCCCGCAGACGGGGCAATCGGGATTGGAGATCTCTATATCCTCTGCCAGGAATGTGACGTGCAGCTTCTCGGAATTCAGAACCCTCGGTTCATCCCTTATCTCGCCTAGGACGACGACCCCGTCCCCGGGAATGAGATTCTGGAAGGCGTTCCGGAATCCTTTGGAGGGTTCGTAAGCGGCGCAAGTGAGGGGGCCGTACTCCGTATCCAGGTCCAGGAGGAGATGTCCCCCCTTCAGTCTTCTGGCCCTGTTCTTGACGGTCCCTTTCACGGCATACGACCGGCTCGGGACGAGGGGGCCTCCCGTCAGTATATGGTCGTCTGTCCCCTGATTCGTAAGGAAGATCGCCCATCTGTCCCTGTCCTCCGTTTCCAGTGCGGCGGCCGCGACCGGGAGATCGTCCATGACGTCGCCTCTTAGACCGTAGAGAACGGGGCAGGGCGTTGCCGGTATCATTGCCGGCTTCTCCAATTCCCAGTCCCATGAATTGAACGTCGTCGGAAAGCTTTCCTCCATCCTCTTCACCGATAGCGGTTCGAAGGTCCTCTCGGTTCCCCATCTCTCCTTCTTCCTGTAAGCCAATAGCTCAAAGGTGCTGTCGCCGGGAATCCAGGACATGGCGCATAATGCTCCGACCAGTCCTCTCCCGTTGCCGGCTGTGAATGTCGCTGCCCCGATACGGTCCAGCTCCCTGCCGATCTCGTCGCGGTCGAGTATGGTCGTGACCCCGCGCCTGTAGAAGGAGGGGTCGGGCCTGACATCGGAGACGATCAGGCCCGGATCGGATGTATCGGAACGGTTCCCCATCAAAATCGGGATCAGACGCTCCAGGACATCCTTGGGGTCTGCCGAGGATGTGCCGCTCCGGAAACAGAGAACATCGCGTCCGCCTATCTCCCCTATCTTCTTGCCGGGACCGTTACCGATGCCGACCTCCAGCACCAGGGCGCCGTTGCCTCGGGTCTTCCAAGGCACGGCCGGATTCAGACGGACAAGCCGCGGATTGCCTATAATGTCCATATCCTGAGACAGCTCTCTGATGAACTCTGTGATCAGATAGGTGGTGCAGTTGCCATTCACCGAATCGGTATCATCCACTGCGATGAGCACGAAGTGTTATACGTATATTCGTATAAACGGATTGGCGGTCAGTGCTCGACCACCTTATCCGTGAAGAATATTCCGCCGTCATCGGAAAAGGAGCCGTAGACTGTGACGATTCTCCCGAGACCGGGAGCCGGACCGTCCGTGAAACATTTTATCATGGTCCCATCCGGAACGGTTATCTCGAAGACATGACCGCTTTTCGTCTCTCTTACATCTGAGACGATCCCCGTCATCCCTTCTTCGTCTGAGCAGAAGACCATCGCCGAGATCGGGATCAGAAGCGTTATGAGGATGAGGAACACGATCGTTCTGTCATTTGACACAGAATGATCCAAAATATCGGAATATTTCTTTCGATAGGACTAACATTAGGCTTTCTCGCCCCCCCACCCCTCTGTTTCCGGTGGAATCGCAGATTCGACAGGAAGATGTGCCGCGGGGGATCAGAGAACGTTGCCTATTACGTAAATGACTGCAATGAGACCGATAATTGCAAGGACACAGGCAGAAATCATAGTTACCGCTTTATTCATTTAATCTCACCGATTGCGGCAGTATTGGTGTTCACATATTAAAAGAGGTATTTCCTCCGGAGAGCACAAAAAATTCGCCTTAGGAAATTAATTAATACTCTCATCGTCTGCATGTGAAATACGGAGTTCAATAAAAATTTCCTTTGGAGTTGAGAAAAATTGCAGGATTCTATTTTCGATCAATACATCAAAAAAAGAACTCCGATAATAAAGAATAAGAAGATACTGCAGAACACTTATTTACCGGAACAACTGCCTCACAGAGCTGGTCAAATCGATAAGATAGCATCGATCGTCTCGATCGCCCTGGAAGGCGACCAGCCTTCCAATATAATGGTCTACGGGAAGACCGGGACAGGAAAGACAGCGGTTCTCAATTTCATAGGGAAGGAATTGGAGAAAGCCGATTCCAGAAGAGAAAGATGCGGTTACGTTTACGTTAACTGCGAAGTCGTCGATACACCGTATGGTATCCTTTACAATATAGGCAATCAGATAACTGTGGAAAGCGACAACAAGATCCCGTTCACTGGATGGAGCTTCGAGAAGGTTTACTCGAACCTTGTGAAACAGATAGATGATACCGACAAAGTGTTCGTCGTCGTTCTTGATGAGATAGACCGTATGGTTTCAAAGAAGGGAGACGACATATTCTACTATCTTGCGAAGATAAATGAGAATCTAAAAAGATCAAAGGTCTCTTTGGTCGGTATCTCGAACGATATGAAATTCCTGGAGCTTCTGGAACCGAAAGCAAGAAGCAGATTGGGCGGAGAGAGCCTGATATTCCCGCCGTATACTGCGGATGAATTGGAAGATATCCTGAAATCAAGAGCGGAGATCGCCTTCGACAGCGGTACCTTGGAAGGAGGAGTGATCTCCTACTGCGCTTCTGTGGCTGCAAGAGTTGACGGAGATGCGAGAGTCGCTTTGGACCTGCTGAGAACCGCCGCTGATACTGCGGAAAGGAACGGAGATTCCACAGTGACTATAGCTCATGTCAAATCAGCGAAGAATAGTATAGAATTCGATGCTGTTTCAGAAGGGATAAGGACCCTCTCTCCGCAATCCAAGATAGTTCTCATGAGCATCACGAAGAACGTTGAAGCCGATAATCCGAGAATGACCACCGGTGATGTTTACAACAAATACAAGGAGATCTGCGATGTCCTTGATGTGAAACCTCTGACTCAGAGAAGAGTCACCGATCTGATATCCGAGTTGGATATGATGGGAATAATCAACGCATCGGTACGGTCCTTCGGAAGAGCCGGGAGAACCAAGGAGATAGAATTGGCCGCCCCTAAGGAGAACATCATGATCCTGAGGGACGACTCCATGTTCAAGGATTTCGAGTACTCGAAAAGCCCCCGGCAAACGAAGCTTATGTGATCAGAGGCGTTCCACCGGAAACGGAGGGGTGGGGGGGCTCTTCTTCCTGTCCCGGCGCTCTTCAAGGAATACGAAAACCGAATCGAGAACGATCATCATCACCACGAACAGCATAGCGACAACGTATAATTGCGCATAGAGAACGGACCAGCTGTTCTCCGGAACTGCATCGCCTTTTCCCTGTAAGTACATCTTGACGGATCCCAGAGCAGGCATTTCCGTCGTCGGTACGGAACGGATCTCCTCTATGCCGATGGGATTGTTCCTGGCTATGTCACTGCTCTGATCCAGCACAGGATTCGTGGAGGCGTTGTCCCCTTTGGTGAGGAAACCGCTTTCGTGCCTCAGAAGATCCAGGTTTATCGAAACGCTCTGCTTGGCATATCCTATGTTGCGGATCTGGAGAATGCCCGTCATTCCCACAGGATCTCCATCAGGATCACCGATACAGGAAAAATCGCCGTACTCCTTGAGGAAGGGGGCAGTCCAGAAACCGGTATCCTCATCATATTCCAGCCAGAGTATGGCTCTGTGTATGACGGGATTGAGATTCGGTCCGCGATCATAGATTATCACGCTCCCGTACTCTCCGAAGGAGCGGTATCCCGTGG
>JAQVOB010000019.1:0-18208 GCA_028702835.1 Candidatus Methanomethylophilaceae archaeon
CCACCACCATCAATGCCGTATGCGGGTCCGGTATGAAGGCCGCGATGTTCGCCGCCGACGCGATCAAATCCGACAGTTACAAATGCATACTGGCAGGAGGCATGGAGAGCATGTCCGGTGCACCATATCTTATGCCTGGTGCAAGATTCGGATACAGGATGAATGATCAGGTGGTAAAGGATGCCATGGTGTTCGACGGGCTGTGGGACATCTTCTCTGATCAGCATATGGGATTCACCGGGGAGATCGTCGCCGAGAGGTTCGACATCTCCAGAGAAGAAGCGGACAGGTTCTCCTATGAGAGCCACGTCAAAGCGGCCGAGGCCATTAAGAAGGGGAAGTTCAAAGACGAGATACTCCCTATAACGATCAAGAGCAGGAAAGGCGACACGGTCTTCGATACGGACGAAGGCGTAAGGGAGGATACCTCCGTAGAGGCCCTGGCCAAGCTCAAGCCCATATTCAAGGAGAACGGAAGGGTAACGGCAGGCAACTCATCCCAGCTCAGCGACGGGGCGTCCGCCCTTGTCATAGCATCCGAATCCTTCGCCAAGGAGCACGGACTGAAGCCTTTGGCAGAGATAGTCGCTTACGGCGAGCGCGGTGTCAAACCGGAACTGATCATGGAGGCCCCCATACCTGCAACCAAGCACGTTCTGGAAAACGCCGGTATGACCATCGACGATATCGATCTTTTCGAGCATAACGAAGCCTTCGCCACAGCGTCCTGCGCCGTGATGAAGGGACTCGGTGTGGAAGAGGACAGGTTCAACGTTAACGGGGGAGCGGTGGCATTGGGACATCCTATAGGATGCTCCGGTTCCCGTGTCCTGACCACATTGGCATATGCTCTCAGAGACCGCAAGAAGGAGTACGGCCTGGGGACCCTGTGCCTGGGTGGCGGCAACGCGGTGACTATGATAATCCGCAGATGCTGAGCCGGTCGGAAAGATATTAAATCCCTCGGGGAATGGGCTCGTCATGGAGCTCAAGAGGATATTGGAGACAGTGGAAGGCTCGAGGTCAGCCATGGCTTCCGATATTTCCGGGATAATCCGCATACCAGCCATAGGCCCGTCCAACGGAGGGGCCGGAGAGCTGGCGAGAGCAGACCACGTACAGTCACTCCTAAAGGGCTTCGATTCCGTGGAGAGATATGACACGCCGGACAGATTCCACCCGGACGTCATCAGGCCGAACATAGTGGCCAAGAGGAACGGGTCCAGGAAGGGCACGGTCTGGGTCGTGTCCCATCTCGATACCGTTCCGCCCGGGGATCTTGAGAAGTGGATCTCACCTCCCTTTGAACCAAGGATCGAGGGCGGCAGAGTTTATGGCCTGGGCACAGAGGACAACGGTCAGGCGATAATATCGTCGATATACGCCGCAAAGGCGATACCTCCGGGCAAGCTGTCCGGGAGATCCATAGGTCTGGCCATCGTTGCTGACGAGGAGACGACCAGTGCCATGGGAGTCGAGCATCTTCTCAAGCAGGGATGCTTCACCAAAGATGATTTCATAATAGTGCCTGACTGGGGAGCAGAGGGAGGCACGATGATCGAGGTGGCGGAGAAGCATCTGCTCTGGGTCAAATTCACGATCAGAGGCAGGCAGACTCACGGCTCTGTGCCCCACAAGGGGATCAACGCTCTGAGGGTCGGAACGGACTTCCTCTCGGACCTCATGGCCAGGCTTGATAAGATGTATGGGGAGGAGGATGCATATTTCAAGCCTCCCAGATCCACCCTGGAGCCTACAAGGACCTCGCCGACGGTGGAGAACGTCAACACAATACCCGGGCATTACGAGTTCTGGATGGACTGCCGCATAATACCGTCTCAGGATCCGGACGAGATACTGGGTCTTATGCGCTCCGTCGCTGCAGAGCATTCTGAGAGGACGGGAGCGGACATATCGGCAGAAGTGGAGCAGAAGACCATGGCGGGAGCTCCGTCGGCCACTGACACAGAGGAGTTCGCCATCTTCTTGGAAGCGGTGCGCTCTGTGGCCGAAGGCGATGTGGAAACAGTGGGCGTGGGCGGAGGAACATGTGCCAATTTCTTCCGTTTGAGAGGTCTCAACGCATATGTTTGGCAGTTCGGAGGGGGGTCTCTTCACCAGCCGAACGAGTATGTGGAGCTTGATAACATTGTTAAGGACGCAAAGGTGTATGCCACAATGTTCTACCGGCTTTGCGTCTGACTGTCGAAAAGGCGTGCCATCATCCAATCAGCACTGAATTTTACTAAATCCTCGTAGCCCTGTCCGTTACTGACGAAGGCTATGGGCTTCCCGATTGTGTGGGCAATGGACAGTGCTGCTCCTCCCTTCGAGTCAGCGTCTATCTTGGTGAGTATAACGGCATCTATCCCGACTGCCTGATCGAAGACCCTCGCCTGCTCCACAGCATCGTTCCCCGCAAGGGAATCACCCACGAACACTGTCAGGGACGGCTTGGCCACACGGTCGATCTTCTTCATCTCGTCGATAAGGTTGCTGTTGGTCTGCATCCTTCCCGCTGTATCGATGAGTACCGCATCCTTATGCTTGGATTTTGCATGATCGACGGCATCGAAGGCCACCGCGGCAGGGTCTGCGTTCTGGGAATGCTTGATTATCTTACAGCCCAGTCTGTCCGCATGTATAGTAAGCTGCTCTATGGCGCCGGCCCTGAATGTGTCCCCTGCTGCCAGAACGACGGTCTGGCCGTTCTTCATCAGGCGATTGGCGATCTTGGCTATGGCCGTCGTCTTTCCGGTGCCGTTGATCCCTACGAACATTATCGAGACAGGTTTTTGCTGTTTCGAGAACCAGTCGTCGAAGTCGAATTCATTGATCTTCAAAACGTCCTTGACGGCATCCTTCACCGCGAATTCGACAACCTCATCCAAGGTGTGGTCGCGGTGGTATTTCTTCCCTACGAGATTGCTCCTGACCCCGTCCTTTATTTCTTCAACGACAGGGAGGGCCACGTCAGCTTCCATAAGAGCTACCTCAAGGTCCCAAAGCAGCTCGTCCAGGAAATCCTCTTTGATCCTCTTGCCGGAGTCGGCCGCAATGGGCAGCTCCTTGGCAAGAGCCTTCTCCTCCTTCTTCTGCTGTTTCGCAAGCTTGGCGGCCTCTTTTCGGGAGGGCGCAGGCTGATCGGGCTGAACAGAGAGAGCCTTCTCCTCCGGAAGCACCGGGGGAACGGCCTCTTTGGGTGTTTTGCTGAAAATGCTCTTGAGCTTGTTCTTCAGGGAGTCGAACATAAGGGACTCACTGTCCTCTTCTGGTCATCTCCTCTTGGACCTTTGCAGCAAGATTCTGGGCGGTGGCTTCCAAGCTCTTAACGGTCTCGGATATCTTGCCCAGGGCTTCCGAGATCTCGTCGGAGTTCCTCTTGATGTAGTCCAGGGCCGCGTCCAGGTTCATCTCCATGGACACTCTGCTGCCGATGCTGACGATGGCTGAGCGCTTCGCGGAGGCCGCGGCAGGCACGAATATGCTTGCGCCTACGGGAACGAGCAGCTCCTCTCCTTCCTCCGTCTCTTTAAGAGCTCTAAGGGCCTCGCGGGCCCTGACTATCTCAGACAGGGACATCTGCAGCAACTGGGACTGCTTGGCCAAAGCCTCGAGCTGCGAGTTATAGGCCTCAAGTAGGGCCATTGACTGGCGTAGCTCGTTGTCTTGCATTTCATCCACCGAGTTTGTACTGAACGACGTGATCCTTGGCCTCGGAGGCAGTTATCTCCTCCATGGAATCCAGGGCTATCTCCCATCTCTTGAGCCTGTGCTTGCTCCCGAGGATGGACAGGATCTGCTCCGTTGCAGAGTCCTTGTCCTCGGCGGCTATCTCGATGGAGAAGACCTGTTTGCCATTGGGCTGTCTCGCGTCGTTGAAAGAACCTTTTATGCGGAAACCCTTCATATCAATTACCGAGACGAGGAATTATATCTACTGAATAAAGCTTTTGGTTGGGCGTTGTGTATTATATGGAAGGAGAAAGGTTGATATTGTGCTATAACGGGAATTCCTTCCCTTCCGTGTCGGTAACAGGGGGCAGATGCATTCAGATGTGCGAGCATTGCCGCGGCCGGCATCTTAGCGGAATGACGGCGACGGAAACGTCCGATGCGCTTTTGACAGAGGCCCGCAGAATAAAGGCTGCCGGAGGCAGCGGATTGCTGATAAGCGGCGGTGCGGATGCCGCGGGCAGGGTTCCGGTGTCCGACCATGCAGATGCCATAGGGAGAATAGTGTCAGAAGGCCTGGATGTCAACGTGCATGCAGGATTCATAGATCGGGGGGAAGCGGAGAGACTCGTTCGGTCAGGCGTGACGAGATTCTCCGTGGATGTGCATCAGGACCGAGAGATAATCAGGGAATTCATGCATCTGGACAAAGAGCCGGAGGATTACGGCAGACTCATAGACATAATAAGAGAGGCCGGAGGCGTCCCGGTGCCTCACATAACACTCGGCTTCGGAGAGAGGGACCTCTTTCTGTCGTTGAGGCTCCTTGAATCGAAGGGGATAAAAGAAGTTGTAGTGCTGGCTCTTGTTCCCACACCCGGGACAGTCACGGAATATTCCACTATGGATGAGGATGCCGTTGCAGGTGCGGTCCTGATGATGTCTGTGATGGGCTTCTCAGTTACCTTGGGATGCATGAGGGACAGGACCTTGCGCGGACTGGAGATAAAGTGCATACAGGCCGGAGCCAGACGCATAGCGAACCCCTCTGCCGGAACCGTAAGATGGGCTGAGGAGAACGGCTTCTCTATAGAAACGGATCACCGCTGCTGCTGCATGGGCATTTAGAAGAACCCGTCCCGGGGCGCTGTCCCGTCACCAATGGACGCCTCCTTTCTGCCGATCAGGAAAACTGCGGCGTATTCCGGGACCTCTGTTGTGCCACTTAGGCTGAATCTCTCCCCTCTTATCGTGACGTCGTAGTCCCTTCTCATAGTAATCTGGACAGGTTCGTCGGAGTATTGGATGGGGACCGCATCCATGAGCGGATCAAAATCATCAAGCTCCGTGCGAGAAAGCGGAACAACGCGCAGCCCCGTCTTCCCGTGCAAAGATCCAGGCAGTCTTATCAGCCTTTTTATGTCAGCAGTGACAGGCTCGTCGACCTCTCCCGACAGACGTTTGGAAACGTCGTTCCGCATTATCTCGATCAGACGATCCTGGGTCGTCTTCCTGATATTTACCATGCTGTTGGTCCTGAACAGCATTTCCTTGTTCACGGCCAGCTCATCCCTCATATTGATCAGCGTCTTCGCCTGCACCCCGGAAAGGGATGGATACGCCCGTCTCATATCGGAGGGCTCCATGGCACACACATCCTCTACCAATTCCTCAAAAGCTCTCCTCATGCGGAGTCTCCATCCGCCGGAGTCTGGCAATGGTATCGTCCTATAGGTCTTGACGTTGCTTCTCAGGCCGTCTCCCATGGCAATCGTTGATGTGGCCGTTCGCTCATATGGGAAGACCCAGTCGATGTTCAGGCCCTTTACTGTTATGTAATCCACGATCTCCCTGCGCTCATGGGTGCCCAGGGTCAGTACGTCCGGCAGATCAACGTGAGCATGGTAGCCTCTGCCACCAGAGAAGACGATCTGCACCTGCTCCTCACTGAACCCCAGATCTCCCAATAGGAAGGAGTCCACCAGGTTCGCCATCTCCTTCCTGATCTGTTCCAGCATACCGGAGTAGGTCATTTTCTCAGCTCCTGCCAGATGGTCTGCGTCCAGGTCGAATATGAGATCGGCCCCCAACCATTCCTTCTCCTCCATAGTGGGCGCCCCCGGTTTCCTGTAGTACGCAGTCGAGTAATAGCAGTGAGAAGGCACTTTGGATTGCAGCATGGACCTGAGGTCCGCTACCTTCGAGAAGGCCGTGTGCCTCTGCATGAAATTCTTGTCGAAGAACATGAACCCGAATTCTCTTCTGGCGAATCGTGGCGGCATGATCGGCGCCTCCTCCTTGTAGTACTTCCTGAAGGTCTTCAGGAGGAATCGGAGGTTCTGGTCCATGCTTTCGGACTAGGTTTCGGCAACGTATAATTATGTTGCCGACCCTGGAAAGGGCATGGCTTTGCCGATCTATGACAACCACGTGCATCTGAATCCCGAAGGGAGGAACGTGGACGCTCTGAGAGCCTTCGAGGCGGCCGGCGGTACGGGACTTACGCTTGTAACCTTGCCCTACAGGGAGGTCCCAGTATCATCCGGGGAGGACTTCCTGAGATCCTTCAGGATAACGCTTTCCCTGGCTGAGAAGGGGCGTGATGCCACGGGATTGAAGATCAGTGTGGCCGTGGGTCCGTATCCGGTGCTCATCATCCCCCTGGCAGAGCATTACGGTCTTGAGAGGGCGGAGCGTATAATGTCGGAGGGCATGGAGGCGGCCGCCCGGTTGGTTTCCGACGGAATGGCTGATGCCATAGGGGAGGTGGGAAGGCCCCATTTCCCGGTTGCACAGGAGATATCGGAGGCTTCGGATAGGGTCCTTATGAAGGGGATGGAGTTGGCCCAGGATATCGGATGTCCGGTGATTATCCATTCTGAGTCGGAATCGAACACTTACGGGGACCTCAGAAGGATGGCGGATTCCGCCGGTTTGGACCCGGGCAGGGTCATAAAGCATTCCTCCAGGCCGTTGGTCACAGAGTCGGAGACATTGGGAATAATGCCCTCTATACCTGCTTCAAGGATTGCAACGCGAGAGGCACTGGCTAAGGGCAACAGATTCATGCTAGAGACGGATTATATAGATGATCCCGGGAATCCTTCTGCTGTCATGTCCATAAACACAGTCCCCAAGAGGATCAAGGCCATGACGGCATCCGGGGAGATGAGCGATGAGGATGTTCACAGGATATGCGGCGAAATACCTCAAAGGTTGTACGATTTCAGATAGGATTTTCTATTTAATTGCTGATGACTCATTTTATGAAGGCCACGATTCTCTGTCTTTATGACGAAGGCGCCGTAGAGGGCACTCCTTTGATTGGTGCCAGGGGGTTCTCCCTGCTCATAAATGTAGACGGGGAGCAGACGATGTTCGATACCGGCCTTCGTGGAAGATACCTGACGAACAACATGAAGGTCCTTAAGGTGGCCCCGGAGAAAATAGAACGTGTGATACTCTCCCACGGCCACAGTGACCATATCGGCGGCCTCAGGAAGCTCAATGATTCCAGAACAGAGTATCTGAAGGTCTTCTCTGACCAGAAGACCTTTGAAACGAGGGCCGGGATCAGAGGAAGCCCCGTGTTCAAAGGCCTTACCAAGATAGCCCATGAGCATGTGGAAGGCTGGGTGCGTCTCAGCGAGCATCTCTACATAGCTCCCCAGATCTCCGGGGAGCACAGCGAGTGCTCTGCTGTGCTTCTGACCAAAAGAGGGCCGGTCCTGATATGCGGCTGTTGCCACGACGGTGTCGGTCAGCGCATGGACCAGGTGGAGGACATGTTCGGCAAGCAACCCACATCGGTAGTGGGCGGGCTGCATCTGTCCGGGTCCGGTCGTCACAGGATAGGAAGAACCATGGACGATCTGGAATCCAGGGGATCACCGCACATTTACACGGGCCACTGCACAGAACCGAACGGAATGACCAAGCTGCGTACCAGATTCGGTCTCCGTGCCGTTTCTGATCTATATGTAGGAACAGAGATCAAATTCGATCTGTCGCCCGAAAATTCTAAACACCATGGTTCATAATCCTGTTCCGGGAGGCAAATGATGTTCTGGAGACTTAGGACCGCTGCGATGTTCGTCTATCTGACAGCGCTGCTGATGGCCTTAGGATGGCTGTTGATGTGGGTTATGGATGCCTTTTCCGTCTTCTTCTTGGCGATACTGTCCGCCATAGCTCTTATGATGTGCTTTGCCACCTATTTCTGGTCGAAGAAGCTGGCACTTGCTGCCAATGGGGCAAAGATAGTAACTGAGGACCAGGAGCCCAGATTATATGCGCTTGTCCGGGACGTTTCCATGAGAGCGGACCTCCCTATGCCTGAGGTAGGAGTCGTGGAGTCCATGCAGATGAATGCCTTCGCTACCGGCAGGAACCCGAAGAATTCTGCTGTTGTAGTTACGAGAGGTCTTCTCAGATTCATGCCGGAGGACGAAATACGCGGAGTACTGGCACATGAGATGTCCCATGTTAGGAACCGGGATATACTGGTGATGTCTGTGGCATCCGCCATATCAATCCTGCTTACGTATGTGTCCAGGTTCGTCTTCTATGCCACCATGTTCGGTGACAGGAGGAATTCCGGCGCAGTCATCGTGGCTTTGGTAGCCAGCATCACGGTGCCTTTCGCCGCTCTGATGATACAGATGAGCATATCCCGGAAAAGGGAGTATCTGGCTGATGCTTCCGGCGCAGAGATCATAAACGATCCCCGCGCGCTTGCCAGAGCGCTCACGCGCCTGAAAGGTGACTCCCCGTCGCGGCCCTCCAGATCCGGCAGTTCCAACCCGGCGGAGGATTACGCCACCGCCCACATGTGGATATCCTCTCATCTGGGAGGGGGATTAGGCAGCATATTCAGTACCCACCCGCCTCTAGACGACCGCATAGACAGGCTCAACAAGATGGCTGACAAGATGGGTCTGTGATCAGCGCACCGGCTCCCATTTCGAGAGCTCGTTGACTTTTGAGAGAGTGGAACCGCGGGTTATCTCCTCGCGGGTACGGTTCTCCCTCTCATGAACGTCCAGTGCCCGGTTGGCGACCTCTACCGCCTTCTCTTTCGGAACGACCACTATGCCGCTTTCATCCCCGATTATCCAGTCCCCGGTCCTGATCATCTGGCCACCGACAGATATCTCCATCCCGATCCCACCGTAGCCTTTGGGCTCCCCGGCGTTTGGCGCCACGGATCTTGAGAAAGCGGGGAAGCTCATGGCCTTGATATCGTCGATATCGCGTATGGCGCCGTCGATCACGACGCCGGCAACCCCCATCATCACGGCGGAGTGGCTGGCGAGCTCGCCCCATACAGCAACAGGTGACCCGCCCGCATCTATTACGATCACGTCGCCTTTCTGTGCTCTGTCTATTGCTTCCACCGGCTTGGCCCAGTCACCGTTCACCGTTTGGACGGTCAGGGCCCGTCCTGCCATCCTCTGCCCGGACACTATCCTGGGCGTTATACCGATCATGACGCCGCGCTTGTGGAAGGCGTCGGATATATTGCATGTCGAGACCTTTGAGAAAGCCTTGAAGAGCTCGTCCTCCCCGTATTTCTTCGAAAGGCCCGTATCAATTATCGCGCCGCTCATGGCGGCCTTGACCGCGGCAGTGGCAGCCGTTATATCTGCCGTTTTCATTATACCGCCGCCTACGATTATTACACTGGCTCCCGCTTCCACGTACATTCCGGCGGTCTCGGCGGTTATGCCTCCCGCCACCGCAACAGGCAGCGATGTCTCGGAGACTATCCTTTTCAGAATATCGATGGGCGGATCCTCGCCTCTCATCTGCTGGTCTATGCCCATGTGAAGGCAGACATAGGAGACTCCCATGGCCTCTACCTCCTTCGATCTCCGGACCTTGTCCGGGACATTGATCATATCCACCATGATCTCTGCGCCGTATTTCCTGGCGGCCGAAACAGCCTCTTCTATCGTGGAATCATCTGAAAGACCCAGCACTGTGACTATATCGGCTCCGGCCTTAGCGACTATTTCAACCTCCAGGGAACCCACATCCATGGTTTTCGTGTCTGCTACGATCTTGACTCCGGGGAATTCCCTGCGCAACGTGCGTATGGACTCGGCACCCTCGCTCTTTATCAGAGGTGTACCGACCTCCAGCCAGTCCGCTCCTCCTGCAACGGATTCCCTGGCGATGGGGACCGCCCTGCCGGTCTGCATAAGATCCAATGCCAACTGGAGCACTGCCATATTCTGTTAATCTGAAGCGGTTTATTTACATCTATTGAAAGAACGCCACTCAGCTCGCCCGTCTATCATCAAAGATCAGCTCGAAAACGATCATCATCGTGGCGCGACCACATTGTCCATACCAGTTAAATTATTCTTGGTATGGGGAACATTGATTATATTATTAGATATTAAAATAAATTAATTGATTAATATATTATAGATGCCCTTGAAGCGCATCAGAAAACGTTTAACGGTCGAGGAGCATCAGGGGCTGATACAGATGGCGCGCAGGAAGACATCCAAGAAACTCAAGATAATATTCGTTGATGAGGTCAACGATCTGCAGTCCCAGATCGCCGAGCACTTCCTTCGGGAGGAGTACGGCGATATGTATGAGGCATTCAGTGCCGGGCCCAAGAAGGATTACATCAACTGCGAGCTCATATCTGTGATGTACCAGGCAGGGTACGACATGAGGAGGCAGAGGTCTAAGGACTTTGACTTCCCCGGTCTTCCCAAGAAACCAGATTACATCGTGTTCCTCGAGGAGAGCACGTACAATCTGCTGAAGGATGTAATGCCCTGGGATGCCAAGCAGATATTGAAAGCGTTCAGGAGAGAGGACAGTTACAAAGGCGCAACGGATGACCTGGAACTTGCACAGATGATCTCCTCCTTTGTCGAGAGCGTTCGTATGTGGGTTCACGAGACCTTCTCCGATCCGGATAAACTGGAAGAACTGGCCAGATGATACCTGTATTTGTTTACGATAAAGGGCAGTGCGATCCCAAGAAGTGCACGGCCAAGAGAATGGTGAAGTTCGGTCTGGCCAAAGAGGCGAAGACCCTTTCTGCCATACCTAAGGGTGCAGTGGTGCTCTCTCCTTTTGCCGAGAAGGCCCTCTCTCCCGCTGACGCTTACAGTGCAAGGAAGGGCCTGGTGGTCATGGATCTTACCTGGACGAACATAGACGGATTCCCCCGTGTCAGAGGTGCGGAGGAAAGAGGGCTCCCATACCTTCTTGCATCGAATCCGATAAATTGGGGGAGGCCGATGGAGCTCAACAGTGCAGAGGCCGTTCTCGCTGCTCTTGTGATCCTCGGCGAGGAAGAGCAGGCATCCTCATTCATGGGGCGCTTCAATTGGGCACCCGAGTTCATGCGGTTGAACGGTAACCTTCTCTCGGACTACTCCAAGGCTGCGGGCAGCCAGGGAGTGGTCCGAGTCCAGAGCGAGTATCTGGATTCTATCTTATGATCCTATCCCGAACCAACCCTTCGTGTTAGGTCTAGTCAGGTAGATCAGTATCAGGGCCGCGATGACTATTGATATGATATCCAATGTCAACAGCCCCAGTATGAGGTTCAATACCATCACTATTATCGAAAGCCACCATGCCCAGCTCTTGCCTGACATTAGACCGAAGCCGACAACTGTGAACAGTATCCCCATGATCAGGACGACAGCGGAACCTGCACCTGCGAAGAGCCCCGCTTCGAGCTCCGCGGTGGAGATCACGGCGCTGCCGATAAGCATGAGAACGCCTAACAGGATGGTTATTATACCAAATATGATAGAAAGTATAGCTATTATCGTAAGCAGAATAGGCCGATTGTAGTCTTCTTGAGCCATGATAATGTTATCATATTGGGTATTTAAAAAATGTGTACAGCGCCCGGCATACCAGCCGATATATCTTTAGGGAGGGCGATTCTACAGAGCTATCATGCAGCCCGCTTTCGTCGAATATGTTTGGCTCATCTTCGGCGAGGACAAGATCCCCACGAGGGAAGTCGAAACGAGACTTTACGAGCTCTTCGATTACAGATGTCCTGACGACCTGGTGAAATCTCTGATGAAAATGAGATCCCTGGGATATTTGAAAGGAGAGGTCTCTGTCGAAATGGGTGGATGGGTCTGGTGGGTGGACGACGAATGCAGGTTTGTTCCTGTTCGTAATGACGGCTGAAAAGACGTCCTGAATATGCTGGCCGCAGTATTCTGAAAGCCAAAGACCCAGATCAGTCTATCTATCTGCATTTCCGTGACCCTGTATGGAAGATTTTAATACACATAAGTAGAAGCTTGTCGTGGCAGTGTTTGACACGCGCCATAAGGTGATTCAAAATGAATAAAGGGAAAGTATTGCCGTTCGCAATTGCCACCCTGATGCTGGCTTCTGTTCTTGGGATTGTGTTCTCGCCCGTATCGGACGATGCTGATATCCCAACCACAGATAATCTGCTTGAAGTCGGCGATGCGGTAGGCATAGGCGGGAACATGTCCTATGAGGATATGATTCGGATCTTCGCTTTGGATGGAGGAGAAGATTACAAGATAGATGACGAAAGAATCGAGAACTTCCTGACGTTGGGCGACCCCCTCCTGGTCCAGACGGCACCGGATCTGGATGAAGACGGAATCATATCCGAAAGCGAGGAGATACTGCTGACCCAGTACAACACCTTCGCGGTTCTCGAATTCATGGAGGAGAAGCTGGGCATTGACATTTCCGGCTCTGCGTCCCTTTACGGGATGATGGAGCTGATACAGAAGAAAGAGGCAGACTATGTGGTCAAGGTCGATGCTGCTGCCAAGATGGAGATCTCTATGGATATGTCCCTTGCAGAGAGGCCGTTCGAAGGAACCTATTCCATGGACGATCTGGAGCAAATAACGATCGCCCTCTTCCTGTACCTGTTCCCTGACATCTCCGAGACCGCTAAGGATCAGATAGCCGAAGACAACGGCGGCTTCCTGCCGTCCATGCTGGAGGATGAGAGCATCTGGGCGAAGCTCAGTTTGACCATGGCCTTCACAGTCGGCGGTTATATGTACATGACCAAGACTGATAACTCCGATTTCGAGGTCAGTGCCTATCTCCTCGATATGAAGGCCGGAATAGACCTTAACCTTTCCAGCAATGCGAAGCTGGCCATCACCCTGATCGATGGGGACCCGGGTATCATGATATCATATCCGGGGGAGACCCAGACCTACGGGATAAGGGCAAATGTCTCCGCATCCATGGAGATAGTCTTCTCGGAGACCTCCGCGGACTCCATAATGCCCAAAATCGGAGTGGAGACCGATATCGACGATAAGACGATTATATCCTATTCAGACCCCAGATGTCTGGTGTATCAGCATATGTCGGTCACAGCCTCTGCTGAGACATACGGTAACGCGGTCGGAGGATTCACGATGCTCACAGGCACTCTGCCCGCAGAGTTCAGCACCGGCACCGGTTACACAATGACAGACTCTTGGGCGAACTTCCATGATGATTCGGACTCCTCTGATACGCCAGATTATTTCGAGATCGGCGTAGAGGATGACAGAGTGGAAATGGGATTCAACGGAGGATTGGACGTCTATATGGAATATGATGCGGAGGCCGGAGAATACACGATATCCTTCGATGGCGATACGATGACATATCCTGTAGCCGACAAGACAGCGCCCACAGTCTTCGGGCTTCTGATCGGCGGCTCCGTCATCCTGGACAGCGATGGCAAGAGCGCAATATCTGGAGCGGTGAACTCCATAAGGAAAAGCATGCCGGGCGAGCTCGACACTGTTTCCAAGGTGATATTCCTCGACCAAGATATGAAGAAGCTGAGCCAGATGACCATAACCAACGGAAAGAAGATCCCTGAATCATCCTTCCCCCAGCTTAGTCTGGAGGGCAAGATAGTGGTTGGATGGATACCTTGGACCTCCAGCGAGCAGATGAGCGAATTGGTCACTGAGAAAACGACCATAACCCACGATCTGATGCTGATACCCGTGATCGCCGATGACAAGACCGACGACCCGGGGTATCTGGGCTCCACGGTCGATCCGATATACCAGAGGATCGATGATGACGACTATGCCTTCGGTTCGGCGGACGTACTTGTCGGCGAGAGGTATGTGGATTTCTACGAAGACGATGTCCTTGTATGCAAGTGGTACTTCGACTTCGATTCGTACAACGCCCAGAATCTCAAGCTGAAGGTGGAGAGCTTAGAACTGCCTTCTGAGGCCACGGAGGTCTTCGGGGATAGGAAGATGGTGCTCCTGAGCTTCGCAGGATCAGGGGTCATGCCCGACGATACCCAGGTTTCCTACCCGGTCGGCAGTGACTTCGGGAACGGGCTTTTCGCCGTCTATGAGGTTGTTGACGATGACATAGTTCTCAGGTCCTACGGCAGGGCCTCTGAGGGAATGGCCACGTTCAGTGTCAACCACCTCTCAGAGTATCTGATTGTGAAGTCCGATGTCGATCCGGCAGCCAGCAACGCCGCGGCAACAGAGGGTCCCGCGAACAACACGATGCTGTACGTTGGGGTCGGAGGAGCAGCGGTTGTTGCGGTGATAGCCGGAACGATCTTCTTCATGAGGCGCCCGTAAACATCTTAGCGGGGGGAGACCCCCGTATCCTATTTTTATTGAGCCCAACCGATACTTCTTTAGAAGAACGGGCACTATGGTGTAATGTTCCGGTTATAAGGACAGTGAAGAGGTAGAGATGGCTGCTAAATTCCAGGATAACGACGTGACGGCAGGATGGGAGGAGATCCTGTTCAAGGATGAGTACAGGCTCATGCTATCCGATGTTCAGGCGAACTATCCTGCGAAGAGGAGCATATTCGTTGATTATTCCGATATAAATTCACTCAATCCTGACCTGGGCATATTCATGCTGGAGAATCCGGATGCGTCCTTGGATCTCGGAGAGAAGGTTCTGGCTAAGATGCTCCCACCTTCTTGGGACCCAGCGGACGAGATAAACCTCAGGATAAGGAATCTTCCTAAGTATGCCCACGTCGAGGTTCGTCAGATAAGGGCGAAGCACCTGGGCAAGATGGTGGCCGTGACCGGTCTTGTCAGGAAGGCGACGCTGCCCAAGCCGAGGATGACCACAGCCCTTTACAGGTGCGTGAAATGTGATTCTGAGATCAGGATAAAGCAACGGGGCATGCTTCAGAGGGAACCGGTGATGTGCGTTAACGATGCGTGCAACAGATCCGCTCTGAGATTCATATTGGATGACGCGCGCTCTGAGTATATCGACACTCAGAAGATAGAGATACAGGAGAACCCGGAGGGCCTCAGGGGAGGTGCACAGCCGGAGAGGCTGGCCGGATTCGTTGAAGATGATATAGCAGGTTTCGTGACGCCCGGGAACAGGGTGACGCTGAACGGGATCATAAGATCGTCCCAGAAGACGGAGAGGGATAAATCCACGGTTTTTGACATATTCATGGACGTGCAGTCCCTGGAGTTCGACCAGCATGAGTATGAGGAAATAGAGATAACCGCGGAGGACGAGGTCAGGATAAAGGAGATGTCCCAGACCCCCAATCTGATGGAAGAGATAATCAAGTCCATATCCCCGACCATCTACGGACTCGAGAAGGAGAAGGAGGCGGTGGCGCTCCAGCTGTTCGGGGGCTCCCACAAGGAGATGGACGACGGCACGGTCATGAGGGGGGACATACACATACTGATGGTGGGGGATCCCGGAGTCGCGAAGTCCCAGCTGCTAAGATACATGAGCAATCTGGCTCCCAGAGGGATATACGCATCGGGTAAGTCCGCATCCGCTGCCGGTCTATGTGTGAAAGGGGACACCCTCCTGTTCCTGGAAGGTTCCAAGGAGAGGATAGAGGACTTCGTGGAGGCCAGGATGGATAGTCCCGAGGAATACAGGCCCGGGATATTCAGGCAGAGGACTGACGGCGCAAAGGTCTTCTCGATGTCCCAGGTAGGCTCTTTGAGATATCATCCCATATCATACGTATGGAAGATCAAGACCCCGGAAAGCCTGGTAAAACTGACCGCGGGCAACGGGAATGTGCTCGTGCTAACGCCGGAGACGAAGCTGCAGGCCATGAAGGACGGCAGATTCGACTGGTTCGAGGCCTGTGCTCTCTCTACGAAGGACATGGTCGCGACCGTGGACCAGAACATGCGGTTCTCGCCCATCGTTTCCGCTGAGGTTCTCACCGAAGGTCTCCCTGATTACGTTTATGACCTCACGGTGGACCAGTCCCATTCCTTCGTCGGTTCCGGGTTCATGATACACAACACCGCAGCAGCAGTCAAGGACGACTTCGGTGACGGCAGATGGACACTGGAGGCCGGTGCCCTGGTCCTTGCAGACAAGGGTCTGGCCTGCATCGATGAATTGGACAAGATGAGTGCGCAGGACAGGTCGTCACTCCACGAGGCGATGGAATCCCAGAGGATATCGGTGGCCAAGGCCGGTATAACCGCGACACTTCAATGCAGATGCTCGATGCTCGCTGCCGCGAACCCGAAGTACGGCAGATTCGATGAGGATGAGAAGATAGCCGGCCAGATCGATCTGCCTCCTGCTCTCATGTCCCGTTTCGACCTAATATTCGTGATGACGGACAAACCGGAGGAGAAGAGGGACCGGGACATAACGGGCCACATACTCAACGCCCACCGCAGAGGGCAGGTCAGGATGCGCGGCGACACGGAGAGCGAGGAGTCGAAGAGCATACTGGCGGAGACCGACGATATAAGGCCGGTCTACTCCGAGGAGATAATCCGTAAGTACGTGGCGTATTCCAAGAAGATAATCCCTGTGATGACCAAGAGCGCCCAGGAGCTGATAGAGCAGGATTACCTTTCGATAAGGAAGATGGGAAGCGGGAATAACGCTTCAGTTCCGATAACCGCCAGGCAACTGGAGGCCTACGTCCGTCTTTCGGAGGCGTCCGCCCGAGCCAGGCTCAGCCCCAGGGTGGAGGCCAAAGACGCTTTGAGAGCGATAGAGATGGTACGCTATTACTTGGGGAAGATCGCGGCCAATACCGACGGAACATTCGAGATAGACAGGATGGCATCCGATTTCACCAAGAAGGACAGGAGCGGAGTGAGAACGGTGCGCGACATAATCATAGCATCGGGCAAGAACGGGATCTCGGAGAGCGAGATAATTTCCCTGGTGAGCAAGGACGGGATATCCGGTCACACGGTGAAAGAGCTGCTGAAGAAGCTCAGGAACTCCGGCGAGATCTACAATCCTTCCGAAGACAAATACGCATTGATGGATTGATATGATAGCAGTACGAATACACGCCGGTAAAGAGGACATGCTCCTGGCCGCCTGCGACGAGGATCTGGTTGGAAAGGAGTTCAGAGAGGGCAGGATGAGACTGAAGGTCTCCAAGGAGTTCTACATGGGGGAACTGGTCTCCGAAGAGACACTGGTCGAGAGGCTGAAGTCCGTGTCCGTGATCAATCTTGTCGGGGAGAGGGCCGTGTCCGTTGCAGTGGAGCAGGGTCTTGTGGACCCGGAATGCATCCTGATCATAGACGGCATAAAGCATGCACAGGCGGTGAAACTTTGATGTTCTGTGTTGAGTGCGGCAAGGAGACAGACAAGACCGTTGACGGGGCCTGCGTGGAATGCTTCGTCAGGGACAAGCCCCTGGTCAAGCTGCCACATCATGTGGACCTGCAGATATGTACAAATTGCGAGGAGTACGGCCTGAACAAGACCTGGGTGGAGAAGGAACCCTCGGAAGCCGTTGAGGAGGCGGCACTGGCAAAGCTCTCGGTCATAAAGGAGGCCAGGGTCCTTAGCGTCGGCACGAGGATCACCAAGCAGGACCAGAAGACCTACAAGGTGGAGATGGAGGCGGACCTGGATATACGGGGCACCGAGGTCTGTGCAGAGGCTGACACCCTGGTAAGGCTGAAGAACACCGTGTGCAAAAGGTGCTCCAGACAGCTGGGTAACTATTACGAGGCGATATTGCAGATAAGAAGCGACGGGGCACTGGAGGACAGCCTTAGGGATGAGGTCGTCAGAAGGGTCAGGAACGACGTGGAAGGGCAGTCCAAGACCGACAGGAGGCTCTTTATCACCAGCGTGTCCGAGGTTACCGGAGGCATAGACATCAAGCTGTCGTCCATAGCTCTGGGGAAGAACATCTCCAGGGATCTGGCGGACCGCTACGGCGCGGAAACGAAGGAATCATTCTCGCTGGTGGGGCAGGCAGCAGACGGGTCGGAGACCCACAGGGTGACATTCCTTGTTCGCCTTCCCGAGCACAGGGTCGGGGATGCGGTGACCTTCGACGGTAAGCTGTACAAGCTCACATACATCAGCAAGAGCGGCGGTAAGCTGCTGGCTCTTCAGGGATTCAAATCCGTTTTCGTGCCCAGAGCCGATATGGTAAGGGTCAGGGTGTTCAAGAAGAGGGCAGACCTGGGAACCGCCACGGTGGTCTTCTCGAAGGACGGGGAGGCGGAGATACTTCACCCGGTCACCTATGAGACCATAATGATCATAA
>JAQVOB010000058.1:0-4455 GCA_028702835.1 Candidatus Methanomethylophilaceae archaeon
ATTCAGGAAGCTTCGGTCTGTGGCAGTTGTCAAAGGAGAGGCGAGCGCAGGAGTGAATTCAGCGATGAGCTCGGCAGAGGAGGAACTGAGGAGTATGTCAGTGGACGTGGAGGCCGTGTCAATGGACACTTTGAAATATGCTCTCCCGGCGTACTACGTCCTGGCATCCGCAGAGGGCTCCACCAATATAGCCAGATACTGCGGCCTCAGGTACGGGAGGCAGGATGGCGACCTCTCCCTGAAATTCGATGACTATTTCACAAAGATGCGCTCCCAGTACCTGGGGGAGGAGACGAAGAGGAGAGTCATCCTCGGAACCTTCACCAGGATGATGGGCTTCCGCGACAAGTACTATGCGAAGGCCCTCGGTGTCAGGAACGCCATAATCTCAGAGTACAAGAGGATATTCGAGAGGTTCGATGCCGTGCTAACACCCACCATGCCATTCATATCCCCGAGATTCGACGAGATCTCCGGGATGTCCGCTTTGGAAACGTATCATGCGGACGTGCTTTCCGTCCCTCCGAACCTCTCGGGCCTTCCTCACATATCGATGCCCTGTGGGTATTCCGAAGGGATGCCGGTGGGGATGATGCTCGTCGCCGACCACTGGAACGACGATATCCTGTTGTCCGCGGCAGAGGAATGGCAGAAGCGCTTCGACGCCCGGCGCCCGGAGGTATCCTTATGAAGATAGGTCTCGAGGTCCACGTTCAGCTTCCCACCCGATCCAAGATGTTCTGCTCCTGCCCCACAGAGGGCGATGCGGAGCCGAACACCAGGGTGTGCCCCGCCTGCATGGGTTTCCCCGGATCCAAGCCGTCTCTGAACGGAGAGGCCCTGAAGCTCGGACTGAAATTGGCGAAGATGCTGGGATGCAGCATACCGGACACCACCTGGTTCTCAAGGAAGATCTACTTCTACCCTGACCTGGCGAAGAACTTCCAGGTCACCCAACAGGAGACGCCCGTCGGATTGGGCGGGGTCTATATGCTCGGAGATAAACCGATAAGGATCACAAGAATCCATCTAGAGGAGGATCCGGGGAAGATAAAGAGGACTGCTGACGGTTCCTCCTTGATAGACTATAACCGCAGCGGCATACCTCTGGCGGAGATAGTCACCGAGCCGGACATCTCTTCCCCGGCAGAGGCGAGGAGGTTCCTGGCCTCGCTTCTGGCAGACATAAGGCACACTATAGATCTTGAACCTGACAGCGAAAGGAGCGTCCGCTGCGACTGCAACATATCCGTCGGAAAGGAGAGGTGCGAGGTCAAGAACGTTACCGGTCTGAAGAATGTGGAGAGGGCTCTGACCTTTGAAATGGTAAGGCAGACAAAGGTTCTCAAGGCCGGAGGGAAAATAGAGAGGGAGACCAGACACTTCGATGAGGAGCGCAAAGTCACTACCTCGGCCAGGAAGAAGGAGTTCGAGGCTGATTACGGATATATCAACGAGCCGGACCTGGGAGTCTACCACATAGCCAAAATGGCATCGGAGATAGAGAATAAGGAGACGCCCATGGAGATGACCGCCCGTTTCATCGGCGATTACGGGATGGCACCGGAGACCGCCAAGCAGATCGTGTCCACCGACATCAGGCTGGCCGGGTTCTTCGAGGATCTGGCCGCAGCAACGGACACCGAGACCGCCAAGGGATTCATATCAGGAGTCATAAGTTCCCACTGGAAGGGCTTCGAACCCTCCAAGGGGAGCCTGGATGATATAACATCCATGATCGGGAGATTCGCGAAGGGAGAGATCACTGACGTCGAATGCAACATGAGGATCCGTTGCATAATGACAGGCGATGAGGATTCCTGCAGGATATGCTCCGAAGATCTGGATGAGATCGTCAGGCGGGCATTGGACGAGAATCCGTCTGTGATATCAGACTACGCCAAGAACGAGAAGGCGGCGAACCGCATAATCGGAGGCGTGATGAAGGAGACGGGCGGAACATACTCCTCTGCGGAGATAGTCAGCGCCGTCAGGCGCCTGATATCCGAGAGACTGTGATCACTCCAGATCTTCCAGGTCACCGATGGCTATCGACATTATCTGAAGCTCTTCCAGTTTCTCGTCGTCCACCTTTGCAGGCGAATCGTCGAAGAGAGACTGGGCTCTCTTGTTCTTCGGGAACGCTATCGTATCGCGTATTGTATCCTTTCCCGTGAGCATGGCTATCAGCCTATCGATTCCCAGAGCTATGCCTCCGTGGGGCGGTGCGCCGTAGCCCAGCGCCTCGAGGAAGAATCCGAAATCCTCTTCTGCTTTCTCCTCGGATATACCCAGCATCGAGAATACCTTCCTCTGCAGGTCCGGATCGTTTATCCTGAGGGAACCGGAACCCAGCTCTGTGCCGTTCAGCACAAGGTCGAAGGAGCTTCCCTTAGCGCCCTTCTCATCCAGAGGAGAGCAGGGCTTGACGAAGGGGTGATGGAATGTTGTGAGCCTTCCGGAGACCGGATCGGTCTCGAAAAGGGGACAATCCACCAGCCATGCGAATTCGAATACACCTTCAGGCACAAGATTCAGATCCTCTGCGAGTTTGAGCCTTACCTGCCCGGCACCCTCCTGGGTCGCCTTCTCGGGACCGGCGAAGAGGAACAGGAGATCCCCGTCCCTCACGCTGAGCTTGTCGATCAGGGAATTTATGACCTCAGGGCTGAAGTATTTCACTATGTTGCTCTCAAGGGTCCCATCCTTGGCCCTCATCCAAGTCAGACCGCCCAGACCTGCTTTCTTCGCATAATCTATGTAGCGGTCCACCTCATTCCTGCCGATCTTCTCTGCCAGAGCGGCCTCGATCCTTATACCGAGGATTATGCCGCCCTTGGAGATGATCCTGCGGAATATCTCGTAATCCGCTTTTCCTGCGACATCCGTGACGTCATTGAGCTTGAGTCCGAACCTTAGATCAGGTTTGTCAGAACCGTAGGACCACATGGCCTCTTTGTAGGATATTCTCCGGAACGGGATCTGCAGCTTCTTTCCGTAGATCCCTTCCCATGCATATGCCAGCATACCTTCTATGGTATCCTGTATATCCTTCTCTTCCACGAAGGACATCTCCATGTCCAGCTGGGTGAACTCGGGCTGCCGGTCCTTCCTGGAATCCTCGTCCCGGAAGCATCTGGCCACCTGATAGTAACGGTCCAGGCCGCCCACCATCAGCATCTGCTTGAAAAGCTGCGGAGACTGCGCCAGCGCATAGAATGTGCCGGGATGCACCCTTGACGGCACTATGTAATCTCTGGCACCCTCGGGGGTGCTCCTGCCCAGGATCGGGGTCTCTATCTCCAGGAAGCTCTGGGATTCCAGATACTGACGGGCCATGTGAACGAACCTGCTTCTGAACTCCAGGGTGCGGATCATATCCGTTCTCCTGAGGTCCAGGTACCTGTACTTCATCCTTATGTCCTCGCTGGGGAGAACCCCCTCCTTCTGGTCACCTACCTCAAAAGGCGGAATACCGGATCTCCCCAAAAGCTCGGCAGATGTGATCAGGACCTCCACTTTGCCAGTGGGGTTCCTCTCATCCTCCGTCCCGGCCACTCTGCTCCTCACGATCCCCCAGACGGAGACGGCGGACTCACGGGTGAATGTCCTGATCGTCTCTGCAAGATTCCCTGCGTCCGCATCTTCGGGAAGGTCCTCAGGATCGAAGACCGCCTGAGTTATACCGTATCTGTCCGCAAGGTCGATGAAGGCCACTCCTCCGTGGTCCCTGGAGAACCTTACCCAGCCCTGAAGGCGCACTTTCGCGCCTATGTCGGACGTTCTGAGCTCTCCGCAGGTATGGGTTCTTATCATTTACTGCATCCTCTGAAGGTTATGAATCAGCAAATAAAGGCGTATATTAAAATACTTACTCGGGAGAACCCGCTTTCCCGTGCACATCGGGAACGAAATCGAAGGGGTCCTTGATCATGTTAAGAACGACCAGAGTATTGGTCTTCTTCACACCTTCGATCTCCAGTATGCTCTTCACCGCTACCGAGAACTCATCCCTGTCCGTGCATGCTATCCACGCGACGGAATCGCATTCTCCGGTCACGTCGAACACCCCGATGACCTGAGGAAGCTCCTTAATGGCCTGCTGTACATTCAGGATGTTGCCCTCTGCGTATATCTGGACTATCCCCATGAACTCGAAGCCCATGCGCATGTAATCCACTTTGGCCCTGTAGCCTTTGATTATCCCCTTGGATTCCAGGTTCTTCACCCTTTGTATGAGTGTGGTCGGGTGTATGCCCAGCTGCTTTGCCAGCTGCCTGTAAGAACCTTGACTGGAAACGCACATGAGCTCGATTATGCGCCTGTCAGTCTCATCGAAATCCCTGATGTCGGACATATTACGTTTCCCGGTGCGCCTCATAGGTTTTATCGCATATTTATTAAATCTTACAATTAATCGGGAGCCCGGTAAGGATATCATGACAGAGGAGATCT
>JAQVOB010000020.1:0-17639 GCA_028702835.1 Candidatus Methanomethylophilaceae archaeon
CACCACCTCAATGAGGCACGTCATCCTTTTGAAGAGGGACAGGGATGATGAGCGCATAGTCAGGAAGCTGGATCTGGAAGAGGCTCTGGAGTACATAGTCAGCAACGATTTCTGCAACCCGCATCAGTTGGTCAGGGATGAGAGGAAGCTCGGGATAAGAACCGATTTCTTCAGGGAGTTCTTCGGCAAATGCACTGTGTTCCTGGTCAACACAACGGGTACGCCGGAACAGACCCAGATATGCATAAGGAAGGCCATCAACGAAGCTGAATGCGGACGGGTCTGCGAAGTGTGATGCCGTCCTCTTCCACGAAGCAGTCGTAGGCAAGGACCTTCACGCCTTTGACTGCAGCTTCTTCCACTGCGGTCCAGAATTCTGGATGGAGAGAGCCCTCCGCTGACAGATGATCCACATCCGACATCTGGATAACGAAGACCAGATATGCTCCGTATCCCTCTTCAACGCATTCAGTAAGTTCCCTGACGTGCTTGATGCCTCTTTCGGTCGGAGCATCCGGAAAGAAGACCACGCGGTCCCTTTCCAGGGTCACGCCCTTCACTTCCACATAGGCCTTGCCGCCTTCGTGCTCCACGTAGAAATCGAATCTTGAGTTGCCGTATGTCGCTTCGCCCTTCAGCAGGGAGATGCCGTTGAAAAGACCCAGAGAGGGAAGTGATTCGGAGAATACGCCGTTCAGGACCTGGCTGTCCATGTTGATCAGCCTCTCGCCCTTGTACACGGCGATTATGTCGTATCTTGTTTTCCTTTTACTGGAAGCTGCCTCGCTCAATATGACCGTCGCACCCTCAACCAGCAGCTCTTTGCATCTGCCGGTGTTCTTGACATGGCAGATCTCCTCTTCTCCGTCAAGGGAGACCACGGCTATGAACCGGTTTGGCCGCCTGAGGAACGTGGCCCTTCTGATCTTCTCGTAGCGCACGGCCGTTCATGGGACGGATACCTTTAAGCCTTTTCGACGGCAGAGGATCATTCCGGCATCTGGCACATCTTTCAGGATGCTTAGGAATACTGGCCTTGGCACATCGCTTTTCATACATCATTGAAGCAGTCCGTTATGGTAATATACGAAAAATGCATAACGAATCGCGTAGCGAATGGGATGCTGCAAGGACCCGCGCAGCGGCTCTCGGGATGGAGTCCGGGTCCAGAAAGGTCAGGAGGGGAGGTAGCATTAGTGCAATAGAGGTAAGTGCGGACGTAAACGGGCAGGTGGGCTACGCAATGTGCCGCAGCACCGCAAGGGTAGTCGATTCGATATCCGCAAGGAACCTCGGCAGCTCGGTCATAGGCGATCTCAGGATCAAAGTCTCTTCGGAGCCCCCCTTCCTTGAAGGCACAGAATACATATTCAACAATGTCAAACCTGGAGAGGTCATTGATGCAGACAATGATTCGGTTCTGATCAACAGAAACCTTCTGGCTAACATATCGGAGGATCTGGAGGGCTACGTCAGAGTGGAAGCTTATGCGGACGGCATCAAAGTCTTGACACAGGACCATCCCGTCACAGTTCTCCCCCATAACATGTGGCCAGGTTACGGTATCGGGGGGCTGATATCCGCATTCGTGGACCCGGACAGCCACACAGTGTGCGAGATCCTTTCCGATGCCTCAGGAAAGCTCCGTGAAGCAGGCGAGAAGGGCATATCCTACGGTTACGGGGATGAGGGGCGCAACAGGAAGGTAGTATCGGCGATCCGCTCTGCCATAAGGGACAGGAAGATAATGATCTCAGAATCGGAAGGCGACTGGCAGAATGAAGGCCAGGCGATGCGGACTGCAACAGAGATAGATGTCGTAAGGGAAGCCACGACGGCTGAGATGGCGGTCCTTTTCGCATCCGTCCTTGAATCGGCAGGCCTCGGCCCCGTGATCGTGTTCGCGGACGGAGGAATACACGTAGGCGTCTGGACAGTCGACGAGAGGTTCCCTGATGCCGTAGTATACGATGAGCAGATGTTCAGAGCTCCCGTGGAAAGAGGGGAGATGATGCTGTTCGATATACGTTCTCTGTACGGATCCGAGCCTTCAACGGGATCGGAGGCAGATGTTCCAGTATCCGCTTTTCATCATGCGGTTGATGTTCTCAGGTCAAGAGGGACCATAGATCCCATGCCTCCCAGAGCCTTCGTCGACGGAATGTGGGAAGCGGATGATTACGTCTCCCGTCCGTCGGAACAGGCGATCTGCAGAGCTTACAGTAAAAGGGATCAGTGGGAAAGGAAACTGCTTGACATATCGGTTAAGAACAATCTCATCAGCCTCAGGAAGACCCAGAGGGTGCTCCCTCTTATGCTTGGTGAGACGACGGGATCCCTGGGCAAAATACTGGGAAACGGGGAGATGACCTTCCGCGGGAAACCCGACGGATGGAGCGGAGAGGACGTCTACGAGAGGATGCCCTTCGAATCCTCCAGATACATCGAGAACGCCGCCGTTGCCGTCAAGGAATCCTTGGGCAAAGGGGAGATCACAGCGCCGGTTCCCGACAGGGAGCTTGAGAGAGCGATAACATTCCTTTACAGAACATCGAAGAAGGCCTTGGAGGAGGACGGTGCCAACTCTCTTTTCCTGGCAGTCGGCGCTTTGAAATGGCTTGACGGGGAAACGGCGCATTACGCGCCTCTCGTGCTTGTGCCCGTATCAATTGACAGGAAGGTCTCGAAAGGATACTTCCTGAGCAGAAGGGATGAGGATATCGCCTTTAATGTAACGATAGGCGAGAAACTAAGGACGGAGCACGGGATAGATATCGAACGCGTCTACGGCATGGTTTCTGATGAGGTTCCGGACATGAAGCGCATAATGCGCTCCGTCAGGGAATCCGTAAGGGGAATGCAGGGATGGGACGTCGTCGATTCCGCATCACTGGGGATATTCTCCTTTGACCAGTTCGTCATGTGGAATGACCTCAGGGCGATGGGGGACGGCATCTGCGATAATAAGATAGTAAACAGCCTGGTCCGCTCCAGGCTATCCTGGGATGCCAGGGAGATAGACGACAGCGCAGACCCGTCCGGTCTGTGCCTCACGGTCCCGGCAGATGCGTCACAGATAAGGGCGGTAAGGGCATCAGGGAACGGACAGTCCTTCGTGCTCCACGGGCCGCCGGGAACGGGGAAGTCCCAGACCATCACCAACATAATCTCCAATTCTCTTCATGACGGCAAGACGGTGCTGTTCGTCGCTGAGAAGATGGCCGCTCTGGAGGTTGTGCAGAGGCGCCTGAATGAGATAGGGATAGACAACCACTGCCTGGAGATGCACTCCAACAAGACAGAGAAGAGGAAAGTCCTTGACCATCTGAGCAGGGCACTCGAGCGCGGCAGGACAGTCGATCCGAAGGAGCAGGCGGTCAAGACAGCACAGATGGAGAGCGCCAGGGAGGAGCTCGACCGTTATGTCTCCGCGTTATACGCCAAGCAACCGTCCGGCCTGAGCATAGCGGAGGCCATAGAGAGGTACGAATCGTACCGGGACGCTTCCCTGTACGATATAGAGCTGGACCCGAGCCTCCTGTTCGAAGCGGGGCCGGAGGACATCAAGAAGTGGATGTCCGCCGTGGGGCGCATGGAGCGCAGCAGGAGGAACCTGACAGGATGCCCTGCTTACCCATTCTCCCTGATAGGATGCACTGACACGTCACTGTCCCTGACCTCAGAGGCCGGGACCGTACTGAGGAAACTGGCGAACAACAGCAGGAGCCTGATAGCCATGAATGCCGAGGCCGAGTCCCTGGGGATACCCATCGACATACGGGACGCGGAGGGTCTCATCACCCTGATGGAGGATATAGAGTCCGCTGACATGGGCATGATGATGAACAACCGCATAAGGGACATTCTCTGGATAGCGTCAGAGCTGGCGGAAGCCGTGGAAAAATCGGACTCCCTTATGAAGGAAATGACTCGCGCGGCCGTTGAGAGCGCCTTCCGCTTCAGCGAGAGGATAACCGAATCGGTCATGAGGATAGATATGGCCAGAACTGCCATCATCGGTTCCGGTTACTCGGGTGACCTGTCGGCAGTGGACCGGAGGATGGAGGATCTGCTTTTCATGAGGGACATATCGGACGAGGCGGCCGCGGGCTTCGCTGCGTCCAAGATCTACTGGAAGCCTTACATGATAGAGTTCAACAAAGAGAACGACATCGGTTCCAGGTGGAGTGCGGCCAAGAAAGCACCGCTGCTGAGACGTTCCAGGGCCAAGAGGCAGTTCATGGAGTCAATACTCCCGATGCTGATCGATCCGAGAACGAAGTTCAGGAAGGTCCCCCGCGCCCTGAGGAGCGTGGATACTGCGATAGAGAGGACCCGCCTCCTGAGACAGGTGGCCGAGGGCCGTCTGTCCGGGGAGGGCTCCAGGATGCTGAAGGAGCAGACGAGGCGCATCAGGGAGTACGGCAGATTCGCCGACAGGCACATCCCCGTGATAGAACGCTACGGCGGCGATCCGGGGAAGGTGGCGGAGCTCTTCGGCAAGCTCAGGGATGCGGAAGGACTGTCCAGGGAACTTGCGGAGGTCAGCAGGGAGTTCAAAGAGAACAGGGCGAGGGCCAGAGAGCTCCTCTCCCTGGAATCGGAGCTCAACGCACCCGAGGACTGCCTGAGATTCTGTGACGCGGCGTTATCGTCCATAGGCAGGCTGCCGGATTGGACCAGATGGAAGAGCGCATGCGCAGAGGCCGGGAAGCTCGGGCTGTTCTCCGTCATAGAAACGGCCGAGAGAAAGGAAGGGGTGAAGCTGGAGGACTCCTTCGCAAAATCCCTTTACAGATCGATAGCGAGGCGGGGAATAGCCGATTCTGATGATCTGAGATCATTCAACGGGGACAACTTCGAGCTCTTCGTATCCGACTTCAAGAGAATGGATTCGGAATGGGGAAGCATCAACAGGGAGGTCCTGAAGCTCCGTCTGCAGGAGAATGCGCCCTCGAAACTGGATACATCGGCAGAAGGATCGGAGACCAACATACTCTACAGGGCGCTGACGGCACAGAGGACAAGGAAATCCCTGCGTACTCTATTCGGAGAGATACCGAACCTGCTGCGGAGGATATGCCCGTGCATGCTCATGAGCCCCCTTTCGGTGGCCCAATATCTGGAACCGGGGAAATTCCGGTTCGATATCGTGATATTCGACGAAGCGTCCCAGATCCCGACCCACAAGGCCATAAACGCCCTTGCGAGGGCAGAGAACGCTGTGATCGCAGGGGATCCGAAGCAATTGCCGCCCACGACCTTCTTCGAATCGCGGATAGAGGACGGAGACGAGAACACCGAGGACATGGAGAGCTTCCTGGAGGATTGCCTGGCACTTCCGATGCCCGGCACCCATTTGGAATGGCATTACCGCAGCAGGCACGAGAGCCTGATAGCATTCAGCAACAGAACGTACTACGGTAACAGGATGCTCACCTTCCCTTCACCGGACGATATGGAGACCAAGGTCTCCCTGAGGAAGGTGGAGGGCATCTACGGAAGAGGCGGCACCAGAACCAATGAGGTGGAAGCGAAGGCCGTTACCGATGAGATCATTCGCAGGCTCAGGGACCCAGAGACGAGGGGAAGGAGCATCGGCGTAGTCGCATTCAACAAGAGCCAGCAGGAGATGATAGACGATCTTCTGTGGTCGGCGATAAAGGATGATGATGAATTGTACAGAGCGGCCACGGAAGGGAACGAGCCCGTGTTCGTGAAGAACCTGGAGAATGTTCAGGGTGACGAGAGGGACGTTGTCCTGTTCTCGGTAGGCTACGGCCCGGACTCGAAAGGGCGCGTCTCATCCAACTTCGGACCGATAAACAAGCCCGGCGGGGGACGCAGGCTCAACGTCGCCGTCTCAAGAGCGAGGCAGGAGATGGTCGTGTTCTCTTCCATGACATCAGATATGATAAAATCGGAGGCCACCACCCCTGACGGCGTCAGACAGATGAAGAGCTTCCTGGAATATGCGGAGAACAGCGGCCGTTTCAGGGGAACGGAGCAGAAACCGCAGATGTCCGCTCTGGCAGGCAGCATAGCCGAGGCACTGAACGAGAACGGATACGAGACGCATTTCGGCATCGGCAACTCTGGTTTCAGGATAGACGTTGCCGTGATAGACCCCGCGAAGCGGAACCGTTACATGCTCGGCATACTGACCGACGGCGACAGCTACGCCGATTCTAAGAACACCCGGGACAGGGAGTTCGCCAGGGCCGACGTGCTTCGGAATCTGGGATGGAATATCGAGAGAGTGTGGTCCGTTGAGTGGTTCTACAACCCCGAGGGGACCACAGACCGTCTTCTGCGGGCACTGGACGACATAAGGAGAGGAAGGACGAGGGATTCGGTGACCGTAACGGATTATGAGCCGCAGTATGCGGAGACCGTCAGCGATGATGCGGCGGAGCGTTTCTCGGCCGCGGAGATAGAGCCACGGATAATATCCTTCGAGGAGGCACTCAGTAATGAGGTATCCATAGCGAACGCGGCCTACGGGATACTCGCAGAGGAGGCGCCCGTGACCGAGGGCAGGCTGGTAAGGCGCATAGGGGAGGCCTTCGACATCAATCGTCTGACCCCGAAGAGCAGGGAGGCCATATTGGACGTTCTGGGAAGGTCCTGCACCAACACGACGCTTCCCGGCAGGGAGCGCACTTATTGGTCAAGAGTGCAGTCCCCTTCAGAGTACAGATCATACCGCACACCGGATTCCGTTTCCGAGCGCAGGAGCATCGAGGAGATACCCACGGAGGAAGCCGCCAACGCCGTTGTCGCGGTGGCCGAGAGCAGCATAGTCGCCGATGAGGCGAATATATTGAAAACAGCAGCGAAGGAGCTCGGTTTCCCCAGGATGGGCGCGAGGATAAACGCGGTGATGACCGAGGGGTTGGAGCTGGCGGTCAGACAGGGTCGTGTCATAAGAGGGAACGGCACGGTCCGTTTCAAGAAGAAATAATCTACTCTAGATGAAATGTTCTCAAAATCAGGCGTCCCGACTCCGTCAGCTCATGTTTTCGTGTCAGGTCGTTCTTCATTATCCAACCTTTATCCATCCATTTCTTCACGAAATTTCTATTATAGTAAACGGCCTCTGTTCTGGAGCTGTCTTGTCTCCTGTTCTCTGACGGGATAGTCAGCTCATGATACCAGAGCCCGTTCTCCTTTAGAGCTTTTACCATATCATTAGCCTTAATGGACTTCTTCTCTCTGATCCTTTCTGAAAGGATATTCAGCCCGCTGATCAAAGGTTTAGGGGGCATCTCTATCTTGTATTGAGGGAGCATCGTCGGTTCTTTCACGGATTTTGTCATTCCCACAGGCAGGTTGTTCTCAAAGAATACCTCTCTTAATCTATCGCCCCGTACCATGAACTCATCCGCACTGACTGTGAAGGCGATTACTCCCCGCTTCATCATGGATGCTACAACAGCAGCAGCAGAGAATTCCGACGTTCCAGCAGATGCATTGATGAATATCTCAGTGTCCACGCCGGTTTCTTTCTCTATTATCGTCAGAATCTCCCTCAGCATATCTGAGAAGTCAAACACCTTTTTACCATCACAATCTATGATTTCCACATTTTGATCCAGGTCACAGATCATATCGACAACTCTATCGTAGAATTCTCTGTAGACGTTGTCCGTCCCGTAATGAACAAGATACGCTTTGTCGGCGTTGTAGTATTCGATAGGGGTGACGATCTTTGCAGTTTCAAAGGTCACGCAAGATATGACTATGATCCTCTTCTTCCCACTTCGTCTACAAGACATGAGATGTAATTATGTTACATATATTTCAATTAATACGTTAATTACATTTGTTACATTTGTTACGTAATAATATAGATATACCTTCTAAATGATGATATAATTGCGCCAAGAGCGCAGGAGAAATAATATGAGCATAATAAGGAAGAATGAAAAGGACAGGGTCATGGTATTCATGGACCTGTGCAATGTTAAGATACCCTTCGAGAACAAGGAATTCAGGCACACCAGGTTAGATTATGAGTGTCTGGTCAATGAGCTAGTGGGCAACAGGGATCTGGTGGCTGCCTACGTTTTTGATACGGAGTTTCCTGACGGTAGCAATGTGCGTCTCAAAGAGGAGCTCTCAAGGAGCGGATTCCGCATGATCGAGAGGCCTTACGACGAGAATCTCACAGAGCAAAAGGAAGTGGATGTAGCTTTGGCCGGACGCATGATAGTCAATGCGGCCAGGGATCTTTACGACGTTGCCATCCTTATCAGCGGAGACAGAGATTTCTGCCCAGCCATAGAATTCGTGCAGGAATACGGGAAGGTCGTTGAGGTTGCGGCATTCTCTGATTCCTCCTCTTACCGCATAGTCAATGCTGCGGATTCGTTCACGGAGTTGGATAGCGTGCCCATGGCACGCTTTGTTGAGGATGAAGCTTACGGGGATGCAGGATTCATAGAGATGGAGGATTACATTACAAATTCCGGGAATGTGAAGGGGGAGTGCTGATGCGTCCTGTGAACGGAGCCTCTCTTAGATTCAGCTCTGCCACTACATATGAGCCCAAGATCAATAAGCGCTTCAATCAAACGGATGCGCCGGAGAAGATTCAGAAATCAAATGTGGACGTAGAGAAGGAAGTCCTCAGACTGAGAGAGGAGAACACGTTTTTGAAAGCTGAGAACAAGCACCTCGCGGATGAATTGCACACGACCTGGATGAGGCTAGAGGATCTGCACCTATACATCTCTCGAAAAGATGTTCAAACTCCCAGGTCAGAGGTGGAGCGCATTGACGCCGAAAGCATAAGATGCAGTCTTCCTGATGGCGAGTATGATGTTAGAGTGAGCATTGATGGCACAAAGCTCAGAGTCAGACCTAAGGTGGGAGGATACAGCACCTGCAACGGCGGGGTATTATTCATACCTAAACTGGATGCTGTGTCAAAATTCCGCGAAGCTATAGGGTTAAGCCATGTCCTCTTGAAGGAAGGGGCCATCGAGATAAATCTCGAGGACACTACAAATAACTCAATGGATGTTTTTTATAGAGACGCAGGAACAAGGATTGATGCGGCAGTAAGCGCCTCAAGGGAGGGATGAGATATGGAAGAATTCAGACCCATCGAGATCAGTGAGAATATTCTAGAATCCTATAAGAGCTACTTGGATACAACATTCAAGACCGATGATGATGGATATAACGAACAGATCGAAAGCCAAATCAAAAAGGACTTCCAGTTCATGAAAGGGCCATACCTTCAGATCTCGGACAATTACAAATTAGGCTCGACCATAGAAGAGCTCACTGATGAGATACTATCCAAGGAATTCTTAGAACTCAACTCAGATGATTTGAAACCTGATATGCGCTTGTACGCCCATCAGGTCTCTGCCATTAGGAACGTCATCTCAAGAGACAGGAGCACCGTTGTGTCTACGGGAACAGGCTCAGGTAAGACAGAGAGCTTCCTGATACCAATCTTCAATCATCTTATGCGCGAGATTGAATCCGATTCCATATCACGCCCCGGAGTCAGAGCGATGATCATCTATCCCATGAACGCTCTCGTCAATGATCAGATCAAACGTCTTGGTGATCTGTTATGCAATTATCCAGAGATAACATTTGGATCATTCACCGGCGAGACTAAGGAGATCAAGAACGCTGACGGTTATGAGAGGAGGCACGGCAGGAAGCCGTGTGCCAATGAGGTGTATCTGCGGGAAGATATGAGGAACGCACCGCCTCACATTCTGATCACAAACTATGCCATGCTTGAGCACATACTCATCAAGCCAGAGAATGCCGTCGAGATATTCCGTCAGGAGAACGCTGATTTATGGAAATACATAGTCTTGGATGAGGCTCACACGTATGGGGGTGCGAAAGGATGCGAAGTCTCCATGCTGTTGGGGAGAGTCAAGGCCACGCTGCAGAATGATAAGATACGTTTTATACTGACGAGTGCCACTCTAGGCAACGGTCCAGAATCCAATAGGGATGTAGCTGTTTTTGCCAATAAATTAACAGGTTCTAGAGAGATAGATGAATCTGATATCATAAGGGCTCAGATAGAAGATGTTGTCAAGCCTTCCAATCTCAGGGATGTGCCAGCACAATACTACAAGGACATCTTGGAGGGGGGATTCAATTCTGAGTCTATCCGTGTCGGCATGGATTCCGAAGTAAAGGACGACTTCATCGTATTGGGGGACGTGATATTAAGCGATAATCGTCTTTGGAAGATAAGGGACTCTTTGAAAGGTGGTGTGAAAACTATCGATGCGGTTTCTCAAGAAACAAGCATCTCAGTTAATGAAATAGTTGATTTCATCAACGTTGCGTCGAAATCAAAGGATCGGAACGGAAGGAAGCTCTTCGATGCAAGATATCACACGTTCATACGATCCATGGACGGCATATATGTTTCATTAGCACCGTCGTCGAAAATATTCTTCTATCCTCTGGAAACATATCGTGATGAGAGATTCAGTCACGATTTTGTTTGCTACCCATTATCCGTGTGCTACAACTGCAATGCTATATTCCTTCCCGGTAGAGAAGTAGGAAACAAATTGGTTCAGATCACTGGAGATTCAGTCAAGGATGAATTCGGAGACGTGAATGATTCTCTGTACATGCTGTGCGAAGAGAATGAGGTTGATGATCTCAAAAGAGAGGAGTTTTTCAATCTTTGCTCCAAATGCGGTACTCTAAGCCCTCTTTTTGGAAGCAATTCGTGTGAATGTGGAAGAGAGTATTTGAGCATAGTAAGAAAGGTTGTGGAGGACGGGAAGACCAAATTATGTTCCTGTCCGCGTTGCAGCCAGGTGAACAATAAATTCGGCATAGTTCGGGATTTCTATCTTGGGCCAGAGGCGGCTTCCTCTGTACTTGGCTCTGCGATATTCAATGCAATACCCACCCCTGAAAAGGAGTCTGGCAAGGTTAAGCAGCTTCTGATGTTCTCCGATAGCCGTAAAAGCGCATCATATGCAGCTGTGAATCTGGATAAAACACATGAGAATCTTCTTTTGCATCGTGCAATATATGAGGTTTTTACTAACAAACGTGATAAGTTCAGCAAAGGAATGCACTTTGAAGAATACGTCGATCGTATCACATCCATTCTAGATGATATTGATTTCGGAGGTCCGGAGTCTGACAGTTACGACCGCAGGAAATCTGCCAATTTCGCTTTAGTCAAAGAGGCAATATCCTGTAAAAGCAACAAATCGTTCGAACACAACGGTCTCTTCAGATTCAGAATCGATAAAGAAGGTACCTTCGGGAATCTTACAGAGGAAGAGACCAAAGCCCTCTATAACGTCATGGCAAGAGAAGTAAGGAGTAAGGGAGCAGTCTGGTCAGACCTTTTGTCCTACAACGATCTCAAAGAAATCTTCCTCGGGAGCGGTCCGATCCTTAAAGATACCAGCGATAGAGTCTCCCCCTATGAGTCTGTTCTTAAAACTAAACGTTTCTCCGAGTATCTCAAGAAGGTAGTAGGAGAAGAAGATGAACTTAGACTGATAGATGAATTCTTTAGAACTCTCCGTCCAGATAAAAAAGGATACCGTTTAGATCTCAGCAGTCTCCTCATTGAAGAAGCGGGCGGATACTATATCTGCTCGGATTGTGGAAAGCGTTCCCCCTTCTCTGTGAAGAGCATATGCCCATATTGTTTAGGCACGTTGGAATGGATAGATTCTGATTTCGATACTTTGGACGATCATTATCTTCGCCAATATCGCGAGATGCCTTTAGTGCCCTTCAATGTGAGAGAGCATACAGCACAATTGAGCAAAGATCAACTCTCAAAATATCAGAATGGTTTTGTGAACCAGGATATCAACGCTCTCAGCTGTTCGACCACGTTCGAAATGGGCGTGAATATTGGTTCGTTAAGCACGGTGTTTCTGAGAAATGTGCCTCCAGCGCCTTCTAACTACATACAGCGTGCCGGACGTGCTGGAAGGAGCGTATCCTCTTCTGCGTACGTGCTGACGTTCTGTAAGAACACATCCCACGACTCCCATTATTTCACGGTTCCGGAGGCCATGATATCTGGGGAGGTCAAGACTCCTATAGTGAACGTGGACAATCCTAAGATCGCGATCAGACACATATTTGCATCCGCGCTATCCTTCTTTTGGAAGGAAAAGGGGGCAGCCCCCTGGCACGTAAAGGATTTTCTGCAATATGAATATCTGGACGAGTTCGAAAATTATCTGAGGAATGAACCCCAGGATCTAAAAGAATATCTGAACACATTCTTGTCGGAAAAGGTAAGAAACTATTCTGGAGATGATGTGAAGATCGATGTAGATAATTTTGGATGGGTGGACACTCTATTCGGTGATGAGGGCAGGATGAGACTTGTAACTGATGAGCGCAGAGGCGATCTATCATCTCTCTATATGCAGGAGGAAGAGGCAGCCACGAAGAGGGACTCTACATCCATGGGAAGAATAAGCAGGACGATCAAAACCCTGAATGAAGAAGATACAATCTCCTTCCTGTCTCGCGGCAACATCATACCGAAGTACGGATTCCCTGTGGATACAGTCTATTTGGAGCATGTGAGCCCGTTCAAAGATTCTAAACTGGACCTGCAGCGTGACCTATCCGTAGCCATAACTGAGTATGCGCCGGGTTGCCAGGTGGTGGCCGGGGGCAACATGATCACATCGGAATACGTTAAAGTCGTGAAGGGGAGGGAATGGGACAGATTCGCTTTCGCAACCTGCCCTGAATGCAATACAGTCTCGATGGAACGGATCATTGACAAAGACAACTCTCCTGAAACGATAGAATGCCGTACCTGCGGGGTGGAAGAGGTACCCGTCAACAACAACACATTCATCGTTCCTAAATTTGGGTTCCAGTACAGGAAAATGGATAAGGCGACGATAAACAAGCCGCGAAGGTCCAGAGGCAAGAGGTTTGAATACAAAGGTAGCGACGAAGGCAGTCCGAGGGATATATCCCTTGGAGATCTGAAAGGGAAGATCGTGCATAATGAAGGAGATGAACTGATCGCACTTTCTTATGACAGATATTACATCTGCGAAGAATGCGGTTTCGGGAGTTCGATAAGGAAGAAAGAACATAATCTTCCGAGGGAGGGGGACTTCAAGTGCAAAGGCAGGCAGAGAATGCACCACCTAGGTCATGTTTTCAGAACAGATGTGACGATACTCCGCTTTGAGGGGCAGGAGGGGATGTCCAAGAGCAATCATCTGTCCGTGCTCTATGCGCTGATAGAGGGACTGTGTACTTTGCTAGATATAGAAAGGAGTGAGGTCTCCGGGTGTCTGAGGAGCAATATTGGAAACACCTTTGATTATGTTCTTTTCGACAACACGCCGGGGGGAGCTGGCTATGTGAAGGAGCTAACAGAACAGAATCTTCCGGATCTCATCGATAAGACGATCGAACTCCTTGAAGCATGCGAATGCGGAGGAGAAGAAGGTGATGCGAGCTGCTATGGGTGTCTCAGGAACTATTCCAATCAACAACACCACGAGGAACTGAAGAGAGGGGATGCGCTTGCATATCTTAGGAAACTTTCCAAGCTCAAAGACGGAGGGCTCAACTCATGATCGCAAGAGTCGTGTCTATAGAGAAGAAGATCGAAGAGCAGAGCAAAGATGTCTCCTTCCTTTCAGAGATAGTGCTTCCAGAAGAGGATCTGGAGTTCATACGCGGGAATCTCTCTTTCCTCCTATCGGAGCCTTCAACCCCGAGCAAGAAGATTGTCGCTGCCTTCGCATTGGTGGATGTAGCCATCAGGAGATATGACGGCACATACTGGGGCTATCTGGAGGAGGAGGCGAGCATCACCATACCCGGGAATCACCAGAGCCGGATCCATGACTTATTCTCTGAAGGGTTGGAGCTCCTTGGCTGGAACTTCGAGATCGACACGAAGAGGAGATTGGAGAAGATTCTGATCCATACGCTGGTACCGGATAATGAGAAGTTCATAAACAATTTCTTCGATTTCATATCCAAATATTACAAGAAGATACTCTCATACGATCTGCCAGAGAATCCGGATGCTGAATTCAAAAGGCTTTCAGAATACGTCAAATTTCAGCTTGAAGAGCCCAACGTGGGCGATTCGGGTTTCCCGGACCCCAGAGTTCTGAATAAATGTACCCAATATGCTCTCACAGAGCCTGATCTCTTCAAGAATCTGCTGATGAAGATTCTAACAATCATAGATGAGGGGTACAGAGGATACGGTGGCCGTGAGCTGAAGAATAATCGTTTCCAGAAACCTTTCAAGAGATGGTATTCCCGGGAGATGGGTAGCAAGAGCAGAAAGCAACTCCAAGCTGAGAGGAGGATGAGAAGGCCTAAGCTGATATTAACATCCGGATTCGCACCGGCGATCTCCATCCCAGAGTTGCCATGTCTAAATAAAGACGCTACAATAGAATTCAAGATTGCTGCAAAATCGATAAGGCCGGAGCAACCTCAGATCATAGAGATCCAGGACGGGGTCTTCAGAACTCTCTCCACAAAGAAATATCTTCTCAGCAATCTGGATCTGAGCCCTTTCGATAAATTCAGGATATTCTTTGACGAGAAGCTGATTCTGAATAACAGACCTAAACGGGACTGGATCGCCTTCGATGAGAATCTGATAGAGGTTCCTGAACCTGCTTCAGGGGACATGTACATACTATTCAAGGACAAGAAGTACGACCTCAAAGTCGGGAACGAGGAATTCTACATTGAAAGGGTCAGTGAAGGAGTCTATCAGATCGAGCTCAACCCCGGAAGCATTCTGACTATACAGGGTGAAAAAATATTCATCGAGGAAGAAGGGGACGAGGGTGAGGATAAGATCTCAGTAAGATACCTGGACGGAGTGACGGCCTGTGATGATGACAGTACTGAATTCCGGATATCGAAGGTCTCGAATCTGAGATGCCGATTGTACGACATTGAGAAAACGTCCAGTGTATTGGTTAAGATTGTAACGGACGGGAACGAGGATGAAACGGTCCATCTTCCTCTCGGAGAAGAGAATGAGAACTACAAGTTCGACGGGGAGAGATGTGTTTTTTCCATAGACGAAAAGCATCTGCACCCGTCCGAGTCACACAGATACGATGTGAGTGTATATGTAAACGAAAAGAAACGTTTGGAAGAAACGTTCCTGATCATGCCAGACTTGGAGTTCTCCTTTGATACTCATCCGAACGAGATTTATCAGAATGCAGCGAGCGGGAACTTGACGATCTTTCATCCGATTGAGAAGGAGATCCGCTTCAGTACCTCGGAAGAAAAGGTATCCTGGTCCCACTTCGTCGGTGGATTGGAATATCTTATGGTGCACAGCATCCCATCCATTCTCATATCCCACAGTGGCGGTGAAGATTGGTTGGGGCCCGGCGAATATGATGTTGATTTCAACAATCTGTATGGGGACAGCATAAAGGTAAGGTGTGGCAAAAAGGTCAGACTCTATGTAAACAAGGGCAAGGCATGGGACCCTCTTCCGAAAACCCTTGACGGGAAGAATCAGATATTCAACATATTGGAACTGAGGAGGGATATGACGGAATTCCCGTCCAGAACTTACGTGGTAGACGCCAGCGTCGAGAGCAAGCCCCGTTTCCGGCTGATGGAGATATTCACCAGCAACAAGTACTCCTTAGATTACGAAAACGGCCTCTCCATCTACATGGAGAAGCGAATATCCAACCCTGCGGTATGTTACTTTCAATATGACAGACAACCTGGCAAAGAGGTCGAACTGACTCCAGGGAATAACAGCTTGATCGATGTTTCACCAATGTATCTTCATATTCGAATATCTGAGGTAACTCCGTCAGGGATTTCAAATACCATAATCGAAGAGAGGAAAGGAGAATATTTCGCAGTGGAAGAAACGGATAATGGGTTCATGATGCATTACAATGAATTCGACATGCTTCTCTGCGAGGATGGTAAAAGAACACTCGAGGAAGATTATGACTCCAAATCAAGATTCAATCCCTGGATGAGGCAAGAAGGGGTAAAAAGGAAGATATTCGATCTCATCAAGCGCCGCTGAAAATATCGATCAATCTTGAAATGTCGAAGATAGTATTTTTATGACGATTTTCTTCCAGCAAGATCTGTGATTCATCCACCCATGAAGGTAGCCATGATAGTTACGGCCAATCCGATGGTCATGAACATCAGGGCCATCCCCCACCTGTTCGCGCCGATGTGCCTGCTCATGCCGTATCCTACGAAGAAGAGGGCCGTGGCGCCGAAGGCGGAGGCGACGAAGAGCGCAGTGTGGAGATCCGGTATCAGAAGTATGGGTATCAATGCAGGAACGGCGGCGAGAACGGTTATCACGAAGCTCGACAGGCCCGCCATGTAGAGATCCCTGCGGTCCTTGGCGAGCTCCTCATCCGATTCCACCTCCGATGCGAGTATCTGGTGTATTATCCTGCACTCGTCCTCATCCGTGACCGCGTCGACTATGGTCCCGGACAGATCGTCCTTGACCATCGCCCTGTACTTGGAATCGTTGTTCTCCCTGCTCCTCCTGAGTATCAGAAGGTCCCTCTTCCTCTCCAGGGTGCCTACGAGTATTATGACAAGGGCATCGATCACGCCCCAGGTGAAATTCATCGAGAATATGACGATCGCCAATTGGATATTTGAAACGAAAGTAAGGATGCCCGCCTGAGCGGCATTGACGAATATCATCGCCATTATGAATCCGTACAAGGACTCCTGTATCGCCAGTCCGGGCCCGGTGTGGGATACCAATTTTCCGGCTACCGGGAAGGGCATGACGCATCAATGCGCGTATCCGTAAAAATATTATCGTTGTTGATTCACAGCGCCGAGTATGTATTCCATGATCTCAGCATCTGCGTCAGTCCACTGAGGGGTGACTCCGTTAACGAGGTGCTCGTCGTACCATTCTGATGCGGCATCCATCCACGACGAGATCTCCGGCGGCTTGCTGACCGGAAGTATGAAGCAGTTGTCCTCTGACGGGATCCAGGAGGACGGTTCCTCGTAATCTTCCTCTTCGAGGAATCCGACGGCGAACACTATGGTGTCGATACCGCTGAGCTCCGCATAAAGGGAAGCCTGCATTACATAGGATCCCGGGACCTTCGAGATAACGCCGTTATCATCTGTCCATGATCGGCGATTGCCTGCGGTCTTCACTTCCAGCACCGCGTAGCGCTTCCTTTCGGCTATCACGTAACCGTCCACCATGCCGCCGAATCTGCCGCCCCGGGGGAAGTGCTCGAAATTGCACGAGAACTTGTCGACCGGTTCCTCGATACCTGCGACAGGGATCCCGCCGAGGGCCTCGGATAATCTGTTTTTCCCGTCGGTGCGCAGGTAGTTCCTGATCTTCGGCTCTATGATCGACCCGGCTTCGAGATACTTGTTCGTCTCGTATTTGCTGTATATCCCCGCCATGGCGAGGGCGGCGGAGAAGGGCGTATCGAAATCGTTGCATTGCAGTATGGTCCCCAGCCTGGAACCGGTGATGCGGCGCAGCCATCCCCCCTTCCTGAATCTTATGACCTTTGCCTCACAATCTATCTCCTCGATCAGGGAGGGATCGAACTTTATCTTCGCTGCTGCCATGGTGAAGGGATGGTTCAGCT
>JAQVOB010000059.1:0-4336 GCA_028702835.1 Candidatus Methanomethylophilaceae archaeon
TGATTATTATCAGGAATTCGTGGTCCGTGATCATCTTGCCGGGAGCCTCGTAACCTATGACGTTGCTGACGTGAACATCGATCTCTATTGGAAAATCTCTTACTTCCGCAGGGTCGAACATGAAATCTGTGCCCAGGTACTCGGAGCACATCCTGAGCTCGTTGGAGAGCCTCTTCAGAAGGATGGCTCTCGGAAGGCTCATCAATTTCCGCCTTCCGGGTCAGGTATCATTTCCAGGGTGTCGCCGCTCATGAGATTGATCTCCATGGCTGTGTCGGTACCTCTCAGGATGCTCTTCCCTTTTTTCAGGACATAGGCTCCGGCGTCTCTTCTCCAGTACTCCGCGGCACTGTCTATTATGTCGCTGACCGTCTCCTTGGGATCCACTTCCATTTTTATTGTGGACCCGTCCGCAGTGTTCTTCACGGTTATTTTGATCCCCATTATATCCCCTCTCTGAGCAAGTGGTTCACGCATTCGGGGTCGACGGACGCCTCGGCGGTGAACATCTCACAATTCTCCCCGTTGTAATAGGCAATATGTTTTAAACACATATCCATGCGACCCGACGCTATCTTAAGAGCTTCCCTTACCTGCATGGCAGCCACTATAGCTGTCGTTGTTATTTCGGCCGCCATCCTCGGTACGTATGTGGACGAGCTCCCTGTGCATGTGAACCTCTTCTCCGATTCCCTTACATGGGTTCGGTTCATTGTGCATTGCAGGCAGGGTCCTCTGGGGAGTACAACATGGACCTTTCCCCTGAAACCGTCAGTGGCGCCGTCGATGTACGGTATGTCCCGGAAATAGGCGTGGGAATTGATATGCATCCTCGCAGCTATGTTGTCAAGGCATCCGAGGACGATATCATAGTCCCAGTCATCGATATCCTGTACCCTCTTGGGAATAGATGATACGCGGGCGTCAGGATTCATCTCCGAAGCCCTCTGGGCCACGATGTCGGATTTCATGACCTTCTTGACGTCCCCGTCCCTGAAGAAAAGGCATCTGCTGAGATTGGAGGTCACAATATCATCCATATCCGCTACGTCTATGGTATTGAATCCTGCAAGGACAAGATTCTTCACAGTCTCGTTACCCAGAGCTCCGGCCCCGGCCACCAGGATCCGAGCCGAATGCACGGTATCCATGTCTATCCACTCCACTCTTTTCATCCTGTCGTAACGGTCGCTGTCCGATCCCCCGACCTTGAGCACTGTCTCTTCTGGATTATGGGTCATTTCTTCCCGAGGCTCTTCTTGAGCTTGTCCATCTTGCCCCATCCGGATAGCAGTATGTCAGAGTTGTATATCCTGACGGTAACGTATATGCTCAGCAGGGCGAAGGCCACCATGTACACGAGACCGCCGACGACCAAGAGGGTTTGGTCCATCAGCAGGCTGTTCATGATCATCATCGGATGCGAGAACGGTATCATGAATACGATGGCCTGGAGCACAGGGGACATGCTCTGGAAGTCTGAGAAGACCGTGAGGACCATGGGGATTATGGCCAGTATGCTTATCGGCATCACGTAGAGCTGGGCGGCCCTGTAATCCTTCACGAATGCCCCCAAAATCATGCACAGTCCGAGAGCGCATATTATGGACAGGAACATGAAGACCGTCACGATGACCCAATCCAAAGTGCTGAGGGTCAGTCCGATGTCTGACAGGGATATCCCGCCGGACAATGAGGTGCCGGTGATCGAGTTCATGTAATAGTACATCCCGAACATGTAGACCAGGGCGAAGAGGAGTCCGGCGATGGCGGACCCGATGATCTTACCGGTGACCACGGTCGTTCTCTTCACGGGCATCGTTAGCAAAGTCTCCAGTGTCTTGTTCTCCTTCTCATTGCCCATGGAGGAGATGAGTATGCTCCCTATCATGATTATGACGAGCATCATTATGATCGGTATGAAGATCTGCTGCATGGAGACGGCGTTGACTATCTGCTCCGGCGTGACCCCCTCATACACCTTGCCGTTGAGGAAGGTGCTCTGACTCTCTATGCCTGTGGGGGATCTTACGAAATCTGTATCGGTTACTCCGTTCTTGATAAGGTAATCGTCGGATACGAGCCTGTCGAACTCAGCCAGTATTATTGATGCGACCGCAGAAGAGGTGGAATCGAACATGCTCAGCCCCTTCTGATTGTAATAAACAGTCAATTTACCCTGACGGGCATCGTCAACATCCTCAGAGAAATCGGCATCTATGACCAATATGAAACCCAGACCCTTTTCGCTCATGGTTCTCATCACCATCTCTGAGGATGATACCTCCTCAGAGGTCAGTTCCATGCCGCCTAAGGTAGCAAGATTGCCCGTCGAGTATGAGTCGTCTCCCGCCACATCCTCGTTGCAATATCCGAACTTCATGCCGGCCAGATCGCTCCCGGCCTGGTCGGACTGCTCGCTTATCATAGCGCCCATGCCGACGAAGATCATCGCCATCGCCACCATTGTGACTATGGTGCCGGGAGTGAGAAGCTCCCTGAGCTCCTTCCTGATAAGATTCAGTAGATGGTTCATTCGCCCACCGCCTTGACGAAGACTTCCTCGAGACTGTTGGCACTGAATTTGGCCTTGAGCTGTTCAGGAGTACCTTCCTGCACGAGGACCCCCTTGTTTATCATACCCACCCTGTCGCAGAGGAACTCCACCTCGAACATGTTGTGGGACGACAGCAATATCGACACGCCGTGCCCGGCGATGCTCTTAATGATACCCCTTATCTCATAAGCGTTCACAACGTCCAGGCCTGAAGTGACCTCGTCAAGTATCGCAAGCTTGGGCTGCGGCATTATGGCTCTGGCTATCAGCAGGCGCCTCATCATGCCCTTGCTGTATGTGCTGACCTTGGAATCTATCCTGTCCTTAAGGTCGGCTATCTCGATGCCTCTCTTAACCATTGACTTCGCCGCATCGCCGTCGGCGAAGAAGTTGGCCATGAATGTAAGGTATTTCCTTCCGGTAAGGTCCTTGTATGCCCCGGCATCCTCCGGCAGGTAGCTTATTACCTTCCTGACCTTGTCGGGCTCATTCTTCACGCTGATGCCGTATACGTCTATCTCGCCGGAATCTATCGTTAAAAGGGTGGATATGGTGCGAAGAGCGGTTGTCTTACCGGCTCCGTTGGGGCCTATCAGGCCGTATATCTCTCCGTCCTTGACTGAGAAGCTCACTCCATCAAGGGCTTTGAACTCACCGTAGCTTTTGTAAAGATCTTTTACATCAAGAGCATTCAAAGGGATCAACCCGCTCCCGAATTATTTGATAAAGATAAATGCATGTCGCCGGAACGGGCCGGCGACAGGTTTACTCGGTGCCCTGACCGAGGGATTTGTTTATGACAGCCTGCAGGTTCTCGTACTTCTCGCGAAGCCCTTTCTCCTGGCGGTCCAAGGATTTGATGCGGATCTCCATGGTCTCTATGGACTCCTGGATCTCGTTCTTCACTTCCTCTTTGTCGCTGACCTTCATCAGGAGGGAGCCTACGTTCTTGTACACATCACCCTCTGCTTTTCCGAGCTCCTCGATGGTCCTTTCCATCTCTCTCTTCTGGGCCTCCATCTGGATCTTCTGATTGGAGGTCACCTGCAGCTGCTGTTGCACCTGCTGGAACTGAGCGATCTGATTCTGCAGCTGTGGACTCATGTTGTTCATCTTATTCACCTGTGATTTTGCTTATGTCTTCGGTTATCTTTATGCAACCCAGATAGGAGTTGAGAGCAGCGCGCATGGCGGTGGAGTCAGAGGCTTCGAAGGAGACCGTTACCGATCCCCCGTCGCCGCTGACCGACACCTTGGTGCGCGGCAGCTCTCTGCCCGCTTCCGGACTCAGCGTCTCCAGGATCATCCCCGAGTGAGGGGATTCAATTCTCAGGACGGCGCTGAGCATGGCAATCAGTCGGACTTAAGGACCTTCTTTACGTTGGACCTTTCCTTGTAGAAGATCTTGGATCCGCACTTCTCACACTGAAGGCCCAGGGCGTTGACGTTCCTTATCGGTTCGTTGCATTTGCCGCACTTGTACATCTTTCCTGCCTCACTCTGTTATCAGGAGCGTGCTCTTCTTCTGTTTCGGGCTGTAGGCACCGGCGGCGAACTTGACGCCGCAGTGTCTGCAGTTCCAGATCCCGGAGCTGACCCTTTTCACGGAGAGGTGGTGGCATGAGGGGCACTCGTGCCTGCTGTACTGCTGTGCTTCGATGTTTTTCACCCTGTTGCGGATGACGACACCGTATCTGGCACCGTACCTGCCCGACGTTCCCGCCTTTACTATTCTCTTTGACATATCTATCACCCGATGAGTTCTCTTATCTCTTTTCC
>JAQVOB010000060.1:0-4322 GCA_028702835.1 Candidatus Methanomethylophilaceae archaeon
AGGGTGGAGCTAATCGAAGCCATGGTCCCCATACCGCTCACGGTCAATGGTGACAGCGTCAGAGTTATTGAAAAGGAGAGATGAGAATGGTAGATACAGTTGAGGCGTTGGTAGACGGTGGAAAAGCAACCGCAGGCCCGCCGCTGGGGCCCGCTCTGGGCCCGAAGGGTGTGAACACTGGCCAGGTAATAGCGGCCATTAACGAGAAAACAAAGGTTTTCGCAGGAATGAAGGTTCCCGTGAAGATACTCATAGCGGATGACAAGTCCTTCGAGATCAAGGTGGGAACACCTCCCATGTCCGCTCTGATAAAGAACGAGCTCAACCTAGCCAAGGGATCCAGCAACAACAGCAAGGATTTCGTCGGCAACCTTACCCTTGACCAGGCGAAGAAACTGGCCAAGATGAAGGAGGACTCCCTTCTGGGCGCGACCGAGAAGGCGAAGGTCCTCGAGGTCGCCGGTGCTGCGGTATCCGTCGGCATCACCATTGACGGCAAGAAGCCCAAGGACTTCCAGGCCGCCGTCAAAGCCGGCGAGTACGACGACAGGTTCTGAAACTCAAAAGGCGGTCTGGCTCTTTCCGGACCGCCCTTCTTACAACTACCTAAATATTTATAGAAGCGCGGAACGTTAGAGTTCTATCGTGAGCAGAGACAACCTTATAGACACGGCCCGCACGATCCTGGGAAGAGCGGGATACAGGCTTTCCCCGCCGATGGCATTGCGCAGCGTATGCTTCGACATAGTCGGGAGGAAGGGCGAGATCATGCTCATCGTGAAGGTCCTCGGGAACGTGGATGCCCTCTCCCGGGAGAATGCAGAGGAGATGAAGGTCCTGTCCGAGATGCTGGGAGCCACCCCCCTCGTGATAGGGGAGAAATCCAGCGCAGGCATCCTGGAGCCTGGCATTGTGTACTCCCGCTTCGATATACCGATCATATCCAATGAAACCCTGAGCGATTACGTCCTGAGAGACGAATCCCCCTTCGTTATAGCTGCCCCCGGAGGACTGTACGTCAGATTGGACAGCGCTTTGCTGAAGGACATCAGGGAGAGCAGGGACATAAGCCTGGGAACCCTGGCGGAAGTTGCGGGGGTATCCCGCAGGACCATACAGATGTATGAGTCCGGAATGGGCGCGATGATAGACGCGGCCATAAGGATAGAGGAATACCTGAACGCGCCGATAATACGCCCTGTGGACCCCTTTGAGTTCAGAGGGGACAGGGTAAGAAGGCATGAGCTGTCCGGAGTGGAGAAGACGGGGTCCGCGGTCCTGGACCATCTGCTCGGAATGGGATTCTCAATAACCCCTGTACTGCGCAGCCCCTTCGAAGCTATAACCCGTGACAACAGAACCGTCATACTGACGGGCCTGGGAGGCGAGACGGACAAGATGATGCAGAAGGCCGCCCTCGCATCCGACATCTCGGTGATCTTCGGGAAGCATTCGATCATCGTCGTGGACGACGAGAAGAGCCCGGGGAACATCAAATCCACTGTGGTTGTGACCAAGAAGGAACTGAATCACATGGAGGATAAAGGACAGCTCACCGACCTCGTGATGACCCGGAGCGTCGAGTAATGACGATCCTGAGCTCAGAGAAGGGGACCATCGAGATCATCCCTGTGATCAAGGGACTCGTTTCCGAATCCCCCAAAGCAGATGTTCTTCTTGACCGGAACTATGATGCCGCTGCGGTATCCCTGGGGCCCGAGGACATATCAGCCATAAGTGCCAGATCAACCCTGGAAGAGGCTGAGATAAGCGATGCGGATGCTGTCTACGGCCACTTCCTTTCATCCTTCGGGAAAATAGGCTCTCCTTCACCCATATACTGCGCCCTTGTGGACCTCTGCGCCGAGAAGGGCATCCCTCTCATACCGGCCGACATGGACGATGCCGAATATACGGAAGCCTACTGCCGGAACATCTCCCTCCTGGAGACTTTGAAGGAGCGCAGCCTCATAAGGTCGGCCGCCAAAGGAGGTCTGGATATGTCCTCCCCGGAAGCTTTCGTGAAGGACTTTGAAAGCAGGTTCAGGAAGATCAGGGGATTCAATATTTTGGCTTATGAGAGGGCGGATCGTATGGCCGGGAAGCTGTCCGAAGCCCTTGATAGAAGAAAGAGGATCGCCGCGTTCATAGAGATCGAGACAGCTGATGATGTGGCACGAATACTGATGGATTCATATGGCATGCGACAGGTGTGACGAGAACCGCGCTGCGGGCAACAGATTCTGCTCCGACTGCGGAGAGGCTCTCAAAGGACGCATCACACTGCGTCTGGTACTTGGAGCCGTACTGTGCCTGATTTGCACATACATCATATCATACGAGCTGATAGGCGTAGCAGTGCTGTTCCCCGAGACCTTCGAGGGACTTGGGAGTGCCAGCACCTACATATTCATAATCGTTCCAATGATCGTTAATCTGTTCGAAATAAACGGGATCGCACTGCAGATCTACTTCGTGCTTCTGGCAGCGACGTGCTTTATATCAGCTTTCTTCCTTTTCAGGGACGTCCCTGCCAACATTAACAAGGCGATGACCCAGAAGGATTATCTTCACTTCCAGGACTCCGCACTTTTCAGAGTGTCCACACTGTTCTCGGCCCTTATGACGTTCCAGATGTCGATCATATTCATCGTGGTCCTGATGGGTTATGACCTCGAATCTGTTGACATAGGCAGCTATCCTGCTTGGGCCCAGCTTTTCTCCCTTGTGGAAGCTTCCGTCTGGGAGGAGGTTCTCTGCCGCTTCCTGATGCTCGGGGTGCCTGTTGCGATAATCGCCTACATGTCTGAGAAGGAAGGCAGGACCTGGAAGCTGGCACTTGGAGGTTTCGGAATAGACAGGACCGTTCTGGTTTTCATACTGTTCTCATCGTTCATGTTCGCTGCGGGGCATCTTACCAATTGGGGGCTGTGGAAGTTCCTGCCCACGTTCGCCTTCGGCCTCGGATGCGGTTACCTCTTCTCGAAATACGGATTGCACGCATCGATAATGCTGCATTTCATGGTGAATCTGATGTCCGCCGGAACCTGGCTCTCGGGGTCTGAGGTCAACAGCATAAGCATGATGATGTTCCCTGTGATGATCCTGGGTCTTTACTTCGTCATATCATACTTGCTGCGGGGATCCAGATTCCTGAAGGATATGTTCACCAAGGATCAGAGCATCTGACGCAGTATATCCCTGGACTCCACCGCTGATGGGAAGTCCCGGGATTCTATGACGTGGTTCCCTCTGTAGGAGGACAGCTTCTTCAGGGCCGATTTGAAGTCTACGTTACCCTCTCCGAGAACAAGATGCTCGTCATTCCTGCCGCAATTGTCATGCACATGAACATTGACGAACCTGCTCCCGAGAAGATCTATGAAACCGTCTATATCGCCGACGGTGTTTGCATGCCCAATATCGAAGCAGACTCCCAGCTCCGTGCCTTCCACCAGCTCCGCCAGCTCCTGAGGGGTCCTTCCGAGCATGAAATCGAGATTCGGCATGTTCTCCACAGCCACTTTTATGCCGTACTCTGCCATTATCCTGTCCAGTGTCCTTAGTGACTTCTTGGCCGCTGCCACGGACTTCTCCTCCATATCGGGGACGACAAGGGAATAAACACCGGGGTGAACAGTTATAGTGGATACGTTCAGGCTCAGGGCGCTCTCAACCAGAGATATCAGATCCAGCACGGAGGCCTCTCTCATCCTCTCGTTGAGGGATGCTATGTTATTGTCGCATATGGGCGCATGTACCGAATACTTCAGATCATAGGACGGCGCTATGACCGCCAGCATACCGGATATGTTCTGCACATAATGCTCCGCTTCCGAGAAGATCTCCCAGAGCTCGAACTCCTTGGACACCTCCTCCAACACATCTTCGAATCTGTACGCGCTGAAACTTGTAGATGAAACTCCGATCAATTTCTCACTTCCACACCATCGACCGTCCCCGGGGCGGTCCTGTCTATCAATGCCTCTATTCCCTCATCCGTCACCGTGACCTCTATGGGGCCAAGCACCTGTCCTCTGTCACAGAAGGATATCTTACCGACAAGCGCCACCTGTTTGTTCAGCAGGAATCTCGTACGATCTCCCGACATCCCTTTGAGAAGGACGGCCCGGGTCGTGTCAAGCATCTTCTGGCGACGGATCATGAGCCCGAAATTACTGAGGCTCTGGGCCTCACCTCTGGCATATCCTCCCTCCGTCTCTATCACGGCATCCGGAAATACGTTAAGGATCGCCGTCCTGACCTTTTCCGGGTCCTCACTGGGATTGACCCGGCTCACTATCCTGACCGAAGGCATCGGC
>JAQVOB010000061.1:0-4285 GCA_028702835.1 Candidatus Methanomethylophilaceae archaeon
GGAATGCGACTGTGACGTCAGGCCTTACTGCAATCCCGGTCCCGAAACCGGAGGGTATATCTGCGGATATGACGAATTTGCCTGATGAGTTCATCTCTTTGATAAAAGATGCATAATTTCCTCGAGGGATGCCCTCAGTACCGGTTCCCAGAGCGCAGTCGACTATGACGCCGTATCCGTTTATACAGCTCTTCTCATAATTGTGCACATGGCCCATTATCTCCTCCATGCGCTTTCGTGTGACCTTGGTCTTGGGATCGGACAGTCTGACCACGTCTGAGCCTAAAATGGAGGCTGCAACGTATCCGTCCCCTCCGTTGTTGCCGCCGCCGCAGACGAACAGGACTCTTCTGTCGCCTGCAAGGTCGCTGACAACTTCAGCCAGAGCCTGTCCGGCGTTTTGCATGAGATCTTCAACGCCGACGCTCATGCTCTCTGAGTTGGCGTCCATCACCCTGGCGTCCAAAGGGGATATCATGCCACAGAATCTTTCTAGAGGATATAAGGGTTCATTGGTTATCCACGAGTATCCGGCCTATTGCAGGAAGGATATCCGTTTTATGCATTTTGCCCTTTTCCACCCTAACACAACCGTTCTTCGCTGCCCAGTTAGCAGGGTATGCGGAATCCTCTATGACCCTGTATTCTAGGTCGAGGACCATTGCACCCTTCGCGATCATATCGAGCTCAGGGTTCTTGACACAAAGCTCTTTAGGCAGACGTCGTCCCTGGGACCTGGATCTCTCCGAGTCAAAATACTCTGGCCAGAGAACGATAGCATTATCGTCATCGTAGGTCATGATTGGAGAGATGCGGAAGATACCTTAACTCTTACTGTGTGAGTACCGCGTTCACCGTTCCGTCCTGTCCGGGCCTTGATGTCACCTTCGCAAGACCTATCTCGGTCTCGATGGTGGCGCCCTTGTTGACGATGCTGCGCTGAACGTAGTTGGGGTCTGCAGGGTTGACCTTGACGTTCAGGATCTTGACCTTCTTCACGGTGCTGGTTTTGGCGTCCATGACATTGGCGTACTCGGCAAGGAGGACTCCGCTCTTGTGGTGTCCGCCGCGTGTGCGGTACTGCCTCAGGCTCTGCTTGCCTATTCTGGTGAAATGCTTCTCCCTACCGATCTCGAATTTCTTCTTGCCGGCGCTGTTAGCTATCCTGCCGCCGGTAGGTTTTCTGTTGGACTTACCCTGCCATACTGCCATATTAACCGAGCCACCTAAGCATGGTACCCTATATAAATCTTTTTTGAGATGCGAGATCCGATCAAAGCCTTACCAGTTTGGCGGATGCACCCTCTGGGTCGATATCCAGTATCCCTGCCCTGCCTTCCCTGGCGGGGCCCGGATTCATGAAAAGGGTGCCGTTCTTATTCACTATGCCTATCGCCTCGTGTATATGCCCTGATACCGCCGCCACGGGATGATACTTCTCTACAATCCCCCGGATGGCCCTGCTGCCTACATTTATCCCAGAAGGTATCTCGTCCAGTATTCCGTATGAAGGTGCGTGCGTCATCAGCACCATGCCCTCGAAGGATATGGGCTCAAGGAGCCCCGTTATCTCCTCTTCTTCATATTCGAAGGGTGTGTTGAATATCGTGATGTTAGAACCGCCCAAAGCCGCGAAACCGACACCGCCGACAGAGAATCTCTTTCCGTGGACATCCTTTACCACCGAGGATATCCTTTTGGGAGTGTCCCTGGGGTCGCAGTTGCCCGGAATGGCGTAAACGTCGCCTTCCAGCATGGACATCACCTCCACGGCATCCTCTGCAGTGCCAAGATCGGTGGCATCCCCCAAGAACAGGAGCGCATCGCATTCGTTGTCCTTGTATGACTGATTTATGCGGGAGACCATCGACTTCTTCTGATGCAGGTCGGTTATGACGAGGAATCTCATGGACGGCCATAGCCCTACGCGGATATATCTTCTCCGAGGGTCACCTCAGATGGATCAATATCCCGCCGTATTCGGGACTGTACTCTGATATCAGCTGCATCGGGCCGGAGAACTGCAGGGCCATGCTCAGGCCGTTTAGCACGATCTTGTTGTCTATGCATATCACGTCCCCGCTGTCGTGAGGGCGTACCAACAGTATCCTGTAATCTGAGCTTATATGGACGAAGTATCTTGTTCTGTCGAAAGCTTCACTGTGAAGCTCGTCCGGACCGGTCCTCTCCACAGAAACTCTGCCAACGCGGAAAGGCGAGGCGGACAGGCTCATCACAGGCTCTTCCGGGCATTCCCGAGGGCGGCTCTCCGCCACACGGACCTTCTCCTCCAGGGATGCTATGATCTGCCTGTTCTCAGAATCCCTCTGCTCAAGCTCCTCTATTTGGATGCAGAGATCCTTGATCTCGCTGTCCTTCTCACCGACAGCCTCTGCAACCTTCTCGCCCACAGCCCTCTTCATCACTTCTTTGTATTTCTCCTCGAGAATAGGCTCGATCTTGTCCCTATGTCCCTTCCAGACAGCATCGGCTATGTCCTCCATCTGCTCTCTCTTGAGTTCCAGCATGAAGGATCCGTCAAGCCGCTGCAGGCCCTTGGCGAAATAATAGCTACCTTTCAGCGAAAGGCTGCATATCCAGGTCTCTCCCTCGAAGATCCTGTCTTCGTGATTTATGTGTCTGAAGACGATCCTGCCTCCGTACTTTGAGAATATGTTGTTGTTCTTGGCATCCCTTTCAAAAGTCAGGATGACCGTGTTCTTCAATTCATCCCAACTGTCGTCACTGAGGTCCCATTTTTCTTTGAGCTCCTTCTGAAGACTATAGAAGTCCATATCACTCCACCTCCTCTTCCGAACCGTCTGCGGCAATCTCCTCTGGCGGATTGAAAACTGAGAGCAGAGGCATCTTCTCCAGTTCGTGGAAGTTGTCTCCTGCCTTCCGCATCTCGCTGCCCACTGAATTGGCGAAGGCGGCCACCTCCACCTTTTTCCCGGCAGATTGGACTTGTTGTATGGCGGGTATGAAATCCCTATCCCCGCTGACCACGATAGCAACGTCGTAATGGTCGCGCAAGGCATGCACTACCATCTCGCAGGCCATGGCCACGTCAACCTCCTTCTGCTCCTCGCGGTTGGGATCGTACGCCTCCCTGGCAACGACTCTGTAGCCCATATACCTTAATTTATCATGGAATTTCTTCGACCTGTCGTCTTCTCCGAAAGGTACCCTTGTATCGAAAACGTAAGCGGCCACAAGCTCTCTCCCCTCAAGGAGCTGCACGGCCAAAGCGTAAAAGTCCAATCTGAATAATTTGTTCTCGTTAAGCTGAACGCTCTTGGTAACGTTCCTGATATCTACGAATAACATCACTCTGTCTGTTCTGTTCCTTGTAATGAGAGACATATTATCAACGCGGGTAGATGGAAATAAGAGTTAAATTAATCGAGGTCTCCCAATTGTTTGGAACGATGCGTCTCCTGAGGCGGCAGCTCAGGACACGCGTGCTCTTATTTTACTATAGTAGAGTATGAGGCAAGCCGGACAGAAACGGCGGCCCGTGCAGACATGCAGACCGCCATCCGATCAAGATGCAATGACAAGTGGCGTGTGGGGCGAAGATATCGGCAGGTGGTAATAATGCAAGTAAAGGTAATCAAGGAACAACCGATAAATGAAGCGTGGGGGGCGAGATTCGAACTCGCGGGTCCTTTTGGGACAATAGATTAGCAGTCTATCGCCTTACCAGGCTGGGCCACCCCCACAGCATCAAGGCGTATGGATTTAGCGTATTAAAGGTTTGGATTGCCAAAAATTCAGTTCTGTGGATTCCTGATGCAGTTGGCGGATTCTCTTCTTCGTCGGAAGGGGGCGGTCTATCCGGCAGATCTCCGGGGAATCATGTCTTTCTTTCTATGCGCACATGCCCCGCGTGAACTCTCCCCGAATCCTCCGCCCGTGTCCGTGCACCGGCCGACGCTCACGTAGAATGAGGGGTATTCGGAGGTAGCCGGGCCGAGTCTGGACACCTTTGCTGGAGAGGCTTCGGTGGGTTTTTATACACCAAGTACTTTGGAGGAATTCCTCGTGTGAGGATTGAGGAAAAAGACGGGACCATAACCGTTATATACTCAACCGTTATACGAGGGATGCTCGGTGTGGCATCAGGCGGAATATCTGCCTGGATTGGCCAGCCGACGAGATGGAGAACCGAGATCTCCGCCTTCGGGCGTGTCCTCTCGAGTTCTGACGTTCGATGCTACGAATGTTCCGTTAGACGGACATTCAAAGTGTGCCGTTTGACGGGACAGCGGTGAAACATGGT
>JAQVOB010000021.1:0-16923 GCA_028702835.1 Candidatus Methanomethylophilaceae archaeon
ATGGCCAGATATTGTGATCTTTGCATAATCATGAAAGAGGGTTCCCTGTTCAGGATCGGCCCTCCGAAGGAGATCATAACCTCCGATCTGATAGAGGAGGTCTACGGCGTCTCAGCGTCTGTCGGCTTCGATAACGATGGCGAACTTTTCGTACTGCCGAAAAGATACAAAACAGTTCGTGGCAGCATATGACGGACTCTATAAATCAAAGAAATGCATCGGGGTGACGAATGAGAATAGAGGACTCAGTCAGGAAGCATCTTTCGGACCTCAATGGAGCGGTTCACGGAGGTCAGGGATGGCGGTACGGGGGTGTCGAGGATTTCAGTCACAATCTAAATCCCTTGGGCCCGCCGGATATCCTCAACAACGTGATAATATCAGCCACATCCAACATAGGTCACTACCCGGATGATTCCTGTGCCGATCTTAAAAAAGTGATAGCCAAGAGGCATTCCCTGAGTGAGTGCAATGTAATGGTGGGGGCAGGGTCTTCCGACATAATACGGGCGTTCCCCAACACGTTCGTGGAGTCGGGCGATAAGGTGGTTATTGCCAGGCCCACCTTCGCGGAGTACGGCAGGCAGTGCAGGGTGGCAGGTGCCAGTATAACCGATCTCCTTCTCACGGAATCTGACGATTTCAGGATCAATCGTGACAGGCTCTCAAAGCTTATGCCGGGTGCTAAGGCGCTGTTCATATGCAACCCCAACAATCCGACCGGAAGAGTGGAGTCCAGAGAGCGCGTACTGAGCATCGCCGATGAATGCTTGAAGAAGAATGTGATGCTCTTCCTGGACGAGACCCTTTTGGATCTCGTGCAGGGGCATGAGGACATATCCTGCGCCGGATACATTGACGAATACCCGAACATGGTGGTGGCATGTTCATTAACGAAATCCTTTGCGATCCCGGGGATACGCATCGGCTACGGCCTGGCCGCAGAGGGCACCGTCAAACAGATGGAGAAGGTTAGAATGGCCTGGAACGTCGGCGGCATAGAGCAGCATGTGGCGAAGATATTGATCAGGGACCACACGAGCCACGTAGATAAGGCCGCTAAGATGATGGACGCCGAGAAGAGATGGATGTTCAACGCGCTGAAGGATATAGGGTTCCCTGTCTCCGATCCGGCAGACTCCTTCTTCTATTTCTGTCCGACCAGTTCCCTCGGTATAGATGCCCCTACTTTCACTGACAGGATGCTCGATAGCAAGATACTGGTCAGGGACTGCAGCTCCTTCGGGAGGCCCTTCGACGGTTACGTAAGATTCTGCGTCAAGGACAGGATAAGGAATACGGCCTTCGTCCAGGCGGCCCACGACGCTTTGAGGTCCTTGGGCTGGTGATAAACACGGAGCTCTGGTTCAGCGCCATACTGATAATCGCTCTGGCCTTGGCCATCGATGCGGTGATCGGCGAAGTGCCCAATAGGATACATCCATTGAGGTGGATGGGCAATGTTCTCGCATTTTTGGACAGGCACATAAAGAGGACGACCAGGCGAAGAACAGCACTGAAAGGATTCCTTTCCTATGTTCTCGTACTTTTGCTGTTCGGAGGCTCAGCGATAGCGATAACTGCCCTCACAAAGCATTACCTCGGGGAGATAGCATGGATAATAGTCACGGCGGTTATGATGAAGATGGTCTTCGCCGTCTTCTCGTTCAGGAAGCACTGCAAGCCGATAGTCAGGGATCTCAGGGAGGGCAGGATAGAGGAAGCGGCGGCCAAGACGCAGATGATCGTCAGCCGCAACACCAAGGGGATGGATGCGGAGCACATAGCATCCTCCTGTACGGAGAGCATTTCAGAGAACTACGCTGACAGTGTCGTCTCGCCCATGCTCTACTTCGGCCTCATGGGCGTATCCGGAGGGTTCCTCTTCAGATGTGCCAATCTGATGGATGCCATGTGGGGATATCGTAACGAGAAGTATGGTGATCTAGGATTCTTCCCGGCCAAGCTGGATGATGTTCTCGGTTATGTGCCGGCAAGGATATGTCCTGTATTCGTGTCCATAGCGGCTTTCCTTTTGAGGATGAATTACAGGGATGTTCTAGCATCCGCCAAGAGGGAGAGCGTAAAGACGCCGTCTCCCAACAGCGGTTGGCCAATGGGCGCCTTCGTGGGCGCTTTGGGGATATCCATGGAGAAGAAGGACATTTACGTTATGGGGTCGGGTCCAATGCCCACAGGCGAAGATATAATGCGATGCTGCAGATTGGTGGAACTGTCGTCAGTTGTTTTCCTGTTGCTTATTTCAATGCCTTTATATGCCTTCCTGGGAATTCATATACAGGTCTGGATGGAGACCATCCTGACGGGGTTGATATTCTGATGCGACCGGTGATTAGGAGCCGCATACAATCTGCGGAGGGGATGCCCAACGCAGTCGTAGAATTCGATGAGGACATGGAGTTCCTGTCATCGGCTCTTTTGAACGGCGGCTCGAGATTGTCCCGGTCTGTAATGATAATGCAGGTCCCAAAGGATCATATGTGTTCTGAGCCGAAGAAGGAAGTCGTATCCAGGCTCAAGGCACTGGGTCTTCCTTCCGATACTGTTTCGTTCATGACCGCGGCCGAGGTGGATTATGTTTTCACTGAATCTTACGCATCATACGAAGGTGCGGAAATGGCCGCAGTTGTGACGGCCGGTCTCAGCAACCAGGTTGTGGCGGGGGAGATTCTGGAGAATTGGGAGGAGAGGCACGCACTATCCAATGAGCGAAGCAAAGCTCTTCGCCCAGGTACAATAAATATAATAGTCGTATCATCGAAGCCTCTAACGGAAGTGGGCAAAGTCAATGCCATCATCACCGCTACAGAGGCAAAGACTGCCGCCCTCAATTATCTTGGCTACAAAGAGACCGGTACAACCAGTGATGCTGTTGCAATAGTCTCACCCGCAGGAGAGAACGGTATAGATTTCACAGGTACTGGCACATCCATAGGCATCGCAACGGCCAGGGCAGTCAAGAAAGCTGTGGCCACCGCTCTTATGAGGCGCGATGATTTTCCTGTCGGGTGTACTGATAAGAAGAAAGAGAAACTTAGGGAAGGTATTTGAATGGCTGATTATGAGATAAGATTGGGAACGAGCCTTAACGACGACGAGGAGAAACCCGTCAAGTCGTCCGAACCTGTTCTGGGGTCGGTGCAGGAAGAGGCTGAAACGGCACCGGAGGAATCTTTCAAAGAGCCGGCCGAAGAAAAGCCTCAGGATATCTGGACAGAAGAAAAGCCTCAGGAGGCTCAGGTGGAAGCCGAGCCTATCGCGGCAGAGGAAGAGCCGGAACCTGAGAAGCCGAAGAAGAAGGAAAGGTCAAGCACTTCCGGTTCTGCCGCCAAGGGGATGCTATCTTTTTTCACAATCCTGCCTGTAGATGCAGATAAGGGTGACATAGACGCTATGAACCAGAACTTCTGGCTCACGCCTGTGCTGATAGGTATATTCTACGGTATCCTAGCAGTGATATCCTTCTACATATTCCAATGGCTTTTCAACTTCAGCCTCGGGATATTGCTTACCATGGCGGTGTTGATCGTCATGAACCGCATGTTGCATCTCGACGGCCTTATGGATACGGCAGACGGTCTGACCGTTGCCGGAACACAAGAGGATCATATACGCGCTTTGAAAGATACTCACGTAGGAGCAGGAGCGATAGTTGCGGTTATAGTGGTCTTAATCGCCACATTGTTCGCATACATGACATTCGGGTTCTGGGGGGCGATCGTGGCGTTGTTCATTGGAGAGGTCATAGCCAAAACCACTCAGGTGGCCGCAGCAGCATTCGGTGAACCCGGGAACGGTATGGCCGGAGACAGTGTCCGCAACACCGACAAGGACAAATTCGTACTGGCATATCTGATATCCGTGGCCGTTTGCGTCATATGGGCGGCACTTGTGTTCTGGATCGATATAACAGTCAACGACTTCGCATGGTCCAAATTCGACACATATTTCGTGATATCGACAGCATTGGCAGCGATTGTGGCTCCTCTCTGGGGAGTGGTCATGGCAAAGCTGGCCAACAAGAATTTCGGCTATGTCAACGGAGATGTGCTCGGAGCATCCAACGAGACGGGCCGTCTGGCAGTACTGCTGATGTTCACTATGTTCGTAGGTCTGCTGTTCCGCATCTGAGAGATGGACGCGCTGATAATGGCAGGCGGCAAGGGCACCCGTATGGGTCGCTGCGGAATAGAGAAGCCCATGCAGCCTGTGGGCGGGGTACCGACGATACAGAGAGTGGTATCTGCGGTATCCCGTTCCAAATCTATCAACAAGGTCATCGTGTCCGTGAGCTCGAACACTCCTGAGACGGAGAGGTTCCTCTCCTCCAAAGGAGTGGAGACGATAAGGACTTCCGGGGATGGCTTCATGGAGGACCTTCATGCTGCTTTAGAAGTCCTGGATTCCGATTTCGTCATGACCGTACCCTCTGATCTGCCGATGATAATGACCTGGGAGGTCAATGCTTTCGCCGAATTCTTCAGGCCCGAGATGGAATCCGCAATAGTCGTGGTGGACGAGGGTACGGTCCTCGGTACCGGTGTGAGACCCTCTTACGTAGTGGAGCTAGATGACGGAAGATGGGTGCTCTCCGGGCTCTGCATAGTCGACAGGAAGAAGACCCTGGACGGAGTTTATCTGAATGAAGAGTACATGAGGACCGACTGGGCCGACATAGCCGTCAACGTGAACACCAAGCACGAGCTGGATCTGGCAAGAGCCATGTGTGAGAACGGGGTCAGAGGCCGATGATCCTCTCGTAGATCTCGTGCACCTTATCCAATAGCCCGGGGCAGTCTATCTTACCCCTGCTTGCCGCCACTGCCGCGACGCATGCGCCTCCGCATCCGACGCCTTCCTTGATGTATCCCCATTCGTAGGCCTGCAACCCTTCATGGGGGCTGTCGGAATAATCCATGTTGATGTAGACCAGGGGCACATCCGGACTTATGTCTGATATCAGCTTAGTTACATCGGAATTAGGGTCTTTTACCAACCATCGGGTGGTGCCGTGGATTATACGGCCTGCTACGGAAGGCTCGAGGGCTATGGCGGCGGCTATGACGGCCGCCATCTGGGTTCCGCCGCCTACTATCACCGGTATCTTCTCCGCAGCACCGATTATCATACCGACGTTGGCCGGCATCATGGGATCCCCTACGCAGGCTATAGCCCTCAAGGGGTCCTTGGCGAGGTCACCTTTCTTGATCCCGGCGTTGCTCAGAGCTTCTTCCACCAGTTTCATTTTGAGTTCGCGTGGGTTCTTGGGAGAGCTGCTGCTGACGTGATTTCCGTCTGTGGCTCCCATTGCCATAAGGACGGCAAGAGCAGTAGTGGTCCCTCCCGCGCAGCTTTCGCTGATAATAAGAAAATCATTACCCGTGGATAGCATCCTTCCAAGCATCTTGCCCTTCTCGAATCCTTCACGGACGTTCTTGACGGCTTTTCCTGTTGATATGTAATCGCCGCATTCTCCTCCGACATCGAAGCAGGGGATCTTCGGGTTCACTTTGCATCCGCCGTTGATTATATACGCAGGCATTCCTGACAACTCGAGGGCTGCCATGGTCAGTGTAGCAGGAGTAGGGATTCCACCGGGATTGATGGGGATACCGTCCATGCAGAGGGTCTTGCCGCATACAAGCATCTCAGCGTCGGCGGCGGGAGTAAAAAGTGTAAGTTCAGGGGTGTCGCCTGCATCGGAGACTCCCGGTATCGTTGAAGTAAGTGTGTTGGCGACGGTGCACGTGAAAACGCCCCTGCCGCCCCAGATCTCAGAGAGAATCCTCTCTGCGATCTCTCTGTTCCCAACAATGCTCAAGGAGGGGGGCAATCTGAATTCAGACATTGTCGCTCCAATACCGTGCTCCCATATAATCTATGAGTTAACAGTCCCACATTGTAACGTTTCTTTTTGTCCCACAATATAATATGTCATTCCTACATTAGGGATGGAGGATATATCCAGGAGATAAAATGAGGCCCATCTGGAGTAAAGTTTCCGAAGAGATCGAGGAGGAATTGGCAGGCACTAAGATCTCCTGTCCGTATCACCCATCGCATTTCAGGAATCAGGAGTGCACATTCTGCTATTGCCCGTTTTATCCATGCGAGGATCCGGATCTCGGCGAAGTGACCGAGTCTCTCAAGATCGGGAAGATCTGGAACTGCACCTATTGCAATTTTATTCACAGGAAGGATGTGGCTTCTTACGTTCACGGAAGGCTGAGAGAATCCAGGATATCCGGGCCCGAGGACCCTGCTCTCAAAGAACTATTTCAGGAAATGAAAACGAAGTTCCACCGTAAGGGGAAGGCCGTAATGGTCCTGGGGGCCACTTCTGACGCAGGTAAATCCATCATCGCCACGGCGATATGCCGCATACTAAATGACCGCGGATACTCCGTCACTCCATTCAAATCACAGAATATGAGCCTCAACTCCAGGGTCACATACGGAGGTCATGAGATCTCCATGATACAGGATCTCCAGGCCAGGGCAGCCGGCGTCAGCAGGCCCTCCTTCAGGATCAATCCCATACTCATGAAGCCAAAGGGGGACGGGATGTCCCAGGTAATACTGGAGGGCGCTCCCGTAGGAGATTACAGCTCTACAGATTATTATTCGAAATTCGTACCCGGGCCCGGAACGGAAGTTCTGAAGAAGAGCATAGATTTCCTTCAGAGCAGATACGATTTCATGATAATGGAGGGCGCTGGGTCCCCGGCCGAGATAAATATCTATGATTCTGACATAGCGAACATGCGGGCCGCGGAGGCGGCAGATGCCGATTGCATACTTGTCGTCAACGTTGAATGGGGCGGTTCCTATGCATATACAGTTGGGACGCTGGATCTCCTGCATCCTGATGACCGCAGGCGTGTGAAGGCCATAATACTCAACAATCTCAGAGGTAACGTATCCGGTATGAAGGCTGCAGCAGAAGAATTGGAGGAACTGACAGGGGTGCCTGTGATGGGAATAATACCTCATCTAGACTTCGATTTGCCCAAGGAGGATTCGGAGAGCTTCAGAGGTGTGAAGTCCATCGGCGGAGGAAGGACGGTCGTTGCCGTACCTAAGTTCCCGAGGATATCCAACTTCACCGATTTGGACCCCTTGTTGCATGAGGATGTGACCTTAAGATTTGTATCTTCACCAGAAGAGATGGAAGGGGTTGCGGCCGTTGTGCTGCCAGGAACCAAGAGCACAACCTCTGATCTTGAATGGCTTAGGAGAACCGGTATCGCCGACAGGATACTATCCTTGAAGGGCAAAGTTCCGATAATCGGCATATGCGGGGGCTATCAGATGATGGGAAGAACCCTTCGAGATCCCTTCGGGACCGAAGGCGGACCCAGAGAGACAGAGGGACTGGGTCTTTTCGATATGGAGACGGAATGGCCAGGGTCGGGGAAGAAGACGGAGAGATTCGAAGGCACTTATATTCCGACCGGCGACCTGATAACGGGCTATGAGATACATTCCGGCATAAGCAAGTCTTCTGAGGCTCCGATGATAAAGGCCAAGAGTGGAACAGAGGGATCCATCAGGAGTGACGAGATGCTCTTCGGTACCTACGTCCACGGTCTTTTCGATAAACCCGGCTTCAGGAGGCACTTCCTTTCCAAGGCAGGATGCGTTCTATCTGAATGGATTGTTGATCATGATGATCATGTGGAGAATAACATCGATAAGCTGGCACATGGAGTAATGGAAGCCATCGACAAAGAAATATTCGATAGGATATTCGGAGAGGGATGCCTATGAGGATGATGTTCCTGGGAACTTCCTCAAACAGCGGCAAGACCACCGTGGCTGCGATGATGTGCAGATATGCCGCAATCAACGGCATATCAGTAGCTCCTTTCAAAGCATCGAATCTGTCGTCATCTTGGCATATCACAGAATCTGGCTTACCGATAGGGATAGGTCAGGCCTTTCAGGCGATCGCCTCAGGCATTATGCCCGAGGCTGACATGAACCCCATGCTTCTGAGGCCGGAGAAGGAAGGTGTCGTCAGGTATCTGAGGGGGAAGCCCTGCGCTATGTCTAATGATACGGCCGTTTCTGAGGCACTTGCTTCCTTCGATCACATTGCAGGAAAATACGATCTCGTTGTTTGTGAGGGTTCCGGATCTCCTGTAGAGCTTAATCTGAAGGGTGGCGACATAGCCAACATGCGCATGGTCCGGGAGCGCAGGATCCCGTCCATAATAGTCGGGGATATTGAGAGGGGCGGGGTGTTCGCCGCAATATATGGGACTTGGAAGCTCACGTCTGAAGAGGACAGGAAGTACCTCAGGGGCTTCGTCATCAACAGATTCAGAGGGGATGTCTCCGTGCTCTATCCAGGTATAGAAGAGCTGGAATCCATTACAGGGATGAGGTGCTTCGGAGTGATACCCTATGCGGATCTCCGGGTGCCGGAAGAGGATACTTCAGAATCTAAGGTGTCCTGCCTGGAAGGTCTGAGGTCTTTGGACGATCTGCTATCGCTATGCAGGGATTCCGTCGATCTTGACGGCATGTTACGAATCAGCGGCACATGATGGTCGGGACGACTTTGCCGGTGGGTATGTGGCCGCCGTTCTCCGATCTTATATCAAAAGACGTCATGAACGGGACCTCCATTATCAGATGCTCTCCGGTAACGCAAGAGGTACCGTGATCAACGAAGTACACGATCCTTTCCGTGTCAGAGAAATTCTTCTCCATCAGTTCGTCTATGCGCTCAAGCACCTTGACCTTCTTCATAGGGTCCCTCTGATGGCTGTACTCGTCCACCTCGTCCATGTGCAGGAACACATTTCCTTTATCCAGTGCGTTCCTCGCTGCGGGGAATCTTTTATCCATATCCTTTATCAGACGGAAATCATGGCCGAAGGAAGCGAATATGCCCAGAGGGGTTGGGCTGTCGGATATGGCAGTCATATTCCCCAGGCAGGCATGGGGCCTGGAAGGCTTACCCAGTCTTCCACATCCCCACGGATAGTTTGTTATCCCGTTCAGGTCCTCAGCCACAGCCATCACCATCTCTCCGAGTTTCCCAGGAACTTCCACGAACGGAGCCGGAACAGGGGGAGAAGGAAGATCTGGCACTTCTTCGCATTCCATGGTCAGAACGGCTCTGCCGTTAAGGAAGAAGCTTATCTCGGGATCGTACTCCTCGAGCATCCAGAGCTTTTCCTCTACCTTCGGAATTAGAATATGGCAGAACTCATGGGCATTGTACGCCCATTCTATCATACCGTCCTTGAGAAGAGCGGGGCTCAGACGGTAAGCGGTCCTGTTTTTCATAGAAAGCCCGAGACCAAGGGCCTCAAGAGCCGCTCTGGGCATGGAGGGTGGCTCTCCTGCGAAGAATTCATTCAGGAAAAGATGGGTGTAGCCTCTGCCGTCCGTGACCCCGGTATGTTTGGTAACTGATCTTAGGAAGGGCATATCCGCATAATCCATCGGTGTCCTGCCGTCCAATTGCGGGACAGGGTTGTCCGAGGCGCCGTCAAGGAGTACGAATAATGTATTCATGACAGTCTCCTGAGAGCTATGGCAGCCTGTCCTGCGGATATGCCGCCGTCCCCGTTGGGAACCTTATCATGAGTCATCAGTTTCAGCCCTCTCCCTGATACTACATTCTTGAATATATCGCATATGGGACGGCTGTAGGATACGCCGCCCGTCACGCCTACATATTCCAGCCCCTCGCTCTCCGCTGCGAAGCAGGCCGTTTCCGCAAGGGCCTTGGCCGTAGCATATATGATTGAATATGCTACGTTCGCCCTGTCCGTTCTTTCGGATATACCTTTGAACATGTGGGCTGTCTTGATCTCCCCGTTGCTGACCTCCGTTTCGAAGCCCGGTATCAGCTTTCCTCTGTTGAGAAGCGGCTCCATTTTCATTGCGGGCTCTCCGTCATATGAGCGGATGCTGCATATGCTAAGAGAATACGCGAGGGTGTCCAGCAATCTTCCCAAAGAGGACGTTCCGACGCTCTTGTTCATCATCTTGCCGAGGACCGCATCCTCTTCGTCGCTCACAAAAGAGCTTCTCTCTCCGTTGAGACGGTCCACAGCGAATTTAAGCCTCCTGATGTCCCGGACGGCCTTCTCCCCTCCTAGAAGGGGTATATTCTGGAGGTGGGCTACCCTATCGTACCCCTCTGCATCACAAAGCAGGACCTCTCCGCCCCAGGCGTTGCCGTCGTCACCGTATCCGGTACCGTCTATGGCTATCACCGCTGCCCTCTCCACCTTGTTCTCGGCCAACAGGGAAGCTCCGTGAGCCCAGTGGTGCTGCACTTCCAGGAGATCTGCCCCGTATCTTTCGACCAGTCTTCTGCCGTAGGCTCTGTTGGCATATCCCGGATGCAGATCCATGGCAACGACCTCCGGAATGCAGCCTGTCATGCCGATCAGGGAATCTGTGGCCTTCTCCAGATAATCGGTGACTCCGTAGGATTCGCCGTTGCCTATGTGCTGGGTGAAATGCATTCTGCCCCCGAGGGCCACTGCAGCCGTAAGATTCTCCTGAGCCCCTATGCCTACTACGGACCCTCCGGAGCCTACGTCCAGATAAGAAGGTGTACTGCCTCTTGATTTCCTTATATAGAACGTTCTGTCGCCATACATTCTCAGGACCGTGTCATCCGCCCTGTTGATTATCTTCTGGTTGTGGAGCAGGTACATGTCCGCCCCGAGGCTCATTACATCTGAATCATCGAGTATCATAGGCTCCCCCGGCATGTTGGCCGAGGTCATCACAAGGGCATCTCCACCGTAAGCCTGGAAAAGCAGATGCTGCATTCCCGTATGAGGAAGGAAAATACCTATGTTATCCAGTCCGGGCGATGCCGCTTCAGTGATCTCATTGTGTATCTTCTCCAAGAGCACAATCGGCCTACCGGGGGAGCTAAGCTGTCTCATCTCATCCTCGGTCGGGACAGCATATCTTCGAACAGCATCAGCATCCCTGACCATTATCGCGAAAGGCTTCTGCTTCCTGCCGTACCATTCTCTGAGTTCCGGGATCCTTTCGGGTACGGAGCATATGTGCATTCCGCCCCAGCTCTTCGCAATGCCGAACTTTCCATCCGAGAGCCTGGATGCGAATCCTGCTATCGGGTCTCCAGGCAAGGTTTTCCCGTTGTGGTCCGAGAGTAAGTATCTGGGTCCGCATTCAGGGCAGCAGACCGTCTGGTGATGGAATCTTCTGTCCTTCGGTTCGACGTACTCATCTTTGCACGCCTGGCACATGGGAAATTCATCCAAAGAGGTCTTATTTCTGTCGTAGGGAAGAGACATCATAAGAGTGAATCTTGCACCGCAGTCAGTGCATGTGGTGAACGGATAGCCCTTCCTTCTTCCCTCACTCATGTCCCCCAGGCATCTGTTGCAGACAGCAGTGTCAGCGGGTATGGATACACCACCTGTCCCTTCAGAAGACTCAATGACTTTGAATCCCTTAGGTCCTTTGTAGGGTATGTCATCCATGCTTACCGATTCAATAACCGCCAGAGGCGGCAGGTTCCTCATTATTTCATCGAGCATGTTCCTGTCCGTCTCAACGGTTACTACTGAGCCGTCGTTTCGAACTGTGCCGTTAGCTCCCACGGCAACCGCGGCCCTGAATACAGCAGGTCTGAATCCGACTCCCTGAACTGTGCCGCGTATAGATATCCGCATGGACGTTCCAGATGAATGCACGTTTTTATATTATCCGTTCCTTAGGAGAGCCTGGTAGCGACATGGCCAAAGAGATTGATGTAAGGGATGGTCGCCTTTATTCCAGGGATCATCTTTGGGTTGTTATTGAAGAAGGCAAGGCAAGATTCGGCCTTACTGACTATGCGCAGATGGAGATGGGGGACCTGGTCTATCTGGAACTGACCGAAGTAGGGAATGATGTGGACATTGATGATGAGATAGGGGTCATGGAGAGCGTGAAGACCATCGATTCGATATATGCGCCCGTTTCGGGGAAGGTCATTGAATCCAATCACGCGGTAGAGAAGGAACCCAAGCTGGCCAATCAGGCACCATATGACAATTGGATAGGAGTCATCGAGATGTCAGTCCCCTCTGAAGTCGAGTCGCTGGAGGATGCGATCTCCTATAGGAAAAAGGTTTAGGGGCGGTCAGGCGCCGCCTTCCTTTGCCGCAAGCTCGCATCCGCACTTCTTTTCTTTTTTGATCTCAGGCAGACCTATCTCAAGAAGACGTGTAACATTCTTGAGGCACTGACTCATTGTTTCCATTACCATTTTTATGTCTACTGCCTCATCTTTCCATGCATCATAGTCAGTAACGGTGGCTATGCTACAGTAGCACATGCCCATTTCCCTTGCCAACTGGCACTCGGGCACCAAGGTCATACCTATTATGTCGCCGAAGTTCCTGAACATGCCACTCTCTGCCCTGGTGGAGAACCTGGGTCCCTCGATGCATATGTATGTTCCGCCTTTGTGGAAACGTATGCCCATCTGTTTGGCGGCCTTCTCGAACACATCGAAGAGGTCTGGACAGAACGGTTCTGGTATGCTGATGTGAACAGTTTTGTCGTCGAAGAAAGTGTATTTTCTTGTCTTGGTGAAATCAACGAACTGATCGACGATCACGGTATCCCCGGGATGATAATCCTCCTTCAGGGATCCGACTGCGCAGGGGGAGACGATGGTGTCCACTCCGAGACTCTTGAGCGCCCATATGTTAGCTCTGTACGGTACTGAGTGGGGCGGGTGCTGGTGCTTCTTCCCGTGACGTGGAAGGAATGCCACCTCCGTGCCGTTGATCCTCCCGATCAGTATCTCGTCCGAGGGTTTTCCGTAGGGCGTGTCAGGGTATTCTGTCCGTATAAGCTCGAATCTGTCCGGGTTATATATCCCGGAACCTCCGATTATGCCTATCTTTGCCATACTGGACAGATTGGTGCATTCCTATAAAATGGATGCTCAGGCGATCCGTCTTATGGCCTCGGCAGGCGTAACACGGACCGCAAGGCTCGCCTCTTCCTTTGTGAGCCCTGCGCCCATTGCGACCTTCATTGCCTCGGCCTCTGTCATGAGATTCTCAGGTCTGTGAGTGTCGGAATTGACAACCATCATGGCCTTTGCCCTTCGGGCTGTGACGGCCACGTGACCGTTGGTGATGCTGTGACCCGCTCTGCCTGTGATCTCGATCAATATACCGTTCTTGGCGGCGGAGAGAGCATCCGCAAGGGATAGCATCCCAGGATGTGCCAGCACATTGACCTTTCTGTTGTTGGCAGCCACTTTGTTGGTTCCAGGTTCCACCGGTTCAGTCAAAGTTTCACCGTGAACGACCACCCATTCGGCGCCCAAGCTGACGGCACGATCTATAACCTCATCCATTAGGTGGACTGGCACATGTGTTACTTCAACTCCGGCCAGGACTTTCATGGAGTCTGAGGACAGCTCCTTGGCCTTCAGGACGTTGTTTACGACGAACTCTACATTGGTCATGTCCACGTGATCAGTTATCGCTATGGCAGCGTGTCCTTTCTCGCCCGCTCTCCTTACCAGCTCTGCAGGTATCAGCTCGCCGTCGCTGAAAACCGTGTGGCTGTGCAGATCTATCCTGGCATTTTTCATTGTCTCCTCTCCGAAAGCTTGCTGTATACCTTATCCATGGGCATGCCCGATCTCTCTACAGCTACCAGGATGTGATAGATCACATCCGCCAGTTCCCAGGCCATACCATCTTCGTCCCCGTCCTTGAAGGACAGAACGAATTCCGTGGCCTCCTCGATGATCTTCTTTGAAAGCTTATTGTCATCCTTTAACAGCTTGCAGGTGTAGCTGCCCTCGTCCGGGTTCGAGATGCGGTCATCTATCACCCTTTTGAGTTCGGGCAGAATAGCTGCCGTGGACGAAATGTCTCCGTACAGGGTCTCTTTGAAGCATGAGGGACTCCCAGTGTGGCAGGCCACACCGGTCTGTACGACGCGTATCAGAAGAGTGTCACTGTCGCAATCCGTCTGTATGGAGATGATTCTTTGAACATGACCAGACTCCTCGCCTTTATTCCAGAGCTTATTCCTGCTCCTGGACCAGAAGTGGGTGTATCCTGTCTCCTTCATCAGGCGCAGCGATTCCTCATTGACCCATGCGACCATAAGGACCTCGTTGGTGACGCTGTCCTGTACTACTGCAGGCATGAGCCCGTTGCTGTCATATCTCATCTTACCGCCACTCCTCTCTCCCGCAGGAATTCTTTGACCTCTTCCACGGTGCATTCGTTGTAATGGAATATGGATGCGGCAAGTGCCGCTGCAGCGTTCGTTCTGGTGAGAACCTCGTATATGTGCTCCTTGCTGCCACAGCCTCCGGAAGCTATCACAGGTATGTCCACAGCATCCGCCACGGCCTTTGTCAGAGGTATATCGTATCCTTCTTTGACACCGTCTGCGTCCATGGATGTGAGCAGTATCTCGCCGGCTCCAAGCTCTTCGGCTCTGCGTGCCCATTCCACTGCATCCAGTTCAGTCCTCTTAGTCCCTCCGTGGGTATAGACGTTCCATGAGTCACCCTCTTTTTTCGCGTCTATGGCTATCACTACGCATTGACTTCCGAACCTCTCAGAGCATTCTCTGATCATGTCCGGGTTATTTATCGCAGCGGAGTTCACGGATACCTTGTCGGCTCCCGCATTCAGTGCGTCCCTCATGTCGTCTGCGGTGCGTATCCCTCCGCCCACAGTCAGGGGAACGAAGAGCCTCTCGGCAGTCTCCGAGACAAGGTCAAGGATGGTCTGCCTTGTCTCCAATGAAGCTGTTATGTCCAGGAATGTGACCTCGTCAGCGCCCTGAGCCTCATAGGCTTCCGCCATGTCTGGAGGGTTGCCTACGTCGCTCAGTCCTTTGAATCGAACCCCTTTAACGACTTTGCCGTTCTTCACATCCAGGCAGGGTATTATCCTCTTAGCCTGCATGCCTTCACCCCTTGACCTTGGGCACATCCTTCGTGCTGAGCTCGGTCTCTCTGATCCTAAGGCTGTCCCTGAAGCAAAGACCCAGTGATTTGAAGATAGCCTCCACTATGTGGTGATCGTCGAATCCTCTTATGACCATAACATGCAGAGTCATGCCAAAGGACATTGCGAGGCTTCTCAGGAAGTGGGAGTATTGCGGGTCGGGACAGTCGATCTCCGCATATGGCCTGTCGATTATGTCTATAGAGGTCATTACGACAGCATCATCCATGGCGACGGTCCTGGTGGACATCCTTTCTATGGGAGCGGAGCCGCGGGCGCTGTTTAGGGCCTTACCCAAAGTTATGGCCACATCTTCGATGATGTGGTGATCGTTGTCCCCTTCGGCCCTGAGGGTGATATCTATCTCGGAATATCTGGATAGAGTCTCCAGCATGTGCTTGAGGAACGGAATACCGCATTCCACGTCGAATTTGCCCGTTCCGTCGATGTTCAATGCGATCTCGACGGAGGTCTCCCTGGTTCTGCGCTCCGTTTTGCCTTTTCTTGCGGACATGATATCAACACAGTGTCATGGAGAGGCGGGATATAATTATTGTTTCCCGTTCCGGAAGACAGTTTATCAGACAACTATGTTGTCTGCTGGGCACTCGATGCACTCTGCCAGCGGTACATCCTCACCTTGATTCTTGTAGATGTCATCCAGCATGCCGCAGGTCTTAACCTCGTTGCATATGACGCAGAGCTCTTCCATCACGTCGTAGCCTTCCGCTATTCTGTCGGCCGCCCGAGATATGCAACCATAGAAATGTTCCTTGAAAGGGCTGGACTCTACCAGGGGGTTGCCGCCCCTCAGGCCCTTGAGATATTGGGATATGGCGGCGCTTGTTATGCCGAATGCCCCTGCAACCCGGGTCTGCGTGAATCCATGGATCGTAACCAGCTCTTTGGCTACCTCTCCTCTTGCAGTGGGAAGAATCTCAAGTACCACTAATTCGCACGGAAGCTTCATATTTCACCCTTAACAAAGCTTAACGTATCGTTAACTCTCTTTTAAATTTATTCATCCCTTTACGAACCAAGGGGTTCTCCATTTCCAAGGCTCGAGGGTGCCTGTATATATTGAGATCCCGACGACGGCACCGACGGCACCCGCTCCTGCCAGTATCTCTGCATCCTTCAGTGTTGTCACTCCTCCTGAGGCCATTACCTGGTGGGGGCATCTTTCAATAAAATCCTTGGCAGCCCCCTCGTCTATTCCTTTCCCCTGACCCTCAACGTCCACGTTGGTGTTGAGAACAGCCGCCAGGGGCATATCATCGATGATCCTGAACATTCCTTCGAGGGATATATCGGCGGCTTCCTGCCATCCCTTGACGACTATCTTCCCGCCTGCGGTGTCCATTGCCAGAATGATCTTTCCGGGGAAGGAGCTTGCGATTTCTGCAAGCCATTCCGGTTCCTTCACGGCCCTGGTGCCGACGATGACCCTGTCCGCACCGGCGGACAGCAGTTCCTCTATGTCCTTAGTGCTTCTTATCCCTCCGCCGACCTGAACAGGCACCCCGGTCTTCTCAGCTATCTTCCTGATGGAATCAATGTTGCTATCCTTGCCGAATGCTCTGTCAAGATCCACCAGGTGAAGGTATTTGGCTCCTCTCTCGACCCACATCTTCGCCACAGAGGGCGGGTCCGGAATGACGATCTTCTCACTACCAGGCTTTCCGCCTACCAGCTGTACGACCTTACGGTCCATCATATCTACCGCAGGAATGATTATCAAAGGCAACCCTCCGCGAATTCCACGAAGTTGGAGAGGAATCTTAAACCGGATGAGCCGCTCTTCTCCGGGTGGAACTGAGAACCCACGAAGTTATTCTTTCTCACCAGCGAAGGTATCATCATCCTTTCGTACTCCGTCATCCCCTTGACAACGCCCGGGTCCTTAGGGGAT
>JAQVOB010000062.1:0-4207 GCA_028702835.1 Candidatus Methanomethylophilaceae archaeon
GCAAAAGAGCGCATGATTCGTACACGGATCAACCGGCTTATTATCCGGCGTGAATCCTGAATGCTCTATTGACGAAGACGGGTGCCCTTCCGAGACCGATGCTGATCGGGCTCATGCGAGATTGGTTCCCGATGCCCGGGGCGGCGGTGTATCGCGATGACGTAATGCTCGTCCCGGCACCCGAAGGGATCGGCAATCTCGGCGATGGGATCGAGGGATCGAACCGGAATGCGGTCGACAGTAATGTATTGCAAGTCAGCATCTGAGATGCATAGGAATGTTCGACGGAAGGCGCGCCATAATAGAGATAGACGACGAGAGCAAGACCGTCTATTTCGATACGTATAAGCTGAAGAAGATCACGGGGACCCGCATCGCCCCGATACTGGGATTGAGCGAGTTCTCCACCCCGTTCAAAGCGGCCTGCGAGCTTGCGGGACTTTATCCCGGGGACAAGACCAACAAGTACCTGGAAGCGGGGAACGTGATCGAACCGATACTCAGGGATTATGCTGTCCGCAATACGGACGTGATATCGGAGATGCTGGGATATGACGCGGAGATAGAGGAACCCGTGTCCGGGGAAAGATGCGGGTACGATCACTTCCACAACGAGAAGCTGTTCGGAGGATTGGTTGACGGATACATCCGCAGCAACGGTTCGAGGAAGGCCGTCCTGGAGATCAAGACCTCGGGATCCAGAGAGGCCTGGAAGGATGATTCCGGCGGTTACACGAACGTTCCGGAGCAATACATGCTGCAGGCCTCTTTGTATGCGGCGCTGTCCGGTTTGGACAAGATCGTCTTCCTGGTGGGTTTCCTGGATGAGGGCGATTACCTGAGGCCGAGGCAGTGGGTGCCTGACGGAGAGAATTCATTCTTCATCTTGAAGGACAGGCTCGATATGAGCGGCCCCATGGAGGAATGCACCGAATGGTACAATGAGTACATGAAGCAGGGATTCACACCGGATTGGACGGAAAAGGATGCTGATGTTCTGAAGTATCTGAGGGCGTTCAAACCATGACATTTGGTCAATCAGCTCCAACCCATCTTACGATGGATGTGATCGATGTCCTCCCCTGAAGTAGAGGCTTGCTCCAGTCTTCCAGAATCTATTGCATCCATCATGACATTCTCTTTGTCTCTGAGACGTTGATGGATTTGCTCACCTCTAGAATGCAATAACGCTGAGGATTAACTAAGGTTCTCCTTGACGACCTTGGCTATGTAATCACTATTGAGCCAGAAGCACTTCTTCATCATATCCTTGCCATCGGGCGTTGGTGTTGTGTCCGCTCTGTCGCGTGCATGCGGACGGACATGGGATATCCTACCATCGGACTTCTTCACGAAATCATCGTACACCCCAGACCTGATCTTCCTGGCTGTGTCCTCCCATACTTCCTTCACGGTCATCAGATCATCGAAGGGCATGTACCAGAAGAATGCACCTTTGAATATGACCGAGCTCTTATCCGAGTCCTTGACCTCCGTCATCTGGAACACAGGGAAGAAGAAACGCTTATCCATCTGCTCGGACAGATCCGATTCCTCCCATGTCTGGACCGCCAGATCTGTGTACTTGAAGTAAGGGAACGACATGTCCTCTTTCGGCACGCCATTCCTCTTCAATCTCACAATCTTCATGGTTATATCAGCATCCACGAATTCCTTGATGTGCTTAGTAACGACCCCTGCCATCCTGAGAGCCAATAGGTTGTAGTACTGCTTGGACCGCCCCAGGTCGATGCCTAATATGCCCTCTATCTCCTTACAGTCCCTCCCTATGAATGGCTCGAATATGCTTAGCACATGCTCATCGAAGGTCAACTTCTCGCTCCAGATTCCTTCGATGACTGATTGATATCCTCTTACGTCCTCCTTCCTCCGGATGGAGTTTCCGATATCCTCGGATTCATTGAAAACCTTGTTCATATAGGATGATTTCAAGGAAAGGGCACGTTGCTTGGCAGGCACGTCCGAGAAGGGTTGCTCCCTCATGTCCCTGTCATGCCCCACTCCTTTGGTGCAAGCGGCAAGATACCGTGTGAGCCTCTCGGACAGCTGGTCCGCACGACCGTCTTTTATCATCCCCTCTATTATGTTCCAGTCCTCCCTTATTATTCGAAGGTCATCCTCCGGGAATCTCCACCTTACCGTCTTGAGTATCCGATAATCCAAGAATTCGATATCCTTCTCCCACAGGTAGAAGACTATCAGCAGATCGCTGTTCTTATCGGCGAACATGCGCCAGCCCTTCTCCGGGGCATCCATGTAATTGATTATGTTGAGGACAAGACGCTCTTTGGAGACCTTCTTGCCCCCGGAGTGCTTCATGGGGGTGGTCTTGAGCTCCATGCCCACCTCCTTGAAATCGGGCTCGGGGGAGCTGTTATTCTCTATGTGGAAGAACCCTTCCTCCAATACTTGTCCGAAGGATCCCTTGCCCTTATAGGAATCGATATCCAGCTCACCCCTGATGCCTAAAGTCCGGAGGGTCTTTCCCTTCAATAGGCTGGCATGCCTTAGTATGGATCCCACATCCCTCTCGTCATAGGGCATATCGCCCGGTCCGCTCATACCTGAATAATCGGGACACATCATATTTAACGAGTCTATAGCGATTGAGTGAGTATGAACGAGGAGCACATCCGGGACGGGCGCTCTCCAACGCCTTCGAACGATTCGGTCTCCAAGGTTATGAGGGCGAACAGACGAAAGAACACTGGTCCGGAGATCACGCTCAGAAGGGCCCTGAGAGAGGCAGGGCTATCTGGATACAGATTACAATGGAAGGTCCCCGGAAGGCCCGATATAGCATATCCCGGCCGAAAGGTGGCGATATTCGTGAACGGCTGCTTCTGGCATATGTGCCCCAGATGCAATCTGCCGCTGCCCAGATCGAATCAGGATTATTGGATACCGAAACTTCGAAGGAACAAGGAGAGAGATTCAGAAAAAAGAGAGGCCCTGGAAGAGACTGGATGGACTGTGATAACCGTATGGGAGTGCGAGATCCGCACGGAAATAGAGGCGGTCGTGGGGAGGATCGCCCACGAGCTAGATGGTCGATCCAAAGAACTATAAGCAAGGTCGATGTTCGGGTTTTAATGGCAAAGGAAATACGAGTGGTCGAGCTCTTCGCCGGTGTAGGCGGATTCAGATGCGGTTTGGAGGCATCGTCCGATCACTTCGTCACATTGTGGGCCAACCAATGGGAGCCGGGGCGCAAGAATCAGTTCGCCTTCGATTGCTATGATGCCCACTACGGCGATTCCGGCTCGTTGAACGTGAACGAGGATATAGCAAACGCAAGGGATGAAGTGCCAGAGCACGACCTGTTAGTCGGAGGATTCCCTTGCCAGGATTACTCCGTTGCCACCACTCAGGCAAAAGGGATCGCCGGTAAGAAGGGAGTCTTATGGTGGCACATCGACCACATAATAAAAAGAAGGCACCCGAAGTATGTGCTGCTGGAGAATGTTGACAGATTATTGAGATCACCTTCCACGCAGAGAGGCAGGGACTTCGGCATAATACTCAGATGCCTGGCGGACCTTGGCTACTCTGTGGAGTGGCGCGCCATAAATGCGGCGGACTACGGATTCGTTCAGAAGAGGAGGAGGGTGTTCATATTCGCCAGTAGGGGAGATACCAGGAAATCGATCGATATCGACATGGGGAATCCGGAAGCGACTGTGCATGATAACGGTTTCTTCTCAAAGGAGTTCCCCATAGATCCAGTATCATCGGATGACAAGATAGGGACCTTCAATATAGGGTCGGAAAAATATAGTTCTCTTGTCGAGGTCTCCGATCATTTCGCAGAGCAGTTCTTATCCGCAGGTGTGATGAAGGATCATCAGATCTACACGCGAGGAGTGACACCAAGATTCAATGGGAAAAGAGCAAGGCTGAGAGACATACTCGAGGATGATGTTGATGAGAGATTCTATGTCAAAGCCTTGGACCTGCCCAAGTGGGAATTCATGAAGGGGCCCAAGAAGCTGAAGCGCAAGAAGGCTGGCACCAACATAACATATCTCTATTCTGAAGGAGGGATACCTTTCCCAGACAACCTTGATGGCCCTGGCAGAACCATGCTCACAAGCGAGGGGACGAAGAACCGCAGCAGCCATATAATATCGAGCAAAGATGGCAGATACAGGATACTGACGCCTGTGGAATGCGAGCGCATGAACGG
>JAQVOB010000063.1:0-4147 GCA_028702835.1 Candidatus Methanomethylophilaceae archaeon
TTAACGGCAGCATACTGGCTGCAGGGGACTGCATTTATTTCATAACCGGGGGGACACAAAAAGGCGGTTACCCAGCATTGCACTGTGCGGATCTGGATGGAAATATAATATGGTCTGCGGAATATCCAGGGATAGGCCTAAGTTGGGAGACGGCAACACCTCTTGTGCTGAGTGACAGAGTCATAGTTCCGGCATCCTGTGGCAAGATATTCATGGTGGATCTTGACGGGAATCAAATAGGGACGCCAGTGGATATACCCCGTTTCGAGATCGGCGTCCCTTATAAATTCAAATCAGGCCCGGGGTCTTTGGTGTATGACAGCGGTTTCGTGTACTTCGGAGCATCCGACGGTCGTTTCTATAAGATGGATATAGACGGCAATATCATTTCCAGTGTTCAGACTGGAGAAGCAGTTTATCACGCTGCACCCTATATACACACAGAGGCGGACGGAACCAAGACGGCCTTCATAGGCGGATGGGGTGGATCAATATTCGCCATAGACTGCGCTACGATGACGGTGGAATGGGAATATGACCTATATCTGGATGAAGAAGATCCGGAGAATTACGGTCTTTTCGGCTCTGTCACGATGGGGATCGGAGCATACTCCAATATGATTGCAGTAACGTATTCGGACGGTGCCATGTCCCCCCTTGAATCGGGGATTGCGGTCTTTAACTTGGACACTCTTGATTCCAGCAATCCAGAACCGATGTGGAAGGATGATAGCTTCAGTGCCGCAGGATCTCCCGGAGTGGCCTACAAGAACGGTTTCATAATATCGACTTCAAACGGAGTGACATTCTATGTCTGGAACAACAGCGAACCTCTATGGATTAAGGACTACGGGATGGTCAAAGGCCCGCTGACAATGGCCGACGGCAGGGTATATCTTGTTCAATATCAATCCAACGGGTCCATTATAGCCCTCAGTCCTGAGAGCGGCTCGAAGCTGGGGGAGTATGCAATTGAGCCTGCGACAAGCATAGGGTTCGCAATGGTCGGGGCCCTGATCTACGGCGGCAACATATATGTGGGCAACGACGACGGAATACTCTATTGCTTCGATTCCTCGGTCCCCCCGCTCATAAGGGGAGAGCCCAAACCCGGAGGGGCTGATACCGCAACCATAGCGATATGGTCTGCGACATTCGGAATGCTGGCTCTTTTCGTCTTTTATTATATCAGATTCGTGAAACCTTCCGGGGAGGGCATGGTGGCATCCCGGAAGAGGAAACTGTTCCTGATGCTTGCGGCCGGCTCGTTGGGTTCGTTCATAATGTTCATGCTGGTACTCTCCTACGGCCCCGGAGGGAATATGTCCGTAGGCGAGGCGTTCCTGAATCTGGCGTCCGCACTTGGCAAAGGCGGTGACGGCCTTACGGCATATGAATCATACATCTACGAATCCAGGCTTCCGAGGGCCATGGCGACCTTCGCCGTCGGAATAGGCCTTTCCGTTGCCGGTGCCGTATACCAGGCAATAATCAGGAATCCGCTGGTGGATCCGTACATCACGGGAGTCTCGTCCGGAGCGGGATTGATGGCCATAGTCGCGATAGTCTTCGGGACCTCCCTGGGTGTGAGCTATGTCACCAGCATATATCTGACGCCCATAGTCGCAATGGTAGGCGGTCTTTTGGCATTCGTCCTTACGATGCTGATAGCGGAGAAATCCGGCGGGTCATCTCTGAACTATGTGCTCGGAGGCGTGGTCATAGGTCTGGCATTCTCGGCATTCCAATCCATGATACTGTCCATGGCGGGAAGCCAGCTTCACAACGCTATGTTCTGGCTCTTCGGTAGCTTCGCCAACGTGACATGGAATAACGTCTGGTTCATATTCATACCTGCGTTGGCTATGTCACTGATACCTCTATTCTGGGCCAAGGAGCTCAATCTTGTGCTGCTGGGCGAGGAGCAGGCGAGGCAGATGGGGCTGAACGTCAGGAGCTTCAACAGATGGATGATGGTGCTGGCGTCTGTGATAACATCGGTCTGCGTCGCCTTCGTCGGCATAATCGGATTCGTGGGCCTGGTGGTCCCCCATCTATGCCGTATGATATTGGGCGGAGACCACAGACTGGTGCTTCCCGCTTCGATAATAACGGGTGGCGCACTCATGATGGCTGCAGATCTGGCGGCCAGGATGATCTTCGTGCCCTTCGAGCTCCCGGTCGGTGCGATAACGACGCTTATAGGGACGCCGCTGTTCGCGTACCTTCTGATAAAGAGGGGGAGGATGTACAATGGTTGAGGCACCGCTCCTGGAGCTGAGGAATGTCAGCAAAACATACGAGAACGGGTTCCGTGCGGTGAAGGAGGTCTCCTACAGCATAGGAAAGGGGATGCTAGTAGGCCTAATCGGTCCGAACGGATGCGGGAAGTCCACCATGATGAAGTGCATCAACAGGATCCATCCTACCACATCTGGAGAAATATTGGTGAACGGTGAATCCGTGTTGAATAGAACACCGGGGGAGCTTGCCAAGGTAATATCCAATGTCCCGGCGGAGCTGAACACCAGTTTTGGTCTTACCGTTGCGGAGACTGTGATGATGGGCAGATACCCGCACAGCACAAATCTATGGTGGGAGAGCGACAGGGACGAGTCCTTTACAGAAGAGGCACTGCACAAGTTCGGGGTATTCGACCTGAAGAACAGGTACCTTCACACCCTGTCCAGCGGAGAGAGGCAAAGGGTGCTAATAGCCAAGGCCTATGTGCAGGAGCCCAGGCTCATGCTCGTGGATGAGCCCACGTCGCATCTTGATATGAGATACAAGCTGGAGGTGATGGAGTATCTTAATGCGATGGTCAAGAAGGACATGTCCATATTGATCGCGGAGCACGACATCTCCCTCATGGCCAGATACTGCGATCTCTGCATAATCATGAAGGAGGGATCCCTGTTCAGGATCGGTCCTCCGAAGGAGATCATAACCTCGGATCTTATAGAGGAGGTCTACGGCGTCTCAGCCTCCGTCGGTTTCGATGATGACGGCGAGCTCTTCGTTCTGCCTAAGAGATACAAATCGGGTCGCGGCAGTATATGACGGACCCTATAAATCGAAGAAAAGCATGGGGGTGACGGATGAGAATAGAGGACTCTGTCAGAAAACATCTTCTGGACCTTAACGGAGCGGTCCACGGGGGCCAGGGGTGGCGTTACGGAGGAGTGGAGGATTTCAGCCACAACCTCAATCCATTCGGTCCGCCGGACATCCTCAACAACGTGATCATATCGGCCACGTCCAATATAGGCCACTATCCGGACGACTCCTGTGCCGATCTTAAGAGAGTGATAGCCAAGAGACACTCTCTGGAGGACAGCAACGTCATGGTGGGGGCAGGCTCGTCCGACATAATACGGGCGTTCCCCAATACATTCGTGGAGCCGGGCGATAAGGTTGTCATGGCCAGGCCCACCTTTGCGGAGTACGGCAGGCAGTGCAGGGTGGCAGGCGCGAACATAACGGATCTGCTACTGACAGAGTCGGACGATTTCAGGATCAACCGCGACAGGCTGTCAAAGCTCATACCGGGGGCGAAGGCGCTCTTCCTGTGTAACCCCAATAATCCGACCGGAAGGGTGGAGTCAAGGGAGCGTATACTGAGCATCGCCGATGAGTGCTTGAAGAAGGGTGTGATGCTCTTCCTGGACGAGACCCTTCTGGATCTCGTGCTGGGACATGAGGACATATCCTGCGCCGGGTACATCAACGAATATCCGAACATGGTGGTGGTGTGTTCCCTTACGAAATCCTTTGCGATCCCGGGGGTGCGCATAGGATACGGTCTGGCTTCCGAGGGCACAGTCAAACAGATGGAGAAAGTGAGGATGGCCTGGAATGTCGGCGGCATAGAGCAGCACGTGGCAAAGATACTGATAAGGGATCATATGAGCCACGTTGACAAGGCCGCCAAGATGATGGACACGGAGAAGAGATGGATGTTCAACGCACTGAAGGACATAGGGTTCCCCGTTTCCGATCCGGCGGACTCCTTCTTCTATTTCTGCCCGACAAGTTCTCTCGGGATCGATGCGCCCACATTCACAGACCGTATGATGGACAGCAGGATACTTGTCAGGGACTGCAGCTCCTTCGGTAGGCCCTTCGACGGGTACGTAAGATTCTGCGT
>JAQVOB010000064.1:0-4122 GCA_028702835.1 Candidatus Methanomethylophilaceae archaeon
TATGCCACATGAGGGCTGCGGGATGTCATACCTTTTGAAGTTCGGCGGTAACGCCATAAGCGGCAGGGAGGACATGACCGCCTCTCCGGGGAGATCGCAGGTCTCGTCGGCGACGGCAAGAGCATAGTGCTCGTCCACGGCGGGGGGCCGGAGATCAATGCCGAGCTGGAGCGCAGGGGCATCAAACCGGAGAAGATCGCCGGCGTCAGGATAACCGACGTGAAGACCATGGAGGTCGTGGAGGATGTCCTGAGCTCGATAAACCGTGACATGGTCGAGGCTCTAAGGGAAGCCGGGGTCGAAGCTGTCGGACTGGCTGCCAAGGATGTTACCGTCTGTGTCAAAAAGGACCCTACAGAGGTCCGTGAGGACGGCAGGGTCCGCATGGTGGACCTGGGCTTCGTGGGGGACGTGGTCTCTGTCGACCTGGGGAAGATAGATTCCATGCTGAGCGCAGGGAAGGTTCCCGTGATCTACCCGGTCGGAGCTGATTGCGACGGCAATACCCTGAACGTTAACGCGGACACCATGGCCGCAGGCATAGCTGCAGGGATGAAGGTCGAGGAGATGATACAGATAACCGACGTTCCCGGCATACTTCTTGATATCAAGGACCCGTCCACGAAGCAGAATGTGCTGACGCTTGCTCAGGTGGACGCCCTGACGGAGAAAGGGATAATAAGCGGGGGCATGGTCCCCAAGGTAGAGGCTTGCCGCCGTGCTCTGGAAGCAGGCGTCTCCCGTGTGCGCATGGTGAACGGCAAGGACAAAGGATCGATAGTGTCCGAGGCCCTGAGGGGATCGGACCACGGAACGCTGATAATAAGGTGATAGAATGAACCTCAAAGAGATAAAGGAGAAGAGCCAGAAGTATCTTTTCCAGAACTACGGTCGCATGGACCTGAGCTTCACCCACGGTAAGGGAGCGTATCTTTATGATACAGAAGGGAAAGAGTACCTGGACCTGGTGGCCGGCATAGCGGTCAATTCGTTGGGATACGCCCATCCCAAATGGAACAAGGCAGTCGCGGAGCAGGTGTCCAGGCTCTCCCACACATCCAATCTTTACTACGTTGCGGAGCAGGCAGTTCTCGGAGAGAAATTGGCATCGATAATGCCCGAAGGGCTGGACCGTGCGCTGTTCGTCAACAGCGGCGCCGAGGCCAATGAAGGCGCGATGAAGACTGCCGTACGCTATACCAAGAAGAAGAGGATCCTGTCGGCATCCAATTCCTTCCACGGCCGTACCGCGGCAGCCCTCGGTGCCACGGGGCAGGTGAAGTATCAGGACACGTTCCAGACGCTCATCAGCGGATGCTTCGATTACTTTGATTTCGGTTCTTCCGAATCCGTGAAGTCCATGATAGGCAAGGATACGGCGGCAGTGATCGTTGAGCCGATACAGGGGGAGGGCGGAGTGGTGACAGCTCCGAAGGAGTTCTTCAAGACCGTCCGTGACCTGTGCTCAGATAATGCCGCCGTAATGATAGTCGACGAGGTTCAGACGGGAATGGGGCGCACGGGGAAGTGGTTCGGTATCGATAATTTTGATGTAATACCGGATATGATCACAACGGCGAAGGCCCTATCGTCCGGGGCGCCCATGGGGGCCGTCTCGACAACTGAGGAGATATCGTCCGTTATGACTCCCGGGACCCATGGGACGACCTTCGGCGGCAACCCTCTGGTCTGCTCCGCTGCGATCGCCACGATCGATATCATGAAGGGCGAGGGCCTTGTGGATAATGCTGCTGTGCTGGGCGCTAAATGGATCGATCAGATCAGTAAGATAAAGAGCGCGGAGATAACAGGAGTGCGTGGAATGGGCCTGATCATAGGGATTGAGATGAAATCCCGCGCCAAGGAGTTCCAGCAGCACTGCCTGAGCGAAGGCGTGCTGGTAAATGTCTGCCACGGTAACGTGGTGCGTCTGATCCCTCCGCTCATAATCGGCAAGAAGGAGACGGAACGCTTCAACGCCCTGTTGAGGGACTTCCTCGGTGCCTGAACATCGTTGTCCTATAGGTATCAACATTGAAAATATGTGTCTGTGATAGGACATATATATTCGAAAGATAATCAAGCGGACATGGCCAAATCAGTCTCTAAAGAGAGTCTCGCAGAGAAGACGAGGAGCTACATCGATGCGCATCCCAGCATAAAGGACTGCGTTTCAAAGGGCCTGATCAACTATTCCTCCCTCGCCAGGCTGATAATGAAGGACCTGGGCATAGAGAACGAGGAAGCGGTCATGATCGCCTGCAGACGTTACGCGGGCAAGCTCGGAACCACCACTGATCATGAGATGAGCATCCTGCGGATACTCAAGGACAGCCGTCTTGAGATGAGGACCAAGACGTGCATAGTCACTGCGAAGAATGATTGGACGGTTCTGCACAAGATGGACAATCTGTTCAAGGACCTGTGGAACGAGAATTCCATAATGCAGATCGTGCAGTCCGCCTCCGCGGTGACGATAATCGCCGATAAGAGCCTGAAGGACAGGATAACGGACACGGTCGGAAGATTCAACGTAATAAAGGTCAGGGAGAACCTGGTGGAGATAGCCGTGAAGAGTCCCGAGAGGATCGTGGACACAAGCGGCGTCATAGCTTACCTGATAACGAATCTGTCGAATGCAGGCATAAATCTCGAGGAGATCGTGAGCTGCCACACTGACACTATATTCATAGTCGGAGAGACGGACATGATCAATGCGTACTCTGTTCTCACAAGGTGTATACAGAATGCAGAGCAGGCACTCGAGCCTCAGTGATCCCAGAATACGTTCCGGCGAAGACAGCCGAATATCCGTGCGAATGTGATCAGGAGAGAAGTTAGCACGCACGAAGCCTTACGACGGGTCGTTGTTATCAAGACAGGAAATGCTCCCGGAAGAGGTTCCCCTTGATCTTTCTACGCCTGTTCGCTTTGCCCTCATACGAGGGGTCTTCACACGCAGCATATGGGTGCAACGCCGTGGGGCGTACAGTCCATTCCTGTATGTTGCAGGGCACCGAGCGTTCGGACAGGTGTTAATTTTCCTGAGGGAAAATCCAGGTGTCTTAGTTCACTCTTGCGATCTCCGCGCGTGCAATAAAGAATATTGGTTGCAGACTATTAATATCTTTTGCAAGTTACATCCAAGATGCTCTCCAACCGGGAATATGGACGGCGAATTTCAGGCTCCGCCATCACTCTTTGCTGAAGATCTCATCCAGGAGATACATGGCGCCGGATAGGCCGTAGATCGGGCGGGGCAGGAACCTTGTCCTTGCAAGGCTGGGATAGCCTATATCGATGCCGTTGAAACAACGGCCTGTCATCTCCAGCATCTCGGCCGTGTGCCCGTCCGCGAATGCGAAATCAGCCTTCCTTAATGCAGGGTCCGATCGCCATGCGTCCTCCATTCCCATGCTTTTGAGGAGACTGCGGATCTTGACGGCGGTTTCCTCATCCCCACCCGGGTCTGGGGTCACAGACGCCGGTATCATGCCCAGATAATCGTAGAGCCATCCGATGAGAGGCAACAGCACCGACCCGTCCGTCATGGCTATGAAATCGTTGCATTTCACTTTGTTAGTGTACAGAGAGCCCTTTATGCGCCTGAATACCTGTTCTCTCCGATCACGTATCAGCTTCTCCGCTCTGTCCGCGTTCTTACCTGTCTCAGATGCTATGGTCTTTATCCATTCCTCAATCGCATCGAATCCTACGGGGGCACCGCCGCCGCAGCATATCGCAGGTATGCCGTACTCCTCTTCGTAAAACTCGGCGGTTCTGATGCAGTACTCGCTGCTTACTATCACGTTGAACTCTGCGGCGACAGATTCCCTGATGTCCTTGCGGCTGCATCCGGCCCCGGGGGAGGACAGGACCCTCAGGCCGATAAGATCCAGCATATGCTTCAGGTCCTCCAAAGCACTTTCCCAATCGTTGCTGGAGATCGGAAGGCCCAGTATGTTCACTGTCCCGGGCAGCGTTTCCTTCTTCTCGGGGCTTATCCACCGTATTATCGTCCTAACCGTATGATCGTATCCCGACGAGAATGGCTGGGATATCAGTGATTCTTCTACAGCCATCGCTTTCTCAGAGAATCCGGCACGTTCTATGGCATCCGTT